>NZ_JBYTCR010000006.1:0-175987 GCF_058790455.1 Aeromicrobium sp. EU05-FHT14F07
GGTGGTGTCGGAGGGGGTGCCTAGGTTGGAACTATGAACCCCACCGACACCCTCCTGGCCGACGCGATGGATGCGTCACGTCGGGTGTGGGCTGCGGAGGCGGAACAGGCTCGGGCGGTGCTGCGGTTCGTCGAGACCCGCCGCACCGACGCCCTCACCCAAGGATTGAGCGCGCGTCAGGTGGAGGACGCCCGTCAGGTCGCGATCCTGGAGATCGGCGTCGAGCTGAACGTGGCGCAGGGGTTCGTCGCGAACCTGGTCTCGGCGACCCGGACCCTGGTGATGGACCTGCCCACGGTGTGGTCCGCGCACCAGGCCGGGGAGGTCGACCGGGCCAAAGCGAGGGAGATCGCCTCGACCGCATGGAAGCTCCACGCGCCGGAGAACATCACCCGGTTGGACGAGGAAGTGCTCGCCTACGCCACCAGCCACACCCTGGGCCAGCTGAAGGGTTGGTTGCGCCGGTTCCTGGTCCGGGTCGAACCCGACCACGCCACCGAGCGCCGCAAGAGTGCGGAGGCGGATCGCACTGTCACGATCACCGCGCTGGATGACGGGATGAGCCTGCTCCAGGCGTTGATCCCCACGGCTGACGCGGTGCTGATCGATCGGGATCTGAGCCTCGCGGCGAAGGCCTCCCGCAGTCAGAGCCCGGACGATGGCCGGACGTTGGCGCAGGCCCGCGCCGACGCCCTGGTGAACACTCTCCTGCGCAAGGACGACACCGTGACCACGTCAGGGCGGGGCCGCTTCCACATCGGCATCACCGTCCCCCTGACCACCCTCCTCGGTGTCTCGAGCGAGCCGGCGGTGTCGGCCGATGGGCAGCACGTCCTCGACCCTGCCCTGCTCGCCGAGCTCGCCACCCAAGAGGGGACGCTGTTCTCGCGGTTGTTGACCGACGAGAACGGCGGGATCCTCGACGTCACCGAGCTCGGCCGCTTCCCCACCCAGCCCCTCCGCAGGGCGTTGAACCTGGTGGACGGCACGTGTGACGTTCCCGGCTGCACCCGCCCCGCCGTCGCCTGCGACCTGGACCACCAGATCCCCTACGACCCCGACCCACCACCAGGACAACCACCCGGGCAGCAGCGCGGGCCCACCGCAGCGGGCAACTTGCACCACCGGTGCCCACCCCACCACGGCCTCAAGACCCGAGGAGCACTGACCGTCAGCCACGACGAGCACGGCAACGCCCACTGGCACCTACCCACCCGCACCATCCCCGCCCAGACCGCGTTCACCCGCGCCTGGAACCGCCAGACCCGCACCCTCCAGCTCCTCGAGATCCACCACCTCGACCCGCGCCGCATCGCGGACCATCGTCGAGGGGGCGGACCACGGAGGGGCGCGACGCGCGCGCCGTAGGCTGCCCTCATGATCACGCTCACCGATCCGCCCACCCTGGTGGCGCCGACGGCGGCCGTGCGTGCCACCTACCTGGTCGGCGAGATGGCCGACATGAGGCACCGTGGCGCCAGCGCGGAGTGGCTCTCCGCCGCCAGTCGCGACTTCGACGCCTTCGTCGCGGAACGCATCGGCGTGCGCGAGCGATGGGGCGTGCCCTCCGAGGTGTTCTGGTTCGTCTCCGGCGAGTACTACCTCGGCAGCCTCGTGATCCGGCACCGCCTCATCGCCGACCAGGGCGGCGGCCACATCGGGTACCACGTGGTCAGCCCGTGGCAGGGCCAGGGACACGCCACCGAGATGCTCCGCCAGGCACTCGTGAAGGCCGGTGCCCTGGGCATCTCCCCCGCGCTCCTCACGGTCTCTCCCGTCAACCACGCCTCCCGACGCGTCGTGGAGAAGAACGGAGGCGTGCCGGACGGGATCAACCACGAGGGCGAGCAGCGCTTCTGGGTGCCCACACCGGCGTCCTCGTCGGCAGCCTCACCCGCCGTCGCCGTGTGACCACCATCACGCTAGCCTGATCGCGGGTCCGACGCTCGGCCTTCCAGGGACGTCCGCACCGGGCGGACGACGGGCGACGAGCCGGGCCCGGGGGGAAATATGCTCACCGGGATCTTCCTGCCCGAGCTGCTGGGCACGGCCACGTTGCTGCTGCTCGGGTGCGGGGTCGTCGCCAACGTGGTGCTCGCCAAGACCAACGGGCACGGCGGCGGACCGCTGATGATCACGATCGGCTGGGGACTCGCCGTCTTCGCCGGCGTGTACGTGGCCTATCAGTCCGGCGCCCACCTCAACCCGGCCGTCACCCTCGGCCTCGTCGCCTCGGGAGACGACCTCGGCGGCGACACCGCGGTGAAGGTGCTGGTCTACCTCGCGGCGCAGCTGGTCGGCGCGATCCTCGGGGCCGGGCTCTGCTGGCTCGCCTACCGCGACCAGTTCGACGCCGAGGAGAGCGACCCCGACGACAAGCTCGGCGTGTTCTGCACCGCGCCCCAGATCCCGCGCACCAGCTCGAACCTGCTGACCGAGGTGATCGGCACCTTCGTGCTCGTGTTCGTCATCATCGCGTTCGGCAAGACGCCCAGCGGGCTCGGCCCGCTCGCCGTGGCCCTGCTCGTGGTCGCCATCGGAGCGAGCCTCGGCGGCCCCACCGGCTACGCCATCAACCCTGCGCGCGACCTCGGGCCCCGCATCGCCCACGCCGTGCTGCCCATCCGCCGCAAACGCGACAGCAACTGGTCCTACGCCTGGATCCCTGTCGTCGGACCGGTCGTCGGTGGCATCCTCGCAGGACTGCTCGCCGCTGCCGCGAACTACGCCTGACCTGACCGAACCCCACCCGACCGCACCACAGAAACGAGAACCGAGCATGGCCGACAACACGTACGTCCTCGCGATCGACCAGGGCACGACCTCCACCCGCGCGATGATCTTCGACCGCAGCGGCTCCGTCGTCGCGGTCGACCAGGTCGAGCACGAGCAGATCTTCCCCCGCGCGGGCTGGGTGGAGCACGACGCGCTGGAGATCTGGGAGAACACCCGGCGGGTCATCGGTGGCGCGCTCGCGAAGGCGAACTTCAACAGCCGCAACATCTCCGCCGTCGGCATCACCAACCAGCGCGAGACCGCCGTCGTCTGGGACCGCAGCACGGGCCAGCCCGTGTACAACGCGATCGTCTGGCAGGACACGCGCACCCAGAAGATCGTCGACCGGCTGGGCGGCGACGCCGGCCCCGACCGCTACAAGGAGACCGTCGGCCTGCCGCTCGCCACCTACTTCGCCGGCCCGAAGGTCACCTGGATCCTCAAGAACGTCGACGGCGTCAAGGAGCGTGCCGAGGCCGGCGAGCTGCTGTTCGGGACCATGGACACCTGGGTGCTGTGGAACCTCACCGGCGGGGCGGAGAACGACGGCGTGCACGTCACCGACGTCACCAACGCCTCGCGCACCATGCTCATGAACCTCGAGACCCTCGAGTGGGACGAGCAGATCGCCGCCGACATGGGCATCCCGCTCTCGATGCTGCCCGAGATCCGGTCCAGCTCGGAGGTCTACGGCGAGTGCAAGCCGGGCATCCTGCGCGGCACCCCCGTCGCCGGCATCCTCGGCGACCAGCAGGCCGCGACCTTCGGCCAGGCATGCCTGGCGAAGGGAGAGGCGAAGAACACCTACGGCACCGGCAACTTCATGCTCCTGAACACCGGCACCGAGGCCGTCCCGTCGGAGAACGGTCTGCTCACCACCGTCTGCTACAAGATCGGCGACCAGCCGACGGTGTACGCGCTCGAGGGCTCCATCGCCGTCACCGGATCGCTCGTGCAGTGGGTCCGCGACAACCTCGGCCTCATCTCCAGCGCCCCGGAGATCGAGGAGCTCGCGCGGAAGGTCGACGACAACGGCGGCGCCTACTTCGTGCCCGCCTTCTCCGGCCTGTTCGCCCCGCACTGGCGGCCCGACGCACGCGGCGCGCTCGTGGGACTGACCCGCTACGTGAACAAGAACCACATCGCCAGGGCCGTGCTCGAGTCCACCGCCTACCAGACGCGCGAGGTGCTCGACGCCATGAACGCCGACTCCGGCGTGCCGCTCGCCGAGCTGCGCGTCGACGGCGGCATGGTCGTCAACGAGACGCTCATGCAGTTCCAGGCCGACATCCTCGGTGTCGACGTCGTACGCCCCAAGGTGGCCGAGACCACCGCGCTCGGCGCCGCCTACGCCGCCGGGCTCGCCGTCGACTACTGGCAGAACGAGGACGACCTGCGCGCCAACTGGGGCGAGGACAAGCGGTGGACGCCCCAGATGTCCGAGGACGAGCGCGAGAAGTACTACCGCAGCTGGAAGAAGGCCGTCACCAAGACCCTCGACTGGGTCGACGACGACGTCGACTGAGCTGAGGGGCCGATGTCGTTCCTCCTGGCTACGGTGGAGCCAGGAGGAACGATGGCCGACGACCCCCGCCGCCGGGCGGCACACTACCGGCTCGGCGACGACCCCGCGCCCGAGGAGACGCCGTCGCGCCCCGAGCGCGGACGCCGCCCCGAGGACCAGACCCTCTACGTCGACGGACAGGTCCGGGCCGCGATCGCGCGCGGCGAGTTCGACGACCTGCCGCTGGCGGGCAAGCCGCTCCCGGCGCGGGTCTACCGCCACGACCCCGACTGGTGGCTCAAGCAGCTGATGGAGCGCGAGAACGTCTCCGGCGTCCTCCCGCCGGCGCTCGCGCTGCGACGCGAGGACGCCGAGCTCGACGACCTCCTCGACACCTCCGGCTCGGAGACCCACGTCCGCGACCTCCTGACCGACTTCAACCGGCGGGTCGTCGAGGCCCGACGTCAGCTCCAGGGCGGACCGCCCGTCGTCACGCCCCTGCGCGACGTCGAGGAGGAGGTTGCCGCGTGGCGTGAGCGCCTGCGCGCACGGGCCGCCGCGCGCACGTCTCCCCCGCCGCCTCGACGACGCTGGTGGCAGCGGCGGACGCCCCGTGGCTGAGCCTGAGGCGCAACGCATCCACGACGACGGCGCGCCGCTCGACCTCCGCCGCACCCTCTCCACCCTGCGCCGGGGGCCCGCCGACCCGGCGTACCGGCGCGTCGGCCACGACCACTGGCGCGTCGTGCACACCCCCGACGGTCCCGCCACCACGCTGCTGCGCCAGGTCGGACCCTCAACCGTCCACCTGCAGGCGTGGGGCCCCGGCGCCGAGCACCAGGCGGAGGCGCTGCCCCGGCTCGTCGGGCTGCCCGTCGACGACCTGCCCCTCGCACACCCCGTCGTCGCCGACGCGCACCGACGCTTCCCGGGGCTCCGCGTTCCGTGCACGGGCGACGTCGTGGGCGCCCTGGTGCCCGCGATCATCGAGCAGAAGGTGCTCGGCGCCGACGCCTTCCTGTCCTGGCGCCAGCTGCTGCACCGCCACGGCGAGCCGGCGCCGGGCCCGGCGCCCGCGGGGATGCGTGTGCCCCTCACCGGTGCCGCCTGGGCGGCGCTGCCGTCGTGGGCGTGGCACCACTGCGGGGTCGACCCGAAGCGCTACCGCACGGCACAGGCCGCCACCCGGATGGCGGACGCGCTCGAGCGTCTCGGCCCCCACGACCTTCTCGGTGCCTACCGTGGCCTGCGCAGCATCCCCGGCATCGGGGTGTGGACGGCAGCGGAGGTCGGCTCGCGGGCATTCGGCGACACCGACGCGGTCCCCTTCGGCGACTACCACCTGGCCAGCACGGTCGGCACCGCGCTGCTCGGCCGACGGCTCGAGCACGACGACGAGGTCGCCGCCGCGCTCGAACCGTTCCGCCCGCACCGGTTCGTCGCGCTGCGCCTCATGCAGCTCAGCCCGCACGTGCAGGTCGAGCGACGCGGGTCCCGCATGTCGCGCGTCGACCACCGCGGGCGGTAGCCGTCGCCCGCTCCTACAGTGGGCGCGTGCTGCTTCCCGGACCCGTCCACCGTGCGTCCCGGTCGTGGCCGGCGCCGGCGCTGTCGCTCTTCGCCGTCGGCTGGGGCGCCAACCAGTTCGCCGCCCTGCTGCCCGTCTACCGCGTCGAGGACGGTGCGACCGCCGCCGAGGTCACCCTGCTGTTCGGGGCCTACGCCGTCGGGCTCATCCCGACGCTGCTGCTCGTCGCACCCGTCTCGGACCGGCTCGGCCGACGCCGCGTCATGCGGCCGGTGCTCGTGCTCTCCTTCGTCGCCACCGTGGTGCTGCTGCTCGGTGGCCACAGCCTCCTGCTGCTCCTGCTGGGTCGCCTGCTCGCCGGTGTCGCCTCGGGTGCGGCGTTCGCTCCCGGGACCGCCTGGGTCAAGGAGCTCTCGACCGGACCGGCCGGCACGGGCGCACGACGTGCGGCGATCGCGCTGTCGGCCGGCTTCGGCACGGGCCCGCTCGTCACCGGGCTGATGGCCCAGTGGCTCCCGCACCCCCTGCTGCTGCCCTACGTCCCGCACCTCGTCCTCACGGTGCTCGTCGCCGTGTTCGCCTGGAACGCGCCCGAGCCGGTGCGCGCGCACCACGACCCGCTCGACGCCGAGACGGGGCGTGTCGTGCACGCGCTGCGCTCCCCCGCCTTCGTGCGACGCACGCTGTTCACCGCGCCCTGGGTCTTCGGGTGCGCGACGCTGGCGTTCGCGACGGTGCCGCAGGTCGCCCCCGTGCCCGGCCCGAACGTCGCCGTGGGCGGAGCGCTCGTGGCGCTGACGCTCTGGACCGGGGTCCTCGTCCAGCCGCTCGGTCGTCGCCGCTCCCCGCGCACCACCGTCCTGCTGGGCGTGGGCGCCGGCGTCGTCGGCTTCCTCGTGGCCACGCTCGCGTCGCTGACGGGGTGGGGCGCGCTCACCGTCCTGGCGGCCGTGGGGCTCGGCGCCGCGTACGGCTGGATCCTCGTCGCCGGCCTGGCCACGGTCGAGGAGGTGGCGCGGCCGGCCGACCTCGCCACGGTGACGGCCGTCTTCTACAGCCTGACCTACCTCGGCTTCGCCGCACCGTACCTGGGGACGCTGCTGCTGTCGTGGCTGCCCGGGACGCCCGCCATGCTCCTGCTCGCGGCGCTGCTGGCCGCGACCGCACCGCTGGTGCTCAGCTCGGCACGGCGTCGCTGAGGCAGGCCACCAGGGCGTCGACCAGCTCCTGGGGCCGGGTCAGGGCGTTCAGGTGACCCCCTGGTACCGACCTCGGCGTGACACCGAGCCGTTCCTGCGCCACGCGCTCCTGCAGGCCCGGCGGGAAGAGCCGGTCGTCGTCGGCGACGAGTACGCAGGTCGGGACGTCGGGCCAGTGCTCACCAGGCCACGGGGATCCGAACGCGCGATCGGTCTGCTGCCGGTCGTGCTCGGCGGCCTCAGCCAGCACGTCGTCGGGCGCGTCGTGGAAGAACACCTCGAGCACGTCGAACGGTCGCGACGGGTCGCGTCCGGCGGCCGCCTCGGCCTCGCGCCGGGCTGCGGCCTGCCCGACGGCGCGCCACCACTGCACGCCCGACTCGCCGGGCCGCGGGACCATCGCGTTCAGCAGCACGAGCAGGTCGACGGGCTCGACGAGGGCCGCTGCCGACGCACTGAAGCCGCCGAAGGACTGGCCCACCAGCACCACCGGACCCTCCGCGCGCGAGGTACGCACCGCGGCGACCACCCGGTCGACGTAGCCCTGCAGATCGACGTCGGGGTCCTCCCCCGGCAGGTCGACCGCGACCGCCCGGTGACCGATCGCCTCGAGCAGCGGCACCACACGGCTCCAGAACCACGGCGAGCCCCCGGCGCCGGGAACCAGGACGAAGGTGGCTCCCGGTGCGGCCGACGGGCTCACCGGAAGCGGTCCGGGTCGCCCGCGCCCTCGCGCACGACCTCCGGCACGCCGTCGACGAAGTCCACGACGGTCGTCGGCTCGGCCACGACCTCGCCCGACTCGACGACGGCGTCCACGAGGTGGTCGAGCTCCTCCTTGACCAGCCAGCCCTCCGTCATCGGCTCGGTCTCGCCGGGCAGGATGAGGGTGCTCGACAGGATCGGCTCCCCCAGGGAGTCGAGGAGTGCCCGGACGACGACGTGGTCGGGGATGCGCACGCCCACGGTCTTCTTCTTCGGGTGGAGCAGTCGTCGCGGCACCTCGCGGGTGCCCGGCAGGATGAAGGTGTAGGGGCCCGGTGTGGCGTTCTTGACCGCGCGGAAGATCGCGTTGTCGAGGTGCACGAGCTGCCCGAGCTGCGCGAAGTCCTTGCAGACGAGCGTGAAGTGGTGCTTGTCGTCGAGCCTGCGGATGCTCCGGATCCGGTCGAGGGCGTCCTGGTTGCCCGGAGCCGCGCCGAGCGCGTAGCCCGAGTCCGTGGGGTACGCGACGAGGCCGCCGTCGCGCAGGATCGAGGTCGCCTGCTCGACGGCGCGGCTCTGCGGGTTCTGCGGGTGGATCTCGAGGTAGCGGGCCATGTCCCGACCCTACGAGCCCGACGCCCCGATGCCCACCCGTCGACACCCGCACAGTTCGCCAAGAGATCTTTGCAAAGATCTCTTGGCGATCTACGCTGGTCCCGTGACCGAGCCTTCCGTCGTCCCGTCCGCCCACGCCCTCCGCGCCCTGAGCCACCCCCTGCGGCTGCGCCTGCTGGGACTGCTGCGGATCGACGGGCCGGCGACGGCCACGACCCTGGCCGCGCGGACCGGCACCTCGTCGGGGGCGACGTCCTACCACCTGCGCCAGCTCGCCGTGCACGGGTTCGTCGAGGAGGCCGAGGGCGACGGAGACGCCCGGACCCGCTGGTGGCGTGCCGTGCACCGCTCGACGTCGACCAGCACGCCTCGGGACGCCGACGAGCTCGCCGCGGTCGACGCGTTCGGCCAGGCCGTCGCCGTCGTGCACGCCGAGCAGCTCCAGCGAGCCGTCGAGGAGTACCCGCTGCTGCCCGAGGAGTGGCGAGCGGCCTCGACCCTCAGCGACTGGGTGCGGCGGCTGCGACCGGAGCGGGCCCGTGCGCTGACCGAGCAGCTCGTCGCCCTGCTGTCGGCCGTGGAGGACGACGACCACCCCGACGCGCGACCGTTCAGCGTCCGCGTCCACGCGAATCCGTGGCCCGGCAGCGTGACCGACGCATGAGGCTCGACGCATGAGGAGGGGTCGGCTGCTCGTCGCGTGGCTCGTCGCCGACGGGCTCGCCCTGACCGGCACGCGACTGGCGGCCGTCGCCATCCCGTGGCTGGCGCTCACGACGACCGGGTCACCCTCTGCGGCCGGGCTCGTCGCGTTCGCCGAGCTCGCTCCGCTCGTGGTCGCGAAGGTCCTGGCCGGGCCCGTGATCGACCACCTCGGAGCCCGTCGGGTTGCGGTCGGCTGCGACGCGGCCAGCGCCGCGGTGGTGTGTGCTGTGCCCGTGCTCCACCACCTCGGGGCCCTGCCCTTCCCGCTCCTCCTCCTGCTGGTGGCGGTCGTCGGCGCGCTGCGCGGACCGGCGGACGCGGCGCGGCGAAGCCTCGCGCCGACCGTCGCCGAGGTCGCGGACGTGCCGCTCGAGCGGGTCACCGGGCTCTCGTCGGGCGTCGAGCGCACGGCCGGCCTCGTCGGTGCGGCGCTCGCCGCCCTGCTCGTCGCCCTCGTCGGAGCGGCCGACGCCCTGCTGGCGAACGCGGCCGGCCTCGCCCTCGCCGCCGTGGTGCTCGGGACGGGAACCGGTCGCCTCCTGCCTCGGACCGAGCCGGCAGGTCGCCCCGAGCGGTACGGACGTCGGCTGCGGGAGGGCTGGACGTTCCTGCGCGGAGACCCCGTCATCCTGGCGCTGACGTCGATGATCGCCGTCACCAACCTCCTCGACGTCGGCCTGACGGCCGTGCTGCTGCCGGTCTGGGCCGAGCGCAGCGGCGCCGGGGTCGCCGCCGTCGGGCTGCTGCTCGCGGTGATGGCGGCGACGTCGCTCGTCGGCTCGCTGCTGGCGGCCGCGTGGGCGCAGCGGATGCCCCGGTTCGCCGTGTACGTGACGGCCTTCCTCGTGTGCGGGCTCCCCCGGTTCGTCGTCCTCGCCTGGACGGGCTCGACGGCGTGGCCCGTCGTCGTCATGGCGGTCGCGGGGCTCGCCTCCGGCTTCCTGAACCCCATCGTGGGCGCCGTGTTCTACGAGCGCATCCCGCGTGGACTGGTCGGTCGGGTCGGGTCGCTGTCGACGGCCGTCGCGTGGGCGCTCATGCCGTTCGGCGGTCTCGTCGCAGGCGGTCTGCTGGCCGTCCTGGGGCTCGAGGGCGCCCTCGTCGCCGCCGGGACGCTCTACCTCGTCGCGACCCTGGCGCCTCTGGCCGACCGCCGGTTCCGCGCGATGGAGAGACCTGCTCCTGCCGTGTCGCGTGCCCCGGAGCGCGTGCCGTAGCCGACCTGTCCATCATGTGACTGCCGTGCCCACTCTTCGGGATGCCCGCCTACGCTTGAACCATGCCCGAGACCCTGCCCACCTCCGGCCTGACGCTCGCAGAGCGCCGGGACCGCCAGCTCGCGCACGACGCCGCGCGCGAGGAGCACCACCGCACCCGCGACGCGGTCCTCGGACCCCGCCGCGACGCGGACACGCTGCGCGCCGTCGCCGAGGAGGCCGCCGTGCGCCTCGCCGACGCGAGCACGGACGAGGTGCTGGCGTGGGTCGCGGACGAGTTCGGCTACCGCACGGCGGTCGCGTGCTCCATGGCCGACGCCGTGCTCCCCCACGTCGTCGCGCGGCACCTGCCCTGGGTCGACACGCTCTTCCTCGAGACCGGCTACCACTTCGCCGAGACCATCGGCACGCGTGACGCCGTCGAGTCCTCGATGGAGCTCACGATCGTCGACGTGATGCCCCGCCAGACCGTCGCGGAGCAGGACGCCGAGCACGGCAAGGACCTCTTCGCCCGCGACCCCGGGCTGTGCTGCCACCTGCGCAAGGTCGAGCCGCTCACCCGCACGCTCGCCGGCTACGAGGTGTGGATCACCGGCGTGCGCCGCGACGAGGGCCCGACCCGTGCCGACACGCCCCTCGTGACGTGGGACGAGAAGAACGGCCTGGTCAAGGTCAACCCGCTCGCCGCCTGGACCTTCGACGAGCTGCTCGCCTACGCGGAGGAGCACGACGTCGTCGTCAACCCGCTCGTGAAGGACGGCTACCCCTCGATCGGCTGCGCGCCGTGCACCCGCCGCGTCGCGCCCGGCGAGGACCCCCGCGCAGGTCGCTGGGCCGGTCTGGACAAGACCGAGTGCGGCCTGCACACGTGAGCGAGACCCTCACCCCGAACGAGAAGGAACGCATGACCGTCGTCGACGACGCGCCCGGTACCGCCGAGCGCCCGACCTACCGGCTCGACCAGCTCGCCTGGCTGGAGTCGGAGGCGATCCACATCATCCGCGAGGTCGCTGCGGAGTTCGAGCGTCCCGTGCTCCTGTTCTCCGGCGGCAAGGACTCCGTGGTGATGCTGCACCTGGCGACGAAGGCCTTCTGGCCCGCGCCGGTGCCCTTCCCCGTCATGCACGTCGACACCGGGCACAACTTCCCCGAGGTGCTCGCGTTCCGCGACGCGACGGTCGAGCGGCTCGGGCTGCGCCTCGTCGTCGCCTCCGTCCAGGACTACCTCGACGACGGCCGGCTGCGCGAGCGCAGCGACGGCACCCGCAATCAGCTGCAGACCCAGCCGCTGCTCGACGGCATCACCGACCACAAGTTCGACGCCGTCTTCGGTGGCGGTCGCCGCGACGAGGAGAAGGCCCGGGCCAAGGAGCGGGTGTTCAGCCTGCGCGACGAGTTCGGCCAGTGGGACCCCCGCAACCAGCGGCCCGAGCTGTGGAACCTCTACAACGGTCGGCACCGCCCCGGTGAGCACGTGCGGGTCTTCCCGCTGAGCAACTGGACCGAGCTCGACGTGTGGCAGTACATCGCCGCCGAGGGCATCGAGCTGCCCGAGCTGTACTACGCGCACGAGCGTGACGTGTTCGAGCGCGACGGCATGCTCGTCGCCGTCACCGAGGTCTCCCAGCCGCGACCCGGTGAGACCGTCGAGCGTCGCCTGGTCCGCTACCGCACGGTCGGCGACATGTCCTGCACCGGGGCCGTCGAGAGCGACGCCGCGACCGTCGAGGACGTCGTCGTGGAGGTGGCGGCCACGCGGCTGACCGAGCGGGGCGCCACCCGTGCCGACGACCGCGCGTCCGAGGCAGCCATGGAGGACCGGAAGAAGGAGGGGTACTTCTGATGGCCACGCTGCCCACCACGACGTCGCCCACCAGGACGCTGCTCAGGCTGGCCACCGCCGGCTCCGTCGACGACGGCAAGTCCACCCTCGTCGGCCGCCTGCTCTACGACTCCAAGTCGGTGCTGGCCGACCAGTTCGACGCGGTCGAGCGGGTCAGCCGCGACCGGGGGCTCGCGTCGGCCGACCTCGCGCTGCTCACCGACGGGCTGCGGTCCGAGCGGGAGCAGGGCATCACGATCGACGTCGCCTACCGCTACTTCGCGACCGCCGAGCGGTCGTTCATCCTCGCCGACTGCCCCGGACACGTGCAGTACACGCGCAACACCGTCACCGGGGCCAGCACGGCCGACGTCATCGTGCTGCTCGTCGACGCCCGCAAGGGCGTGCAGGAGCAGACCCGACGCCACCTCGCCGTCGCCTCGCTGCTGCGGGTGCCGCACGTCGTCGTCGTGGTCAACAAGATCGACCTGGTCGACTTCGACGAGGCCACGTACGACCGGGTCGCGTCCGAGGTGCTCGGGGTGGCCACGTCGCTCGGGCTGACCGACGTGACGACCATCCCCGTGTCCGCCCTCGACGGCGACAACGTCGTGGAGGCGTCCGCCCGCACGCCCTGGTACGAGGGGCCGAGCGTCCTCACGTTCCTCGAGACCCTCGCACCGGCGGGCGAGCCGCACTCCGAGCCGCTGCGCTTCCCTGTGCAGCTGGTCATCCGCCCGCAGGCCGCGGCCGGCGACGAGCACCGTGACTACCGCGGTTACGCCGGGCAGATCGCGTCCGGCCTCGTGCGCCCGGGCGATCCCGTCACGGTCCTGCCGAGCGGACGCACGAGCACCGTCGCGGGCATCGACACCGCCGACGGCGAGCTCGACGTCGCGTTCGCGCCCCAGTCGGTCACGCTGCGGTTGGCCGACGACGTCGACGTCTCGCGCGGTGACCTGATCGTGACCTCGCGGAGCGTCCCGGCGGTCACCCAGGACGTCGAGGGCACGATCGCGTGGCTCGCGGACCACCGGCTCGCGGGCCGCACGAAGGTGCTGCTCAAGCACGGCACCCGGACCGTGCAGGCGATGGTGACCGAGATCAAGGGACGCCTCGACCTCGACGCGGCGAGGCTCGAGCCCGCGGACTCCCTCGAGCTCAACGACATCGGGCACGTCACGCTGCGTCTGGCCTCCCCCATCGCGGCCGAGGAGTACCTGCACGCCCGCGCGGGCGGCTCGTTCCTCCTGGTCGACGGCCAGGACGGCACGACGCTCGCCGCGGGCATGGTGGGCGACGCGCTGCTCGCGACCGCTACGGTCTGAGCGTGCCTCTCCCCCTCACCCTGCGTCCTGAGGGCCGCCGCGTCGTGGTGGTCGGCGGTGGCACGGTCGCCTCGCGCCGCGTCCACGCCCTGTTGGGCGCCGACGCGGACGTCGTGGTGGTCGCCCCGGAGGTGAGCGCCCGCATCCGGGAGCTCGCCGGCCTCGGCCGCCTGACCTGGCTCGAGCGCGGGTACCGCACCGGCGACCTCGACGGTGCCTGGCTGGTGCAGACCGCCACCGACAGCGCGGTCGACGACCAGGTGGCCGCCGACGCGGAGCAGGCGCGGGTCTGGTGCCTCAAGGGTGGCGATCCCGACCACGCGACGGCATGGATGCCGGCCGTCGCGTCCGTCGACGACGTGCACGTCGCGGTGAGCGGCGGGGGCGACGCGCGCCGCGCCTCGGTGCTGCGCGACGCCGTCGCCGCGGCCTTGCAGACCGGTGACCTGCCGCTGCGGCACCGGACCCACCACCCCGAGGGATCGGTCGCCCTGGTGGGCGGCGGACCGGGTGACGCCGACCTGCTGACGACGCGCGGCCGACGGCTGCTGGCCGAGGCCGACGTCGTCGTCGTCGACCGGCTCGCGCCGCTGGACGCCCTCGAGGAGCTCGCGCCCGACGTGGAGGTGGTCGACGTCGGCAAGCTGCCCGACCACCACCCGGTGCCGCAGGACGAGATCAACCGGATCCTCGTGGACCGTGCCCTCGCGGGCAAGCTCGTCGTCCGGCTGAAGGGCGGCGACCCGTACGTGCTCGGGCGCGGCGGCGAGGAGCGTCAGGCCTGCGAGGCGGCCGGGGTGCCCGTCGAGGTCGTCCCCGGCGTCACGAGCGCGATCGCCGTCCCGGCGGCTGCCGGCATCCCCGTGACCCACCGAGGCGTCGCGACCGGCTTCAGCGTCGTCACCGCGCACGACGAGCTCGGCGACCTCCCCGCGTCGCCGGACCACACCATCGTCATGCTGATGGGTGTGCGCCGTCTCGCCCAGAGCGCGGCGACCCTCGTCGCCGCAGGACACCCCGAGAGCTCGCCCGTCGCCGTGGTGGAGCGCGGCTGCACCCCGGACCAGCGCGTCACCGTGGGCACGCTGGCCACGATCGCCGACCGCTGCGTCGAGGTCGGCGTGGGCTCCCCCGCCGTCACCGTGGTGGGCGAGGTCGTGCGCCTCTCCCCCGCCTGGCGCTGACGACTCAGGCCGGGCCGCGCGTGCGGTGCAGCCACCACAGGCCGACGAACGGCAGCACGAGCGGCACGTAGCCGTACCCGGCGCCGAAGTCCGACCACACCGTCGCGTCCGGGAACAGCCCGCCGTCGAGGAGCGTCAGCAGCCCGACCCCGAGCACGCCGGCCAGCTCGAACAGCACGGCTCCCACGGCGAGGCGGTGCCGGTCGGTGGCGAGAGCGTAGGTCGCGAGGACGTAGACGACGCCGGCGAGCGCCGAGAGGGCGTACGCCACGGGCGCCTCGTCGGCCTTGACGACCAGCTGGTAGACCGAGCGCGCCGTCGCAGCGATCGCGAAGACCGCGTAGACCGCCACGAGCGCCCGGCCCGGTCCGGTCGAGGTCCGGCCGGCGGCGCCGTCCTCGGAGGAGGTGTGCTCAGACATAGGTCCCCTTCCAGATCCCGAGCAGCCGCACCATCAGGGCGGCGACGGTGAGCAGTGCCACGACGACGACGCCGGTGCCCCACCGGCTCTTCTCGGCGATCCCCCACAGCACCGCGGCCGGCGGCAGGACCACCACCGTGAGCCAGTACGACACGTACAGGCCGCCCGAGACGTCGCGGTCGGTCTGCGCGAGCGCCACGAAGCCGCCGACCATGACGACGAGCAGGACCAGCTCCAGCACCGACACCGCGTAGAAGAGCGGGTTCCCGAACGGGGCGTCCCGCACGGTGTGCGTCGCCGCGAACACGGCCACCAGCAGCGCCAGCAGGGCGACGCCGTAGGCGATCGTGTCGGTCACGTCAGGCTGGTCCTCTGGTCGGCTCGTCGGTGTCGCGGGCCTCCCGCGCGTCGACGCCGAGGATCCGCAGGGTCGAGTCTTCCACGAAGCCGTTCCAGGCCGACACCTGGCGCAGCATGTAGTGCCCCGCGCCCGGGAGCGCCGTCCACGTCGCCTCCGTCGCGATCGGACGGCAACGCTCGACGAAGGTCCGGCTCAGGGCGGCGGAGGTCCACCGGTCGTGTGGTCCGTGCAGCACGTGCAGCGCCCGCCCGGCGAGCGCGCGGTGCGGCTCGCCGGCGGGCAGCCACGGCGCGAGGCCGACGACGCCGACGACCGAGGAGTCGTCCGCCGTGCGGCACGCGGTGCGTCCGCCCATCGAGTGACCGACGAGGACCACCGGCAGGTCGCCGTGCTGCTCACGCAGCCGGTCGAGCGCCCACCGGGCGTCTCGCACGGGCGACGGGTCGCGGTCGTCGTTCCAGCCACGCACCCGGTGCTGCAGGAGGTGCACGGCCAGCTGCTCGCGACGGGCCACCGGCCGAAGCGCCTTGGCGACCAGCAGCATGCGCCACCAGCTCGCGTTGCGGTTGCGCACGGGCTGCGTGCTGCGCTGCTGACCGCCGTGCAGGACCAGCACCACGGCCCGCGGCTGGTCCGGACGGTGGATGACGTCCAGCCGCGGCTCGCGCGGTTCCTCGCTCATCTGGCCACCGTGACACAGCGGCCCTGAGGCTGCAGCCGGAGGATGGGAGGCGCTCCCTAGGATGTGACCGAGAACTCTTCCCCGCTCGACCCATCCACCCCGGAGGCAGCCGCGAATGGCCCGTAGAAGCTTGTTCGGGAAGGAGTCGCGCATGAGCCAGTCAGCAGCCGATCGCCTGGCCGCGGTTCCGGAGACCGCGCCCGCGGTCGACCCCGACGACCTGCTCGTCCGTGTCGCCCGCGGCGACGAGAGCGCGTTCGCGGCGCTCTACGACGCCCTCGGTGCCACGGTCTTCGGCATGGCCCGTCGCGTCATCCGCGACCCCGCGCGCGCCGAGGAGGTGGCCCAGGAGGTGTTCCTCCAGGTCTGGCAGACCGCCGCCAGGTTCGACCCCGCCCGCGGGACCGCCAAGAGCTGGGTGCTCACCCTGGCGCACCGCCGGGCCGTCGACGCAGTGCGTCACGACCAGGCGGCGACCAACCGGGAGAACAGCTATGACTGGTCGCCCGGCGTCGACCACGACCAGGTGCTGGAGACGGTGACCGTCCGTCTGGAGCACGAGCAGGTGCGGCGCTGTCTCGAGGGCCTGACCGAGCTGCAGCGCGAGGCCGTGAACCTCGCCTATTACCAGGGATACACGTACGCCGAGGTGGCACAGGTGCTCGGCGCCAACCCTGCCACCGTCAAGACGCGCATGCGCGACGGACTCGTGCGTCTGCGTGACTGCATGGGAGTGGAGGTCTCATGACGCACGATCTGCACACCCTCGCCGCGCCCTACGCACTCGACG
Source organism: Aeromicrobium sp. EU05-FHT14F07 (assembly GCF_058790455.1). Taxonomy (NCBI): domain Bacteria; kingdom Bacillati; phylum Actinomycetota; class Actinomycetes; order Propionibacteriales; family Nocardioidaceae; genus Aeromicrobium; species Aeromicrobium sp. EU05-FHT14F07. The sequence continues at coordinate 16,837 of NZ_JBYTCR010000006.1, forward strand.
CGCTCGACCCGCACGAGCGGGCCCGGTTCGAGGGACACCTCGACCAGTGCGCCGAGTGCCGCCAGGAGCTGCGCGGATTCCACCTCACGGCGCTCCGCCTCGCGGAGGCCGAGGCCGACACGCCGCCGCCCGCGCTCCGCGCGCGTCTGCTGTCCGAGGTCAGCGCGACCGCGCAGGAGCGCCCGGTCGTCACGACGCTCGCCCAGCGGGGCCGCATCCGCCGCGCCGGTCCTCGGCTCCTGGTCGCCGCGTCCGTCCTCGTGGCCGCCGGTGCGATCGGTGGCTACGTCTCCGAGCACAACAGAGCCGACGACCTGCAGGCCGACTCCGCGCGGATCAGCGCGGTCATGGTGGCCGGCGACGCGACCATGCTCGACGGGAAGGTCCGCACCGGCGGCACCATGCGCGTCGTCGCGTCCCCCTCGCACGACGCCGCCGTCGTGATGGGCTCGGACCTCAAGCAGCTCGACGACGGGCACGTCTACCAGGTGTGGGCGATGCACGACGGTGTGCCGCGGTCGCTGGGCGTGCTCGGCAGCGGTGCCGGCATGCTCTACGCCCAGGACATCGCGGGCAGCGACGCCTTCGCGGTGACGGTCGAGCCCGACGGCGGCTCGCCGGCCCCGACGACCGATCCGGTCGCCGCGATGCCGGCCTGACCCCTCGGCCGACCCGCCGGACACCTGCGCGACCATGGACGACGTGAACCCGCACGTCCTCGTCTCCCCCGCCATGGCGGTCCCGTCCCGCTTCTACCGACCGCTGGTGGCGGCGTTCGAGGACGTCGGCTGGTCGGCGCAGGCGCTCGGCCGGCGTGGGTTCGAGCCCGACGGGCGGACGGCGTCGCGGGCGGACGACTGGTCCTACGCCGACGAGATCGACGACCTCGCCGACGCAGTCCGGGCTGCACGCAGGGCCGAGCCCGCGCGCCCCGTGCTGGTGCTCGGACACAGCCTCGGCGCCCAGCTGGCGGTCGGGCTCCAGCAGCGGGACGACACCACGGTGCACGCCGACGGGCTGGTGATGGTGGGGGCCTCCACCCCGCACCACCGCTTCTACCCCTACGGCGGCCTGCCCATGCTCGCCTTCGCGTCGGCGATCCCACTGGTGACGCAGGGGCTGGGCCACCTCCCGAAGCCGGCCTTCGGGGCACCGGGTGCGCGCACGCTGATGCGCGAGTGGGCGCACTTCGTCCGGACGGGACGCCCACCCTTCGAGGTGCGCGAGCCGGTGACCACCCCCGCGCTCGTCGTGCACCTGCAGGGTGACGCGTACGCGGTGTCCGCTGCCAACAAGCGCTTCGTGGAGCAGTTCCTCGACCCTGCCGCCGTCACCCGGTGGGTCTACACCCGCGACGCCGTGCCCGACGGGGGCAGCACGGACCACGTGCGCTGGGTGAAGCACCCGGGCGTGGTCGTGGACCGCGTGGTCACGTGGTGGCAGACCGCGTCGGTGCCGACGGCGTCCTAGGATCGGCTCCATGAGCCGGAGCAGCGCATGACGCCCGCCATGGACCTCCTCCTGCAGGCCGTCCGGGACGCGGTCGAGGACACGCCGTACGTCGTGGACGTCGTCGACGACGGATTCGACCTGCGGCTCGACCTCGCCGACCGTCGCTGGCGGACGGTCCTCGGGCAGGCCGGGATCGAGCGGACGGTGATCCACGAGGTACGACCCCGTGGTGACGCCGTCGCCATCACCGACGTCGTGCGCCGTGTCGACTGGGTCGCGGGAGCACCGGCACTGGCCGGTTCCGCGTCGGTCGAGCGGGGACGCACCATCGCGCTCGGGGTCGAGAAGGTCTGGGGGCTCGACGAGCACGGCATGCCCGTCAAGGTCGCCGACCTGCGCTTCGCTCCCCAGGAGGGACGCGAGCTCATCACCCTCGCGGCGCGCCAGGTGGGTCTGCGCGTGGCCCTCGGTTCGTCCGAGCTGGTCGGGCTGGTGTTCGCCGGCATCGCGGTCGGCGGACTCGTCATCGGCGGACTGGTGGTCCTGGTGCTCTGGCTGACCGGCGTGCTCCCGCCGGGCTGACGCGGGGGCGGCGACCGCTCAGGCGCCCTCGGGGCGCGCCGACGCCACGAACGACTGGAGCTGGGGGCCGAGGATGGCGAGCTGCTCGGCGAGGCAGGTCAGCGTGAAGACGACGACCGCGCGACGGTCCGCGTCCCTCGTCGGAGCCGTCGCCACGACCTGCGCCTGCCGCACCTCACGCTGACGCCCCTGCAGCGGCGCCCGGCCGGCGAGCACCTGGGTGACCCCGGGCGCCGTCGGGGTCCCCGACGTCACCCGGCCGACGACCTCGGCGTCCTCGACCTGCTCGGCGAACACGGCCAGGGACTCGTCGGCCACCACGGCCACGTCCTCGGCGGCGTCGCGCAGACCGCCCGACACGGTGAGCAGGGGTGCGAAGACGGCGCCGGGCTCGGGCCGGGTGGCCGCGAACGCCGCACCGGGGAGGCCGAGCTCGGCGGGGTCGGCCACCAGCCACGCGGGGTCGGGCAGCCTCAACGTCAGGTCGATGGGCAGCTGGGCCACGGCCGGTCCTCTCCTCGAGCGGTCACGCGGGCGGTCGCGGGAATGGTCACGGGAGCAGCTCCTGCAGGGCGGTGACCCCGCTGTCGAGCGACTCCACGAGCTCCGGGACGTCGACCTCGAGGTCGAGCCCGAGCTTGCCACCCAGCCCCCAGGCGGCTCCGCCGGACCCGCTCAGCCGGAAGACGCCGTCATCGTAGCCGAGCACGCCGTCGGCCCCGGCGCCCGCGCCGGCCCAGCCCTCGGCCGTGCCACGGGCGGTGATGCCGAAGAGCCCGCCCTCGAGGTCCCCGGCGATCCGCGCGCCGGCGAACACCTCGCCCCCGACGTGGGCACCGGTCGCCCCGATGTCGGCGTGCCCCTGGGCCGACGCCTCGACGGACCCCTCGGCGGACGCTCCGTAGTGACCGTGCTCCCAGGCGTGCTCGAACTGCCCGGAGGCGCCGACCAGCGTGAGCGTGCCGTCGGCGTTGAGGCGCAGCCCCTCGGGGGTCAGGCTGCCGCTGGCCGATCCGTCGGCGGTGAGGAACCGGAACTCGCCGTCGGCGGTGGCACGGCCCCCGGCAATGTAGTCCTCCCAGCCTCCCTGCGCGCGGAAGACCCAGGCGTCGCCGCTGAGACTGCCGAAGCTGAGGCCCGCGTCGCTGTGCTCGGCATCGCGGTAGTCGCCGGTGCGTCGGTCGCCGAACGCCTGGGAGAAGGCGTCCCAGGTGAAGGTTGGGCCGGACACCTCGCCCTCGGCGCCGAACCAGCTGCTGCTGCCCTCGGTCCGCGACCCCGGTAGCCCGCCGAGCGCCCGCACGGCGTCGGTTCCCGCCGCGTCGAGGGTGTCGCGCGCGTCGGAGAGGATCTGCTCGGCCTCGTCGCGCAGGTCCTGGCCGGGGTCGACGAACGTGCCCGGGTGCGGCGGGAGCGGTCCACCGGTGCGGATCGCGTCGTTGTAGGCGTCGACGTCGCGGTTGAACGCCTGGGTCGCGGTCTCGGTGGCCTGCTCCCCCCGGTCCCAGGACTCGATGGCCTCGCGGGCGCGGTCCTGCGCCGTCCTCAGGGCGCCGGCGTAGCCGGTGAACGCGGTCGCGGCGGTCTCCAGTACCTCCACGAGCCGGGTGAACCGGGTCAGCTCCTCGTCCATCCGCGTCTCCCAGGCGTCGGCCGCGACGCCTGTCCACGACGAGGCACGCACCCGCGACAGGGCGGTCCGGCGGTTCTCCACGTCGCTCGCGGTGTCGGAGAACCGCGTGGCGATGCTCTCGACGGTCTCGACGCTGCCGACGACGAGCCCCGCGGGGTCGTCGGTGCTGCCGAGGGACGCGCCGCCGACGAGCGTCACGGCTGTCCTCCCGTGCCCGATCCCTGCAGCGGGACGGCCGGGCCGATCCGCGGCGGCCCGGGGTCGAAGCCCTCGGGCAGGCCCAGCGCCGTGATCGGGTCCTGGGCGAAGCACTGCGCGACCTGGTCGTCGGTGCTCTCGTACCGCGACGCGACGTAGTCAAGGGCGCCCGCGATGCCCACCATGGCCTCGCGGAGCTGTGCGGCGGCGTCGTCGACCTGCTCGGCGATCGTCGTCATCCAGGTGTCGAGCTCGACGTGGCCGAGCGCGGTGTCGGCGTAGCAGACCTGCAGCACCAGGAACCCGGCGAACGGGTCGACCTCGGTGCGCAGCGTCTCGGCCGCCGCGCGCAGCTCGGTCGGAGCCACCTCGAAGGACATGACCCCACCCCCTCTGGACGAACATGTCAGACACTAGTCCAGGTCTCGGGTGCAGGTCACGTCCTCCCGCGTGGGCGTGGGTATCGTGGGTGCCCGAGCCGACCTCGGAGGAGCGCCATGGGACGTCGCACGGCCACCATGCTCGTGCTGGCCGCCCTCCTCCTCGCGGCGGCCTGCAGCGTCGAGGTGGGGGCGGGACGCGTCGGCAGCATGCCCGAGCGGCAGGTCGAGCAGCAGGTCATGGACAGCCTGAGCGAGAAGTACGGCCGCGCGCCGGACCGCATCGACTGTCCCGGACGTCTGGTGGGCGAGGTCGACCGCACCATGCGCTGCACGCTCGTCGACGGCGACACCCGCTTCGGCCTGACGCTCACGGTCACGTCCGTGACCGGCAAGCGGGTGCGGTTCGACATCCAGGTGGACGACACGCCGCTGCCCGGCGACACGGCCTGAGACCGCGCGCCGGGCCACGGCTCAGGCGAAGGCCTCGATCGGCGGGCAGGAGCAGGTGAGGTTGCGGTCGCCGTAGGCCTGGTCGATGCGCCCGACCGGCGGGAAGTACTTGTCCTGGGTGCTGCCGGTCGGGAACACGCCGGTGGCGACCGGGTACGCGTGCTGCCAGTCGAGCAGCTCGCGGGCCGCGTGCGGAGCCTGCGCCAGCGGGTTGTCTCCCTCGGGCCACTCCCCCGCCGCGACCCGGTCGATCTCCGCGCGGATGGCGAGCATCGCGTCGCAGAACCGGTCGAGCTCGGCGAGGTCCTCGGACTCGGTGGGCTCGACCATGAGCGTGCCCGCGACCGGGAAGCTCATGGTGGGTGCGTGGAAGCCGTAGTCGACGAGCCGCTTCGCGACGTCGTCGACGGTCACGCCGGTCTCCTTGGTGATGCCGCGGACGTCGAGGATGCACTCGTGCGCGACGAGCCCGGAGCGTCCGGTGTAGAGCACCGGGAAGGCCTCCTTCAGCCGGGCGGCGACGTAGTTGGCCGAGAGGACCGCCACCGACGTCGCGTCGGTGAGTCCCTGCGCGCCCATCATCGACACGTAGGCGAACGGGATCGGCAGGATGCCCGCCGAGCCGTACGGTGCCGCGCTGATCGCGCCGATGCCCTGGCGCTTCGCGGCGACCGGGTGCAGCGGGTGGCTCGGCAGGAAGGGCACCAGGTGCTTGGCCACCGCGACCGGGCCCACGCCGGGACCGCCGCCACCGTGCGGGATGCAGAAGGTCTTGTGCAGGTTCAGGTGCGACACGTCGCCGCCGAAGGTGCCGGGCTCCGCGTGGCCCAGGAGGGCGTTGAGGTTGGCGCCGTCCACGTAGACCTGTCCGCCCGCGGCGTGCACGACGTCGCACAGCTCCGTGATGCCGTCCTCGTAGACACCGTGCGTCGACGGGTAGGTCACCATGATCGCCGCGAGGTCGTCGGCGTGCTCGGCGCACACCGCGCGCAGGTCGTCGAGGTCGACCTCGCCGACCTCGGTGGCCTTGACGATCACGACCCGCATGCCGGCCATCACGGCCGACGCGGCGTTGGTGCCGTGCGCCGAGCTCGGGATGAGGCAGACGTCGCGGCGCTCGTCGCCGTTGCTGCGGTGCCAGGCGCGGATGGCGAGCAGACCGGCCAGCTCACCCTGCGAGCCGGCGTTCGGCTGCACGGAGACGGCTGCGTAGCCGGTGACCGCGGCCAGCCACGACTCGAGCGTCTCGACGAGCTCGATCATGCCCGCGGCGTCCTCGGCCGGCACGAAGGGGTGCAGGTCGGCGAACCCGGGCCAGCTGATCGGCTCCATCTCCGCCGTCGCGTTGAGCTTCATGGTGCAGGAGCCCAGTGGGATCATGCCGCGGTCGAGCGCGTAGTCGCGGTCGCTCAGGGTGCGCAGGTAGCGCAGCAGCTGCGTCTCGCTGCGGTGCTCGGCGAACACGGGGTGGGTGAGGATCGCGTCGTCGCGCACGAGGGCCTCGGGCAGCGCGTCGGCGGCAGGCCCCTGGTGCGAGCCGGCCACGCCGAACGCGCGCCAGACGGCCTGCAGGTGCGCCACGGTCGTCACCTCGGAGGTCGAGACCGCGACGTGGTCGGCGTCGACCCGGCGCAGGTGGATGCCCTCGGCGCGGGCGCGGCCGACGACGGCGTCCGCCTCGCCGGGGACGCGGGCCACCACCGTGTCGAAGTACGTCTCGTGGAGCACCTCGACCCCGCCGGCCACGAGGCCGGAGGCGAAGGTCGTGGCGGCGGTGTGCACGTGCTGCGCGATCCGCCGCAGGCCCTCGGCGCCGTGGTACACCGCGTACATGGACGCGGTGACGGCCAGGAGCACCTGCGCCGTGCAGATGTTCGAGGTCGCCTTCTCCCGGCGGATGTGCTGCTCGCGGGTCTGCAGCGCGAGGCGGTAGGCGGGACGCCCGTCCTTGTCGACCGAGACGCCGACGAGGCGGCCCGGCAGGTGCCGCTCGAGCCCGTCGCGCACGGCCATGAAGCCGGCGTGGGGGCCGCCGTAGAACATGGGGACGCCGAAGCGCTGCGACGAGCCGACGACGACGTCGGCGCCCAGCGACCCGGGCGAGCGCAGGAGCACGAGGGCGAGCGGGTCGGCGACGACGACGGCGAGCCCGCCGGCCGCGTGGACCGCCTCGATGGTGCGGGAGGGGTCGGTCACGGCACCGTCGGCCGCCGGGTAGGCGACGATCGCGCCGGCGACGTCCGCGGGCACGTCGTCGGTGCCGAGGTCGACGTCGAGGAGGTCGATGCCGAGGGCCTCGGCGCGGGTGCGCACCACGGCGAGCGTCTGCGGCAGGAGCCGCGTGTCGAGGACGATCGGTCGCAGGTCCTTGCCACGGGCGGCGCGACGCACGAGCGTCATCGCCTCGGCGGCCGCCGTGCCCTCGTCGAGCAGCGACGCGTTGGCCGTGGTCAGGCCGGTCAGGTCGGCGACCATCGTCTGGTAGTTCAGGAGCGCCTCGAGACGGCCCTGGGAGATCTCCGGCTGGTACGGCGTGTAGGCCGTGTACCAGGCGGGGTCCTCGAGCACGTTGCGCCGGATGACGGCGGGCGTCACCGTGGGGTGGTAGCCGAGGCCGATCATGGAGACGCCCGGGTTGTTGCGGGCGGCCAGGGCCTTGAGGGTGCCGAGCGCGGCCTGCTCGCTCAGCGCCGCGGGGAGCGCCGGGGCCGAGGTCGCCCGGATGGACTCGGGGACGGCCGCCTGCATGAGCGAGTCGAGCGAGGTGTGGCCGATGCGCTCCAGCATGGCCTGCTGGTCGCTGGCACGGGGGCCGATGTGACGGTCGACGAAGACGTCGGTCGGGGCCGTCAGCGGGCTGGTCGAGGGGGCGTCAGAGGACATGCAGGGACTCCAGGGATCGAGGTCTGGTTTCCCTCCCCTCCTGTCACGTCCGCACGGTGGCGTGCGCTCCAGGATGGCCTCGTCCGCATGGTCCGTGGTGCCTGAGAGGTTCCGGGGAGGAATTGCCCCTTCGGCGCCGCCTGGGCGATCTCTCCCACGCGTGGTCGACAGCGGTCCTACGGTACCAGCGTGGCGCCGGTCAGCTGGTCAGTCGGGCGCGACGACGCGCCGACAACTCGTCGTCGGCGGTCTCGGGCGCGACCGAGCGCTCGCTGGGCAGCTCGTGCAGCGACCCCTCGATCTCCTTCCACACACCGCCGATGGCGATGCCGAAGACGCCCTGGCCGCCCTGCAGCAGGTCGATGACCTCGTCGGCGGAGCGGCACTCGTAGACGCTGGCGCCGTCGCTCATGAGCGTCACCTGCGTCAGGTCGTCGGTGCCACGCTCGCGCAGGTGCTCGACCGCGGTGCGGATCTGCTGCAGCGAGACGCCCGCGTCGAGGAGCCGCTTGATGATCTTGAGCAGCAGGATGTCCTTGAAGGAGTACAGGCGCTGCGTGCCCGAGCCCGTCGCCGAGCGGACGGTCGGCTCGACCAGCTTCGTCCGGGCCCAGTAGTCGAGCTGGCGGTACGTGATGCCGGCCGCGCTGCAGGCGGTCGGACCGCGGAAGCCCGTGTCGCGCGGGAGCGGCTCGACGTCGTCGGTGAACAGCAGGCCTTGGTCGCCGGCCTGCGCCGCGGCCTCGGCGGCCTCCAGGGCCGTCGTGTCGTCGTCGCGTCGCTCGATCATCGGGTCTCGCCTTCCAGACAAGGGTGAGGGGGAAGACCACCTCGGCGAAACTACAACGGTGTTCGCGTGCGGCAGTGCTCTCACGGTAGGCCCGGCGGGGACTCCGGTCAATCACTGCGACGGCGTGTCGCAACCCTTGCGTGAGGGTTGAGGGTTGGTGTCGACGACCCGCTCAGGCGAAGTCGTCCGGCTCGACGTGGTCGAGGAACGCCCGGAACCGCTCCACCTGCTCGTCCTCCTCGCGCGTCGACGCGATGCCCGCCTCGTCCAGCACGTCCTCCGCGCAGAGGATCCGTGCGCCGCACCGCAGCGCGAGCGCGATGGCGTCGGACGGACGCGCGTCGACCGTGGCCCCCGACGCGAACACGAGGGTGGCGAAGAACACGCCGTCGTCGACGTCGACGATGTGGATCTCGGTGAGCTCGTCACCCAGCGCCTCGACGATCCGCTGCATGAGGACGTGGGTCAGCGGACGCGGGGTCTCCTCGTCCTGCTGGGCGAAGGCGATGGCCGACGCCTCCACCGCGCCGATCCAGATCGGGAGGTAGCGGGCACCCTCGCTCTCGCGCAGCAGCACGAGCGGCTGCTTGGTGGGCATCTCGACCCGTACGCCGAGGACGTCGAGCTCGCGCACGGTCAGTCCCGGAGCCGGTGCCGCAGGAGCACCGTGTGCAGACGCATGAGGAGGGCGGCCAGCTCCCCCAGCTGCTCCGCCGCGGCCGCCTTGTCCTCGCGGCGACGGCGCTCGGGCACCGCGCGGCCGAGGAGGTCGGACTCACGCTCCGCGGCCGTGCGCACCGTGCGCAGGTGACGCGGCTCCACGCCGAGCGCGGACAGCCGGACGACTGCGTCGACCACGACGAGGTCGTCGCCGTCGTACGCGTGCTGGCCCGGTCGACGCTCGAGCAGGCCGTGCTCCTCCACCTGGGCGAGCAGCTTCTCGCTCGCGCCGGTGCTCTCCAGCACCTCCTCGCGGCTCAGCCGCATCCGGCTGCGCCCCTCCAGGAAGGCACCCGGCGTCGGCAGGCCGTCGGCGTCGCTGGAGACCTCCGGCACCCGGACGTTGCCGTCGAGGTCGGTCTGCGGGACGAGGCCGCGGTCCATCTCGTCGAGCGCCTGTCGGATCGCGCTGAGCGGCCAGTAGCGCTTCTGCTGGCGCAGGACGAACCGCAGCCGCTCGACGTCGTCGAAGGAGAACTTGCGGTAGCCCGACGGCGTGCGCTCCGGCTCGAGCAGACCCTCCCGCTCGAGGTAGCGGATCTTGCTGATGGTCAGCGACGGGAACTCCTCACGGAGCTCCGCGAGGACCTTGCCGATCCCGAGCCGAGCCGTCTCCGGCAGCGGCTGGGTCACGCCTGGCCCCGCTGGGCGCCCGCGAAGTAGATGAGCCGGTACTTGCCGATCTGGACCTCGTCGCCGCCACCCAGCGCGATGTCGCCGTCGATGCGGTCACGGTTGACGTAGGTGCCGTTGAGGCTGCCCAGGTCGCTGACCACGTAGCCCCGGCCGGAGCGGCTGAACACCGCGTGGCGGCGCGAGACGCTGATGTCGTCGAGGAAGATGTCGCTGTCGGGGTGCCGGCCGACCGACACCGTGTCGGTGTCCAGCAGGAACCGCGCCCCCGCACCCGGACCGCGCTGCACGAGGAGCATCGCGCTGCCCGCGGGCAGGTTCTCCACCGCGTCCACGTCGGCCGAGGTCATCTCCTCGGTGTCGGCGTCGATCAGCGGGATGTGCGTGGTCTCGTCCGGGACGTTGCCGTGCTCGGGACCGGGCGAGGTCATCGGATCACTCCTGGCTGTGCTGTAGAGGCGGTCTGTGGAGGCGGCTGGAACGGGTGCTGCAGGGTCTCACCCCGGGGTCGAGGGTCGACGTGACCAACCTAGCACCCGCACCAGGTCCAGCCGGGGGGTCCGGCCCGACGTCAGGACGAGACGAGAGCCGTGTACTGCTCGGGTCCGAGCAGCGCGGCGGTGGCGTCGTCCTCGGAGGCTCGCACCTTGAACAGCCAGCCCTCGCCGTACGGGTCGGAGTTGATGACCTCGGAGGCCCCGTCGAGGCTCTCGTTGCGGGCCACGACCTCGCCGCTGACCGGGCAGAAGACGTCGCTCACCGACTTGGTCGACTCCAGCTCACCCACGACCGACCCGGCCTGCACCTCGTCGCCGACGTCGGGCAGGTCGACGTAGACGATGTCGCCGAGCTGGTCCTGCGCGAAGTCGGTGATGCCGACGACGAGGACGTCGCCCTCCATGCGCACCCACTCGTGCTCTTCGCTGTAGTACAGGTCCTCTGGGATCACGCGGCGCTCCTGCTCGGTGGGTGGTGGTGATGGTGATGGGGTCGGCCGGTCGCTCAGGGCGTGCCGACGTCGGGACGAGCGTACTCGGGGGTGCGCACGTCAGCCAGGGCCGTGATGGTGATCGTCGAGCGCCGGTCCACTGCGGCCTGGGCGCCGCGGGCCTGGAGCAGGTCGCGCACGCCGCCGCGGAAGGTGATGGACTCCTCGAGCGTGCTGGGGTCGCCGATGACGTCGAACACGTACGGGCTGCTGACCTGGCGGCCGCCGATGCGCAGACCCTGCTCGTCGTCCAGGACGTACGTCTGCGCGACGACCCGCGCGGTGTCGTTCACGACGATCGCCTCCGCGCCCGCCTCGCGCAGCTCCTGCAGGACGTCTAGGACCAGACCCGCGTCGACGAGCCCGTCCGGGTCGGAGACGGTGAGCCGCACGCCCGGCCCCGTCGCGCCGACCGAGCCGGCGAGCACGGCCAGCTCCTCGGCACGCTGGCGGGCGACGTCCTCGGCCTCCGCCGCGTCGCCGCGGGAGGCACGCAGCCGGTCCCGCGTCGCGGTGAGCTCGTCGATCTGCCCGGCGAGCCGCTCGTTGGCGACGTCGACGGACTTGAGCAGCTCGACCAGCTCCACGCCGCGCAGCGACCCGTAGTCGGTCGCGTCGTCCTGACGCACCTGCACGGTCACGGCGAAGGCGAGTCCGCCGACGAGGAGCGCGACCAGCACCTGGGACCCGGCGCGCCGGGACGGCGCCGCCCGGTGCGGCCGCTCGGCGTCAGGCATGGAAGATCCTGCGGCGGATGGCGGCGGCGTTGGCGAAGATGCGGATGCCCAGCACGACGACGACGCCGGTCGACAGCTGGGAGCCGACGCCGAGCTGGTCGCCGAGGAAGACCATGAACCCGGCGATGGTGACGTTGGAGATGAACGAGACGACGAACACCCGGTCGTCGAAGCGACGCTCGCCGAGCGCCCGCAGCGCACCGACGACGGCGTCGAGCGCGGCGACGATCGCGATCGGGAGGTACGGCTGCAGCCAGAGCGGCACGTCGGGCTGCAGGAAGAGCCCGAGGCCGACGCCGACGACGAGTCCGATCACCGGGATCACGGTCTGCCCTCTCCTCGTGGACCGTCCGCCGGTGCCGGGAGAGGCTCCGCGCGGCGCAGCGTGGTCCGTTGCTCGGGCGCCGACGGCACCACCTCGTCGTCCGATGGTGCCATGCCGACCGAGAGGCCGGCGTCCTCGGCACGCTCCTGGAGGTAGCGTCCCGCGAGGTTGGACTGCAGACGCGAGCGCAGCACCGCGCCGTCGCCGAGGGCCACGATCCGCACCGGCACCTCGATGCGGCGGAAGTTCACGGTGATCGCGCCGTCGAGCGAGGAGATCGCGGACGTCTCGGCGAGCCGCTGCCCGCCGACCGACACGGCCTCGGCACCGGCGTACCAGAGACCGTTCACCACGGCGACGACGTCCTGCGCGGTGACCCGGCCCGCCCGCGCACCGTCGGGGCTGCCCGCCATCGTCACCACCAACGCGCTCCCCCGCAGGGCTCGTGCCCCGGCCAGCACGGTGTCGGTGGCGACGTCGGTCGAGGTCTCCGCGGCCGTGCCGCCGCGCAGCGACGCCACCTGCTGGCGCAGCGCGCCGACGGCCTCCTGGCGCGCCGCCAGGACGTCACGCCGGTCGGCGACGTCCGCCACGAGCGTGCGGCGCTCCAGCTCCGACCCCGGGCGCTCGGTCTGGGTCTGGACCGCGGTCACGGTGAGCATGGCCGCGAGCACCGCGACCACCACGCCGACGGCCGGCGTGGCCACCGGGCGCTGCCCGTACCGCTCCCCCGCCCGCACGACGTAGTAGTCGTCGTCGAGCGCGTTCTCCGCGACCTGCTCCAGCAGGCTCTCCGCAGGACGGACGACAGCCACGGCCGACCTCAGCGAGCGAGGGGCTCGGTCGTGGCGAGCAGGCGTCGCACCTGGAAGGCGTAGAGCACCCCGCCCCACCAGTAGAGGCCGACGCCCCAGATGGCGAAGGCCCAGCCGAAGACCTCGGCGAGGTCGGCCACCGTGCCCGAGCCGTCGCCGAGGAGCAGCAGCGGGAAGGCGTAGAGCAGACCGGCCGTGGCGGCCTTGCCGAGGAAGTGCACCGGGAGGGAGCTGTACCCGCGGGTGCGCAGGAACGGCACGAGGCTGAACAGGAACACGTCGCGCAGCGGCAGCAGCACGGCCAGCCACCAGGGGATGATGTCGCGCAGCGCGAGCCCGACGACCACGGCGAGGATGTACAACCGGTCGGCGACGGGATCGAGGATGGCGCCGATCTTCGACGTCTGGTTCAGCCGGCGGGCGAGCTTGCCGTCGAGGTAGTCGGTGACGCCGGAGACGACGAGCACGAGCAGCGCAAGGACGTCCTGCTCCGGACCGAGGACGAGCCACAGGAACACCGGCAGCAGCACGATCCGGACCACGCTGAGCAGGTTGGGGATCGTGACGAGCCTGTCCTCACCCACGTCGACCCTCTCGCAGCTCCTTCATCGCGCGCTCAGCCTAGGGCATCGTCGACGGGCCGGGTGACTGCCCGGGCCGTCCGCATCGCGGGCCGGTCTTGCGTGCGGGTGAGCGACTGACAGACTGAGGGAGCACGATCCGCAACGACATCCGTGGGCACCGTGTGTGCCCCGACCTAGGAGGACGCGTGGCCGACTACACCCTGCCCGAGCTGCCCTACGACTACGGTGCGCTGGATCCGCACATCTCCGGCAAGATCATGGAGCTGCACCACAGCAAGCACCACCAGAACTACGTCAACGGCCTGAACACGGCCCTCGAGAAGCTCGAGGAGTCCCGCGCCAACGGCTCGTACGACACGATCAACCTGCTGGAGAAGAACCTCGCGTTCAACCTCGGCGGCCACATCAACCACTCCATCTTCTGGAAGAACCTCTCTCCCGAGGGTGGCGACAAGCCGACCGGAGAGCTGGCCGCGGCGATCGAGGACAACTTCGGCTCCTTCGACGCCTACCGTGCGCAGTTCGAGGCGACGGCCCTCGGCATCCAGGGCTCCGGATGGGCGATCACCGCCTGGGACACGCTGGGTCAGAAGCTGGTCATCGTCCAGCTGTACGACCAGCAGGCCAACATCCCGGCGACCCTGATCCCGATCTCCCAGCTCGACATGTGGGAGCACGCCTTCTACCTCGACTACCTCAACGTCAAGGGTGACTACGTGAAGGCGTTCTGGAACATCGCCAACTGGGCCGACGCCCAGGAGCGGTTCACCGCGGCCACGAGCGGCGGCCAGGTCCTCTTCTGAGACCCGGCGGCCCGCCACGCACGAGGGCCCCGCACCGACCATGGTGCGGGGCCCTCGTGCGTGCTGCGTCAGGCGTCGGGGTCGCGCCGCTTGCCGTGCTCGGCGAGGTCCTTGAGCCGGGCGTTGTAGGCGGCGAGGGCGGCGTCGCCGTCGCGGTCCGCGGCGCGGTCGATCCGTCGCGCCTCGCGCTGGTCGGAGCGGAACCACTGGAAGAGCAGCGCGATCATGACGAGCACGAGGGGCACCTCGCCCAGCGCCCAGGAGATGCTGCCCCCGAGGTACTGGTCGGCGAGCAGGTCGGTCCGGTACGGCCGGTCGATCGTGGTCCAGTACGGCTCCGCCAGGACACGTGCGGAGGACATGATGGCGATCGAGAAGAACGCGTGGAACGGCAGCGTGACGAGCATGATCCCGAACCGGGCCAGCGGCGGGAGACGTCGCGGTGACGGGTCGACGCCGATGATGACGTAGTAGAACAGTGACCCCACGAGCAGGAAGTGCAGCTCCATCGCGGTGTGCCCCCAGTGCTCGCGCATCAGGAACCCGAACAGCGGTGTGAAGTACAGCGCGTAGAGGCTGCCGACGAAGAGCACCGGCGGCACCACCGGGTGGGTCAGCACGTGCAGGAAGCGGGACGCGAGGAACGACGTCAGCAGGGTCCGCGGCGAGACGTCACCCGGCTGGCGCGGCCCGGGCAGGGTGCGCAGCGCGAGCGTCACGGGCGCGCCGAGCACGAGGAAGATCGGCGCGACCATCGACAGCAGCATGTGCGAGACCATGTGCGCGCTGAACAGCACGTGCGAGTAGACGCCGAGGCCGCCGATCGTCGACCAGGCCACCACGAGGAGGCCGACGAACCAGGCCACGGTGCGGCCGACGGGCCAGGCGTCACCGCGACGACGCAGCACCAGGAGCCCGCGCACGTAGAGGGCGGCCCCGAGCACGACGATCGTGAGCCCCAGCCCGTTGGGGGTGAAGCCGAGGGCCATGCGCAGCACGTCGGGCGCGGGCGGGACGGGCCCGCCGAGCAGCTCCTGTGCGGGCGTGGTGAGGATGTCCCCGACCGGCGTGGGCGTGCGCGACAGCGCGACTGCCAGGCCGACCGTCGCGGCCATGAGCAGCACCTCCGACGTCGCCACCAGCAGGAACCCGGCGTCGCGGTCGGCGAGCCGCCGGCGCTGGACCCAGCCGAACCAGCCGAGCGCGACGAGCGCGACGACCTTGGCCAGGACGAGCTGTCCGTACCCGGTGGCGACGACGTCGCTGACGCTGCGCAGCCGCACGGCGGCGTTCACCACGCCGGAGACCCCGACGACCACGAACGCCCAGAGCGCGAGCACCGAGTAGCGGCGCAGCGCCGGGGCGAGCCGCTTGCTGCCGCGCCAGGCGACCCAGGTGAGGGCGACGAGCCCGCCGACCCACAGGCAGACGCCCACGAGGTGCAGCAGCAGGCTCAGCGCGGCGAGGTCGTGCGACCCCGACGACGCCGAGTGGCCGGAGAAGGCGACCGGGACGAGCGAGGCGAGGACGACCCCGAGCACGACCGCGAGGCGTCGGACGGCGATCGTCCAGCGCAGCACCGCCCAGGCCAGCGCGCCGACGACGACCTGGAGCAGCACGACGCCGCCCGTCGCGGTCGTGGCGAGCTCCGAGAGCAGCGGGAACGTCAGGGAGCCGAGGGGGCGAGCGAACACGTCGGCGACCGTGAGGACGTAGAGCACGATGCTGAGCAGCGACCATGCGGCGGCGACGCGGGCGGCACCGCGGACCGCGTCGACCGACAGGCCCTGCACGTCGTCGGCCGACGTCGGCAGCAGGGCGACGACCGCGAGGAGGAGTCCGACGAGCACCAGGAGCAGACCGTCGGAGACGACCGACGCGAGCGGCAGCGACCAACCCACGAACGGACCGGGGTCCGGCAGGCCCTCGGGGACCTGCTGGGGTGCTCCCCCGCCCAGGCTGAGCGCAGCCACGCAGGCCGCGGACGCGACCAGGAAGCTGGCGACGGTGGTGCGCAGGACGCTCACGCGTGCTCCTCGGTCCGGCGGCGCAGGAGCGGCCAGACGATCAGGGCGACGGCCACGAGGCCACCGCCGACGGCCCACCACAGGTGCTCTGCGTGGCGGTGGAGGAAGGACTCCGAGGCGTCGTCCTCACGGGGAGCCTGCGCGACGGTGCGCCCGACGGTCGTGCGGAAGGTCGACTCCCCCGCGATCGGGTGGCCGTCGGCGGAGACGACGCGGTAGGCGATCGTGTAGGTGCCCCGCTGCCCGTCGGCCGTCCCGTCGCGCAGCCTTCCCGTGACCTCGCGGTCGCGGGCGCTCACGGCGAGCGGCACACGGCTCCCGTCGGGTGCGGTGAGCACGAGCTCCGAGCGCGTGACCGGTTCGTTGAACTCCAGGGTGACCGTGCCCGGCACCTTCTCGACGACCGCCTCGTCCCCGGGGTCGGTGCCCACCAGGGCGGCGTGCGCCGACGCCGGGCCGGCGGCCAGGGCCGGCGCCAGGACGACGGGCAGGAGCAGCAGGACGGCCAGGGCTCTACGCACGGCGTCGATCCTGTCGCAGGACGGCCAGCAGTGCGGCGAGCGCGACCACGAGGGCCGCTCCGCCGAGGACCCGGCCCAGGACGTCGGTGCCGGACCCGTCCGTCTCGTGCGACCCCGCGTCCTGGGAGCCCTCGCCGTGGCCCGCAGCGGAGCCGCCGTGCGCGTGGCCGCCCTCGCCGGCGGGCAGCAGGCTGAGCGTGGGGGCGGGCTTGTCGGGCTCGGTGTCGCCCTGCTGGACCTGGTCCCAGTCGACGACCTCGCCGTCGGAGTAGGTCTGCTCGGCCTCGAACCGGATGCTGTCGGCGTCGGGGAACGGACCGCCCGACAGCGCGAACTCGTCGAACTCGCCCGGGGGGATGCCGTCGCCGTCCGCGGACCACGTGACGGTGCGGACGGCCCGCGTGATCTCGGTGCCGTCGACCTCGACCGGCTCGGGCAGGCGGCCCTCGCGCGTCGTGATGGTCCAGCCGGGCTTGGTCTGGGCCGTGAGGTGCAGGAACGGGGCGTCGGCGGGCAGCGTCACGACGAGCTTGGTGGTGTCGGCCGTGTCGGACTCGGTGGGCACGCGGAAGACGATCTTGCCGTAGCCGTCGCGCGCGGCGTCGGGCGAGGAGACACCGACGTGGGCGACGGCGGGGCCGGCGACGGCCACGGTGGCGAGGGTGAGTGCCGCGACGGCGGCGAGACGGGTCGGACGGATGGTGGGCATGACGGGACCTTCGGGTGCGAGGGACTGGTGGACGGGCTCAGGCCGTCAGCGGCGGAGCCCGGCCCGCGGGTCGTCGGCCCGCGTCCCTCCCGTCGCCCACCAGCACGGCCCGCAGGACGCACGTGCCGGGCCTGACCCGTGCCACGACGCCCGGGACGCGCAGGAGCCCGAGCACGGTGTCGGCGGCGCGCCACCACAGGTCCTCGGCGTGACGCAGCGCGAGCAGGCTCACGAGCGTCGCGAGGCCGTGCGCTCCGAGCATCCTCGTGTCGTGGGACCCCGACGGCGTGGCGAGCAGGTGCACCGCGACCTGGCCGAGCACCAGCAGGCCGAGCAGCTGGGAGGACGTCAGCCGCCGGGCGCCGACCAGTCGGGTCACCGCAGCAGCACCGGCCGCCACGGCGGCGACGGCCGCGACCGGGACGTCTCCGCCGGCCAGGACGTGGGCGGAGGTCGCGCACGCGGCCACCACGACGCCCACGAGCGCAGGGCGCACCAGCCGCGGGCCGAGCCCGCGTGCCGCCGTCCTGCTGTGCGTCGTCACCCCACGAGGGTAGTCGGGAAGGACCACGGACCTGGCGGCGGCCGTTACGGTGGGAACCATGTCCGACATGCAGCAGACCGCCGGCATCATCGCGCTCGACGAGCAGTGGGGTGCCCACAACTACCACCCGCTCCCGGTCGTCATCGCCGAGGCCGAGGGCGCGTGGGTGACCGACGTCGACGGTCGCCGCTACCTCGACTTCCTCTCCGGCTACTCCGCCCTCAACTTCGGGCACCGCCACCCCGACCTGGTCCGTGCCGCGCACGAGCAGATCGACCGGCTCACCCTGACCTCGCGCGCCTTCCACAACGACCAGTTCGGGGCGTTCTGCGCCGAGCTGGCCGAGCTCACCGGCACCGAGATGGTGCTGACGATGAACACCGGGGCCGAGGCCGTCGAGTCCGCCATCAAGGTGGCACGCAAGTGGGCCTACGAGGTCAAGGGGGTCGCGTTCGACGCGGCCGAGATCATCGTGGCCACGCACAACTTCCACGGCCGCACGACGACGATCGTCTCCTTCTCCGACGACCCGGTCGCGCACGACAACTACGGACCCTTCACCCCGGGGTTCGTCACCGTCCCGTACGGCGACGCGCAGGCCGTGCGCGACGCCATCGGCCCGAACACGGCGGCCGTCCTCATGGAGCCGGTCCAGGGCGAGGCCGGCGTGGTCGTGCCACCGGCCGGGTTCTGGTCCGACGTCCGCGACGCGTGCACCGCGAACGACGTGCTCCTGGTCGCCGACGAGATCCAGTCCGGCCTCGCCCGCACCGGCCGGCTCTTCGCGCTCGACCACGAGGGCGTGCGGGCCGACCTGTACACCCTGGGCAAGGCGCTCGGCGGCGGCATCATCCCGGTCTCGGCGGTCGTGGGCCGCGCCGACGTCCTCGGCGTGCTCCGCCCGGGGTCCCACGGCTCCACGTTCGGTGGCTACCCGGTGGCCTGCGCCGTGGGCCGGGCCGTCGTCGGTCTGCTGTCCACGGGCGAGTTCCAGGAGCGGTCCGCCGACCTCGGCCGGCACCTGCACGACCGGCTCGAGGCCCTCGTCGGGCAGGGCGTCGCCGCGGTGCGCGGCCGCGGCCTGTGGGCCGGTGTGGACCTCGACCCGCTCGGACGCACCGGACGCGAGGTCTCCATGGCCCTGCGCGACGAGGGCGTCCTGTGCAAGGAGACGCACGAGCGGACCCTGCGCATCGCGCCGCCGCTCGTCATCACGCGGGACGAGATCGACCACGCGGTCGACGCGCTCGAGCGTGCGCTGAAGGTCTGAGCGGTGGGCACGCTGCTCACGGTCCTGGCGCTCGTCGCCGGGCTCGTGCTGCTGCTCGTCGCCGTCGGTGTCGTGCGGGTCGTGCTGCTGCGACGCGGCCACCGACGGCGCGTGGCCGGCTACGTGCCCGAGGTGGTCGAGCAGGCGGGTCTGTTCGCGGTGGCCTCCGACCGGCAGACCCAGGTGCGGGGCGTCGGCTCGCTGCTGCTCGGGCGGGAGCACCTCGCGTTCGTCCCGCTGGTGGCCGGGCGCGACGTGGAGGTGCCGCGCGAGGCGATCACCTCGGCGACGCTCTCGCGGACCTTCCTGGGGCGCTCGACGGGTGCGGACCTGCTGGTGGTCACGTGGTCGCTGGACGGTCTGGCCGACGCGGCCGCCTTCCAGGTGCCCGACCCGGCCGGGTGGCGCGACCGGCTCGTCTGAGCCTCAGCCGAAGAAGGTCGCTCCACCGGGCGGGGCGGGCGACGCCTCGGTCCGCGCGTCGGTGAACGCCGTCCCCCCGGCCAGGCGGTCGCGCACCTGGGCGGCGTCGAGCACGCGGTAGGGGAACATCGAGCCGGCGGCGCGCCGGGCGAGCGGCCCCGGGTCGACCGGCGCGCGGGACGCGACGACGAGCACGTTGCCGTGGCGTCGACCCTTGAGCGTGGCCGGCTCGGCGCTGACCACGACATGTGGCAGGGCGGTCTCGACGGCCCGCAGCGCGTCGCGCACGAACGGGAACGGCGCCCGGTCGGCCAGGTTCAGCAGGACCAGGCCCTGCGGTCCGGCCACGCGCGCGACGTCCGCGTACCACTCGCGGGTCACGAGGTCCGACGGCACGCGGGCCCCGGCGAACGCGTCGACGACTACGAGGTCGTAGGCGGCGTCGCGCAGGCTCGCGACGCCGGCACGGCCGTCCTCGGCGCGGACGCGGATCCCGCTCCGCTCGGGCAGGGGCAGCTCGGCCCGCACGAGCGCCGTCAGCTCCGCGTCGGGCTCGAGGACGAGCTGGCGGGAGCGCGGGCGCGTGGCGGCCACGTAGCGCGCCAGCGTCATGCCCGCACCGCCCACGTGCAGCGTGCGTACCTGCAGGCCCTGCGGCCAGGCGGTGTCGATCACGTCGGCCATGCGTCGCACGTAGTCGAACTCGAGGTGGGTCGGGTCGTCGAGGTCGACGTACGACTGCTCGGTGCCGTCGACGCGGACGGTGGCCGCGTGCGGGCGGTCCCGGTCGGCGACCACCTCGACGACGCGGCTCACCAGGGCACGTCGACGTCGTCGCCGGTCACGACGCGTAGCACCCGCGCACCGCCCGGGAGGGACACGGTGACGACGGCACCGTCGCCGAGCTGACGTCCGCGACGCGTCTCGACCTCGCCGTCGACCTGCACGTCGCCGGACGCGACGAGGGCACCGGCCTGGGCGCCCGACTCGGCGACGTCGGCGAACTTGAGCAGCTGACCCAGCCGGATCATGTCGCTCGTGATGGCGATGGTCTCCACCTGGTCCGGTCCCGTCATGACGACCAGCCTAGGCGGGGCGCGCCTAGGGTGGACGGGTGGAACCGAGCAGCGTGCGCGCCGACGTGTGGGTCTGGTCCGTGCGCCTGTTCGCGTCACGCTCCGCGGCGAGCGCCGCCTGCAAGGGCGGTCAGGTGCACGTGAACGGCCGTCGGGCCAAGCCGTCGCAGCCGGTGCACGTCGGTGACCGGGTGGAGGCGACCACCCCCGGGGGCCCACGGGTCGTCGAGGTGCGTCGCGTGCTGACCAAGCGCGTGGGCGCGTCCGTGGCGGCCGAGTGCTTCACCGACCACACGCCACCGCCCCCGCCGCGCGAGGAGCGTCTCGCCATGCCCCGTCGCGACCGCGGAGCGGGCCGGCCGACCAAGCGCGAGCGTCGCGAGATGGACCGCTTCCGCGGTCGTTGAGCGGTCGTCAGCGGCTGGTGAGCAGCGGGAGCAGGTGCTCCGCCGCGAGCGGAGCCAGGGCGACGTCGGGGGCGTGCGGGTCGACCCAGCGCGCCTCCTCGATCTCCGCGGCCACCTCGTGGGCGGGGTCGTCGACGGGGAGGCGGAAGCAGTGCGCGACGAGGTCGTGGCCCGGCTCGTTCGCGGCGACGGTCCGGATGGTGCCGAGCGGCTCGAGGCGGGCCGGGTCGACGA
This sequence comes from Aeromicrobium sp. EU05-FHT14F07, assembly GCF_058790455.1. Classification (NCBI taxonomy): domain Bacteria; kingdom Bacillati; phylum Actinomycetota; class Actinomycetes; order Propionibacteriales; family Nocardioidaceae; genus Aeromicrobium; species Aeromicrobium sp. EU05-FHT14F07. The sequence goes on from NZ_JBYTCR010000006.1 coordinate 38,024, forward strand.
CCAGGCCGAGCTCCTCGTCGAGCTCGCGGGTCAGCGCCTCGACGTGGGACTCCCCCGCCTCGGGCTTGCCGCCGGGATTCATGAAGAGTGCGGTGCCGCGCTTGCGCACGAGCAGGGTCCGGCCGTCCGCGCGCGTGACCAGCGCCGCGACGACCTCGATCACCGGGCGCTCGCTCACGGCCGGCTCACGGGGTGGGCGACGGCAGGGTGCCGCCCCACTTGTCGGTCCACGTCGGCGCCGAGGCGAGCACGTCGAGCAGCGCGTCGAGGTCGGCGTCGATGGTGACGATGTGCTGCTGCTCCTCGCGCACGAACCCGTCGGCGACCATGCGGTCGAGCATGGCCCGCATCGGCGACCAGAACCCCTCGACGTCGAGGAAGCCCGACCGCTTCGCGTGGATCGTGAGCTGCGCCCACGTCCACTGCTCCGCGACCTCCTCGAGGGTGCCGGCGCCGCCCGGCAGGGCGAGGAACGCGTCGGCCAGGTCGGCCATCATGGCCTTGCGCTCGTGCATCGTGTCGACCACGTGCAGCTCCGTGCAGCCGGTGTGCGCGAGCTCGCGGTCGTGCAGCGACCGGGGGATCACGCCCACGACGGTGCCGCCGGCCGCGAGCGCGGCGTCCGCGACGGTCCCCATCAGCCCGACGCGGCCGCCGCCGTACACGACCGTCGTGCCCCGCTCGGCGAGCGTGCGTCCGACGTGGTCCGCCGCCTCGGCGTACGCCGCGCTGCTGCCGTGGCTGGACCCGCAGAACACCGCGACGGCGCCCAGCGCGGAGGTCACGCGCCCTCCTCGAGCGCCGTGCGCAGGGCCTCGACGGCCTGCGCGGCCCCGGCGAGCGACCAGCGCAGCCCGGCGACCTCGACCTGCTCGGCCGCGCCTCCCGCGCCGCGGACGAGCGCGGCGCCGGGCAGCCAGTCCCAGGCCGGGGTGCTGTGCTGGAACCAGGCCCCGAGCCGCCCGGTGACGACGCCGACCAGGTCCATCGAGCCCGAGCCGTGCATGCGCAGCGTCGCGGGCAGCGCGGCGGCCCGCAGGAACGGCTCGCGGACGTGGGCGTCCGACACGTTGCCGGGGTGCAGGTAGGTGGCGGCACCGACGGTGGTCACGTCCACGTCGCGGATCCGCTCCACGAGCGTCCCGTTCCACGTCGTCGGCAGGTCGGGTCCGCCGACGAGCACGCCGTCGCGGGCGTGGGCCACCGCGCCCAGCACGAGCGTCTCGCCGTCGAGCAGCGCCAGGGCGGAGCACCAGTAGTCGGATCCGCTGGCGAAGTTGTAGGTGCCGTCGACCGGGTCGATCACCCAGCGGCGGCCCGAGGTGCCGGGCTCGTCGGTCCCCTCCTCCCCGAGCAGTCCGTCCTCGGGACGCAGACGTCGCAGGGTGTCGACGACGAGCGCCTCGGCGGCGTGATCGGCCGCGGTGACGACGTCGGAGACCGACGTCTTGCTGCGGACGTCGAGGTCGCTGCCCTCGCGCATGCGCGCGGCCAGCGCGACGGCCTCGGTGACCAGGCGGACCGCCAGGTCGGCGTCGGACAGGACGGACGGGTCGGCGGCGAGGTCGCTCACGCGTCCATCCTGCCGTGCCGGCCGCGGAGCGCGCTGTGTGGGTCGCCCAGTGTGGGTCGGCGAGCGTGGGTCGAACGCGGGTGGGGTCAGTCGACGGGCGCGGCGGCGAGCCGGTCGCGGACCGTGCCGATGAGGCGTCGCAGGGTGGCGAGGTCGGACTCCTCCATCTCGAGCACGTCGGCTGCGTGCTCGTAGAGCCGGTCGGCGAGGGGTCGCAGCGCGGCGCCGGCAGGCGTCAGGGTGACCAGGGTGGAGCGCTCGTCCTGCGGGTTGCGGGCCCGGGTGACCCGACCGTGCGCCTCGAGCCTCTTCACGAGCGGCGACAGCGTGCCGTAGTCGAGCCGCAGCCGCGCCGCGAGCTCCTTCACGCTCTGCCCGTCCTGCTCCCACAACGCCAGCAGCACCAGGTACTGCGGGTAGGTCAGGTCGTGCTCGTCCAGCAGCGGTCGGTAGGCCGCCGTCATCTGTCGCGACGTCGAGTACAGGTCGAAGCAGAGCAGGTCGGACACCGTGGGAGTGCTCATCCTCCGATGCTACATCGTGCACGATGGATTCGGGACGGGTTCGCGTGGTCGTGCGGAGGTCTCGACCTGCTGGTGCGTGGGCCGCGGGGGTTGGTGGATGCTGGTGCGCTGGCGGCGGTCGTCGTGACCTTGCCGGTGAGCTGGCGCAGGGGTCTGTGGTTGCTGGTGCGCTGCCGCAGGGGGTCTGTGGTTGCTGGTGCGCTGCCTCGGCTCACGCTGGGCCTGGCCTCCGAAAGGGCCTCGACCGGCAGCGGGTCCGGGGTGGCTTCGGGTCTCGGGTCTGGCCTGGGCCCGTGGGTGACGCACGATTCTTCTTTTCTGCGTTCTGGGGCCACGGTTCTGCGTTGGCGCGTCCTATCGGTGGATCTGCAACCGCAGGAGCGCTTCTGCGGTTGCAGATCCACCGATGGCGGGCTGAGCGGCGGAAGGATTCTTCCTTCGCGTGGAACGGTCCACGCGAAGGAAGAATCGTTCGTCCCCCCAACCCAAAGGGCACCCAAGATTCTGCATTCACGCGAACCAGACCGAACGCTTCTGCGTTCACGACGGGATCCCGTAGCAAACGCAGCATCCTTGACCCTCCCGCACACGAACGCAGATTCTTGCGTCCCACAGCGCGAGCCACAGCCCGAGACCCGAAGCCGGCTCCCGCCCAACCGCCCGGTCGAGGCCCTTTCGGAGACCACACCCAGCGCCAGCCGAGGCAGCGCACCACCAAGGCCAGACCCCCGCAGGCAGCGCACCAGCTGAACGAGACCCCCGCCGGCAGCGCACCGACAAGACTCCTACCGCGCCGAACGCGGCGCGCGGGGAGAGCGGCGGTAGGCCGACACGGTGGGGTCTCCTGCGATCCAGAACCGCCACGGCACGTCGGCGGCCTGCGCGACGCCGACCCTCGGTCCGCTGGCGACGTCGAGCTGCTCGGTCCGTTCCGGGCCGAGATGGACGCCGGTGGGGTCGAGGAGGTCGGTGCCGAGGTCGGTCACGGTGATGCCGAGCGCCTGCGCGAGGTTGCCCGGACCACGGGCGAGCCGCGGGTCGGCGACGTCGCCGCGTCGCTCGCGGGCGAGGGCGAGGCCGTCCACGACCCGTCCCGCCCGCACCAGGACGGCCGCCGCCTGCTCGGTCGGTCCGGTCACGACGTTGGCGCACCAGTGGATGCCGTAGGAGCGGTAGACGTACAGCCGCCAGGGAGGGCCGTACATGATCTCCGAGCGCGGTGTCCGCGTGTACGCGTGCGACGCCGGGTCGAGCACCCCGCCGTACGCCTCGACCTCGGTGATCCGCACGGTCACGCCGTGCCCGCGCAGCTCGCGGCCGAGCAGCGCCACCGCGCGCGCGGCGACGTCGTCGTCCGACGTCACGGCAGGTCCGGGACCGCGGTCGCCCTCACCCACTGGTCGAAGAGGTCGGTCTGCTCCCCCGCGACGTCTGCGACGACGCGCTCCAGGTCGGCCGTGTCGGCGTTGGCGTGGCGGAAGCGGTCCGTCCAGGTGCGCAGCACCGTGAAGAAGGCGTCGTCGCCGATCCGGAGGCGCAGCGCGTGCAGCGTGAGGGCGCCGCGCTTGTAGACCCGGTCGTCGAACATCAGGTCGGGTCCGGGGTCGGCCAGCAGCAGGTCCTGGTCCTTCGCCTGCAGCTTCGCGTGGTGGTGGCGCGCTCGTTCGTCGGCGCTCTCGCGTCCGGACTCCTCCGACCACAGCCACTCGGCGTAGCAGGCGAAGCCCTCGTGCAGCCAGATGTCGTTCCAGTGCCGCAGCGTCACGCTGTTGCCGAACCACTGGTGGGCCAGCTCGTGCGCCACGAGCCGCTGGGCCTCCCAGCCGTCGTGGAGCAGGTTCGGGCCGAAGATCGAGAGCCCCTGCGCCTCGAGCGGGATCTCCAGGTCGTCCGGCGTGACGACGGCCAGGTAGCGGCTGAACGGGTAGGGCCCGAAGACCCCGTCGAAGAAGGCCACCATCGCGGGCTGGTCGGCCAGCGCGTCGCGGGCCTGCTCGCGCAGCCCGCCGGGGGCGACGAAGCCGACCGGCACGGGTGACGACGCCTGCTGCTCCTCGACGAAGTCACCGACGTGCACGGTGGCGAGGTAGGTGGCCATCGGCTCCGGCTGGTCGAAGACCTGCACGACGCGTCCTGCGGTGCGTCGCCGCTCGCCGGGCACGCCGTTGCCGATGACGCTGAACGCCTGGGGCACCGACAGCTCGAGCCGGAACGGCGCCTTCGCGGACGGCAGGTCGTTGCACGGGAACCACGACGGGGCGCCGTGCGGCTGGGAGGCGACGATGGCGCCCTCCTCGAGCTCCTCCCACCCGGCGTCGCCGTCGAGGCCGCGCATGGGGTGCGGGCGGCCGCCGTAGGCGACCATGATCTCGGTCTCCTCGCCCTCGGCCAGCTCGCGACCGAGCTCGACGCTCACCGACGCCCGCTGCTGCCGGTACTTCGCGCGGGCACCGTCGACGAGGAGCTTCTGCACGCGCAGGTCGTTGAGGTCCAGGCGGACCTTCCGCAGCGGCTCGAGCGCGCGCACGCCGAGGGTCGCGGTGCCGGTGAGCCGGTTCGACTCGGGGACGTAGTCGACGACGAGGTCGTAGCGGGTGACGGTGTACGAGGGATCCCCGTGGTGCGGGACGTAGCGCTCGTCGACGGATGCGGCGCGGCTCACGCGGGCGCCGTCGCGTCGGTCCACGGGCCGATGGGGTTTCCGACCCAGCTGGTGCCGTCGGGCACGTGCTCCCCGCGCATCACGAGCGACCCGGGCCCGACCCGGGCGTGACGGCCGATGCGCGCCGCCGGCAGCACGACACCGTGCGGGCCGAGCGTCGCCCCCGCCTCCAGCCTGACCTCGTCCATGCTGAGTATCCGATCATGGAAGAGGTGGGTCTGCACCACGCACCCCCGGTTGACGGTCGCGCCGTCGCCCACCGTCACGAGGTCGGGCTCGGGCCACCAGTAGGTCTCGCACCAGACGCCCCGTCCGACGCGTGCACCCAGGCTGCGCAGCCACAGCGGCAGCAGCGGCGTGCCCAGCGCCCACCGGCAGAACCAGGGTGCGGCGACCACCTCGACGAAGGTGTCGGCGAGCTCGTTGCGCCACACGAAGCTGCTCCAGAGCGGGTGCTCCTCGGCGCCGACCCGGCCCACGAGCAGCCACTTCGCCGCGGTGGCGACGAGCGCTGCGACGACGCCGGCAGCCAGGAGGAGCGGTCCGGTCATGAGCGCAGAGACCCACCAGCCGGCGCGGTCCGCGACGACGACGATGCCGCCGGCGACCCCGAGGACGAGGAGGGCGGCGGCGCCCACCGCGAGCACGCGGCAGGCCTCGAGGGCGGCACGCGCGACCCTCAGCCGTCGGCCCGGTTCGTAGGTGCGCGCCTCGTCGACCTCGCCGGCGGCGCGGCGCAGCCGGGTGGGCGGGCTTCCCAGCCACGACGACCCCTTCGTCGCCTTCGTGCGCCGAGGCGCGGCGGACAGCACGGCGACGAGGCCGCGGGCGGGCACCTTGCGGCCAGGAGCCGCCATGCCGGAGTTGCCGACGAACGCCCGACGGCCGACCTTCACGCGCTCGACGCGGAGCCACCCGCCGCCCAGCTCGTACATGCCGAGCATGGTGTCGTCGGCGAGGAAGGCGCCGTCGCCCACCGACGTCAGGCTCGGCAGCATGAGCACGGTGGACGCCTCCACGTCGGCCCCGACGTCGGCGCCGAGGGCGCGCAGCCAGGCCGGGGTGAGGCTGCTGGAGTAGAGCGGGAACAACCACTCGCGCGCGCTGTCGAGGACGCGCAGCACCGTCCACGCCGACCACGCGGCACGGCCGTGCACGGGGTGCACTCCTGCGGCGACCCCCGTCGACGCCCCGCGAACCACCGCCCACACCAGACCGGCGAGGAGCAGCAGCGACGCCAGGACGACGACGGGCAGGAGCACGACCAGGAGGACCGCGAGGTCGGCGGGCGACCCCGGGTCGGCCCCGGCCGCGACGGCGACGCCGACCGCCCCGGCGGTCGCGAGCCCCACGGCGACCGCCGGCAGGGCTGACAGGGCCACCCCCGTCAACGCGTAGACCGTGGGCCAGCCACGACGACGCGGCGCCGGCTCGAGCTCCGCGGGTCCGCGCGCCTCGCCGACCCGGGCAGCGGGGGCGCCGGCGGCGAAGCTGTCGTCGGCGACGTCGGCCAGGACCGTCGAGCCCGCGCCGACCTCGGCACGACGACCGACCACGACGCCGGGACCGAGCGTGCTGCGGACGCCGACCCGGGCCTCGGCACGGACCCGCACCGGACCGACGACCAGGCGGTCGCCGTCGATCCACCAGCCCGACAGGTCGGCCTCGGGCTCGACCGTGGCCCCTCGTCCGAGGGTCAGCATGCCGGTGAGCGACGGCAGCGCGTGCAGGTCGACGCCCGGGCCCACCTTGGCGCCCAGCATCCGGGCGAACACGCTCAGCACGCCCACGCTCGCGAGGGTGCCCACGCGCAGCTCCTCGACCACGCGCTCGGCCGTCCACAGCCGCAGGTGGGTCGATCCCCCACGGGGGTAGGTGCCCGGCGTGAGGCGGCGCAGCAGGAGCCGCACGGCTCCCGCCGCCGCGGCAGCCCGGACGGGCGGGAGGAGCAGCAGCGCTGCCACCGCGGCCGCCGGCCACCCCGGTTCCGGCAGCCACGACCATCCCGTGACGACCCCCAGCGCCTGGACCGCGAGGAGGGTCCAGGCGACCCACACGAGACCGCCGACGGCGCGCAGCGGCAGGAGCAGGAGCAGCTGGACCGCCGCGGACCTGCGCGGCACGGGCCGCACCTCCCGCACGTCGACCACGGCGGGGGTGGTCAGGGTGTCGAGACGGGCCGCGAGCCCACCGACGGTGGGTGCCTCGTAGACGTCGGCCACCGTCACCTCGGGGTGCGTCTCGCGCAGTCGGGCGACGAGCTGCGCCGCGGTCAGGCTCGACCCGCCCGCCTCGAAGAAGTCGTCGCCCGGACCGCCCACGGCGGACCCGAGGATGCGGCCCCACGCTTCGGCGACGAGCGCGGCGGTGCCGTCCAGCGACGTCTCCGTGCCGGTCTCGAGGGGCCAGGGCAGGGCGTCCCGGTCGACCTTGCCGGACGTACGGACCGGGATGGTGTCGACGACCGCGATCCGCGGCACGGCCGCAGCGGGCAGCCGCTCGCGCAGGGTCGCGCGGGCGCTCCTCGGGTCGAGGGTCCCGTCGGTCACGACGTAGCCGACCAGGACGCTGTTGCCCGCGTCCGACCGCCGCACGGCCGCGGCGGCCGCCTCGACGCCGGGCAGGGCGAGCAGCGCGTTGTCCACCTCGCCGAGCTCGATCCGTCGACCGCCGATCTTGACCTGGTCGTCGGCGCGACCGGCGAACAGCAGACCCGCCTCGTCGAGCACGACGCGGTCACCGCTGCGGTAGGCGCGGTCCCAGCCGAGCGACGGCATCGGCGCGTAGGTCGCGGCGTCCTTCTCGGCGTCCAGGTACCGCGCGAGCCCGACGCCGCCGATGACCAGCTGGCCGGTCTCCCCCACGCGGACGGGACGCTCGTCGTCGTCGACCACCGCGAGGTCCCAGCCCTCGAGCGGCAGCCCGATGCGGACCGGCTCGCCGGGCTGCAGCTGCGCCCCGCAGGCGACCACCGTGGCCTCGGTCGGCCCGTACGTGTTCCACACCTCGCGGTCGGCAGTCGCGAACCGCTCGCCGATCTCCGGCGGGCAGGCCTCCCCGCCGAGGATGAGCAGCCGCACCGCGTCGAGCGCCTGCGCGGGCCACAGCGACACGAGCGTCGGGACCGTGGAGACGACGGTGACATCGTTCGCGACGAGCCACGGGGCGAGGTCCGCCCCGCTGCGCACGAGGGACCGCGGGGCGGGCACGAGGCAGGCGCCGTGCCGCCAGGCCAGCCACATCTCCTCGCAGGACGCGTCGAAGGCCACGCTGAGCCCGGCCATCACGCGGTCGCCGGGACCGAGCGGTGCGTCCTGGCAGAAGAGCACCGCCTCGGCGTCGACGAACGCCGCGGCCGAGCGGTGGGTGACGGCCACGCCCTTCGGGGTGCCGGTCGAGCCGGAGGTGAAGATGATCCAGGCGTCGTCGTCGAGCGCGGGCGGCTCGACGGTCCCCGACCCACGCACGTCGTCGCGCAGGCGCCGCACCACGAGCCCGTCGGTCACAACGGCGTCGGCCTGCGCCTCGCGCAGCACGGTTGCCGCGCGCTCCTCGGGATCGTCGACGTCGATGGGCACGTAGGCGGCGCCCGCCAGCAGCACCCCGAGGATCGCGACGTGCAGGTCGGTGCTGCCCGAGGAGACCCGCACCCCGACGCGTGCCCCTCGGCCGACGCCGACGGCACCGAGCTCGTCGGCCAGCGCCGAGGCGGTCTCGAGCAGCGTGTCGTAGGTCAGGACGACGTCGCCGCAGGCGAGCGCGGGCTCCTCGCCGTGGCTCTGGGCGGTGGCCTCGAGCACGTCGACGAGGGTGCGCGCGGGGGCGGCACGGTCGGAGCGCAGGAACGTGGCAGGGACGTCGACGCTCTCGAGCACGTGCGCATGATGCCAAGGCCGCGTGAACGAGCCGTGAACACGGCCCCCTCGCGCGGCGAGGTGTCCGTCACGCGCCGTCGGCGGGGAGCCCTCCTGCGCGGCGGACGAGCTCGTCGAGGTAGGTGTCGACGTCGCTCATGTCGTAGCCGGCACCGAAGTGCACCGTCGCGAACCGCGCCTGCCCGATCCGCTCGGCCAGCACGGGGTCGGGCCGGTCCGTCAGGCGAGGCAGCACGTCGGCGAGGAAGTCGTCGACGTCGTCGACGCGGTACCCGGTGCGCCAGCGCGTCGTGCGGAAGACGGGGCCGCTCACGACGCCACCCGCGTCCGCACCTCGGCGAGCTGCTCGGCCACCCGCACCTCGGCGGTCCCGCCACGGCCGTCGCGCGAGGAGATCGACCCCTCCACGGACAGCACGCTGCGCACGTCGGGCGTCAGGTGCGGGGAGATCCGGGCGAAGTCGTCGTCGGAGAGGTCCCACAGCTCGATGCCGCGCTGCTCGCACTCCTGCACGCAGGCGCCGGAGAGCTCGTGGGCCACCCGGAACGGCACACCCTGGCGCACGAGCCACTCGGCCACGTCCGTGGCGAGCGCGAAGCCCTGCGGGGCGAGCGCGGCCATGCGCTCGGTGTGGAAGGTGAGCGTGCGCACCATGCCGGTGAAGGCCGGCAGCAGGACCTCGAGGGTGTCGACCGAGTCGAAGACCGGCTCCTTGTCCTCCTGGAGGTCGCGGTTGTAGGCCAGCGGGAGCGCCTTCAGCGTGGCGAGCAGACCGGACAGGTTGCCGATCAGCCGGCCGGCCTTGCCGCGGGCCAGCTCGGCGATGTCGGGGTTCTTCTTCTGCGGCATGATGCTGGACCCGGTGGAGTACCCGTCGTCGAGCGTGACGAAGTCGAACTCCTTGGTGTTCCAGAGGATGATCTCCTCCGCCAGGCGCGACACGTCCACCCCGACCTGGGCGAGCACGAACGCCAGCTCGGCCACGAAGTCGCGCGCCGCGGTGCCGTCGATCGAGTTGGCCGTCGACCCCGTGAACCCGAGCGTCGCCGCGACCTTCTCGGGGTCGAGCCCGAGCGACGACCCGGCGAGCGCGCCGGACCCGTACGGCGAGTCCCCCGCGACCCGCGCGTCCCAGTCGGAGAGGCGGTCGAGGTCGCGCACGAGCGGCCAGGCGTGGGCGAGGAGGTGGTGCGAGAGCAGCACCGGCTGGGCGTGCTGCAGGTGGGTGCGTCCGGGCATCGGGTCACCGAGGTGCCGCTCCGCCTGGTCGGCGAGGGCCTCGACCAGGTCGCGGATCAGGCCGCTGATGCGCTGCGCGTGCTCGCGCAGGTAGAGCTTGAACAGCGTCGCGACCTGGTCGTTGCGCGACCGGCCGGCGCGCAGCCGTCCACCGAGGTCGGGGCCGAGGCGCTCCATCAGGCCCCGTTCGAGGGCCGAGTGGACGTCCTCGTCACCCGGCTGCGCCGTGAACGCCCCGGAGGCGACGTCGGCGTCGAGCGCGTCGATGCCCTCGAGCATCGCGCGCAGGTCGTCGTCGGCGAGCAGGCCGGCGGCGTGCAGCACCTGGGCGTGGGCGCGGGAGCCCCGCAGGTCGTAGGGCGCGAGCCGCCAGTCGAAGTGGGTCGAGCGCGACAGCTCGGTCAGCTCCGGCGACGGACCGCCCGCGAACCGGCCGCCCCAGAGTCGGGAGTCGCCCGAAGCGTCGGGCTGGGCGCCCGGCGGGGCGGCGGACGGGCTCTGCTCGGTCATGCGGTTCCCTCGCTGGTGGATCGGGTGTCGGTCGGGAGCTCGGCGAGCTCGGTCAGCCGGGCGGCGACGGTGGCGCCGCCCTCGGGGTCACGACAGATCATCATGACGGTGTCGTCGCCCGCGATGGTGCCCAGCACCTCGACGGCGCCGGTGTGGTCGATCGCCGAGGCGAGGAACTGGGCTGCTCCAGGCGGCGTGCGCAGCACCACCAGGTTGGCCGACGACTCGGCGGAGACCAGCAGCTCGCGCAGGAGCCGGGTGAGCCGCTGCTGCGAGGCAGCGCTGTCCTGCGCGGCCCGGGGCGTCCGGTCGCCGCCCTCGCCGGGCACGGCGTAGACCAGCGCACCGTCGGGGTTGCGGACGCGCACGGCGTCGAGCTCCACGAGGTCGCGTGAGACGGTCGAGGCGGTCGCGGTGACGCCCTGCTCCTGCAGGAGTGCCGCCAGCTCGCCCTGCGACCGCACCGCCGTGCGGCCGAGCAGCTCGATGATGAGCCGCTGGCGGGCACGCTTGGTGTCGGGGATGCTCACGAGCGCTCCAGCAGGAACGCGAGCAGGGCCTTCTGGGCGTGCAGCCGGTTCTCGGCCTCGTCCCACACGACGCTGCGGGGACCCTCGAGCACGTCCTCGGCGATCTCGAGCCCCCGGTAGGCGGGCAGGCAGTGCAGCACGACGGCGTCCTCGGCCGCGTGCTGCAGCAGGGCTCCCGTCACGGCGTACGGGCCGAAGGTGGCGATCCGCTCGGCCTTCTCGGCCTCCTGGCCCATCGACACCCAGGTGTCCGTGATGACGACGTCGGCACCGCGCACCGCCGCGACGGGGTCGTCGGTCACGGTGACCGACCCGCCCGTGGCCGCGGCAGCCTTCTCCGCGTCGGCGACGACGTGGTCGGCGGGGGCGTAGCCGGCGGGTGCTCCGACCCGCACGTGCATGCCGGCGACCGCGCCGCCGAGCACGTAGGAGTGCGCCATGTTGTTGGCGCCGTCGCCCACGAAGGCGACGGTCAGACCCGCGAGCGTGCCCTTGTGCTCCCGCACGGTGAGCCAGTCCGCCAGCAGCTGGCAGGGGTGGAAGTCGTCGCTGAGCGCGTTGACGACCGGGACACCGGCGTGGCGCGCCATCTCCTCGAGGTCGGCCTGGGCGTAGGTGCGCCAGACGACGGCGTCGACCATGCGACCGAGCACGCGGGCGGTGTCGGCCACCGGCTCGCCGCGGCCGGCCTGCGTCGTCGCGGCGTCGAGGATGACGCAGTGTCCGCCGAGCTGGGCGACACCCACGGAGAACGACACCCGCGTGCGGGTGGAGGACTTGTCGAAGACGACGGCCACGGAGCGCGGACCCTCGAGCGGACGGAACGCGAGCGGCTCGGCCTTCATCCGCAGCGCGAGGTCGAGCACCTCCGCCTGCTCCGCCGGGGTCAGGTCGTCGTCGCGCAGCAGGTGCCGCACGGTCGCCGCCCCGCTCATGCGAGCACCTCCTCGAGCACCGCGGACAGCGTGGTGGTCGCGTGCGCCGCCTCGGCCTCCGTGAGCACGAGCGGCGGGACGATGCGCAGCCGGTCGGGCGTGGGCGCGTTGAGGACGAGGCCGGCGTCGAGCGCGGCCCTCTGCACGTCGGCCGCACGGGGCTCCGTGAGCACGACGCCCAGCATGAGCCCGCGCCCGGTCACCTCGACCACCCGTGGGTGCGCGGCGAGCGCGGACGCCAGCTGGTCGCCGCGGGTGACCGCGTGCGCCAGCAGGTCGTCGGCCTCGATCGTGTCGAGCACCGCGAAGGCCGCCGCGCAGGCGACCGGGTTGCCGCCGAAGGTCGTCCCGTGGTTGCCGGGACCGAGCAGCGTGGCAGCCTCGCCGAGGCCGATGCACGCCCCGATCGGGAACCCGCCGCCGAGACCCTTGGCCAGCGTCACGAGGTCCGGGACGATCCCCGCCTCCTGGAACGCGAACCAGGCGCCCGTGCGCCCCACCCCGGTCTGCACCTCGTCGATCCACAGCAGGGCGCCGTGATCGTGGGTGATCGCGCGGGCCCGGGCGAGGTAGCCGTCCGGGGGCACGACCACGCCCGCCTCACCCTGGATGGGCTCGAGCAGCACTGCAGCCACCGTGTCGTCGACGGCTGCGGCGAGCGCGTCGGCGTCGCCGTAGGGCACCCACCGCACGTCGCCGGGCAACGGCTCGAACGGCTCGCGGTAGGCGGCCTTCGACGTCAGGGCGAGCGCGCCCATCGAGCGACCGTGGAAGCTGCCCTCGGCGACGACGACGGTCGTGCGACCCGTGCGCCGGGTCGCCTTGAACGCCGCCTCGTTGGCCTCGGTGCCGGAGTTGGTGAAGAACGTGCGCACCGGCACGTCGCCCACGTCGAGCAGGGCGGCGAGACGCTCGGCCAACCGGACCTGCGGCTCGGTGGTGAAGAAGTTCGACACGTGCCCGAGGGTCCCCAGCTGCTCGGTGACCGCCTGCACGACGGCCGGGTGGGCGTGGCCGAGGGCGTTGACGGCGATCCCGGCCAGCAGGTCGAGGTAGTGGTTGCCGTCGACGTCCCAGACCGTGCTCCCCTCGCCCCGCACGAGCACGCGCTGGGGGTCGCCGAACGTGTTCATCACCGCACCGCGGTAGCGCTCGGTCCACTGCTCGCCGCTCTCGGGACGTCCCTGTGCGGCGTAGGGCAACGCGGCGCGGGTGGGCTGGTCGGACGTGGTCACGACGACTCCTTCGGTGCACTCGTGGCGTACAGGGCGGTACGGATGCGGGTCTCGACGCCGGGCAGCACCTGCGTGCCGACGCCCTCGTCGGTGAAGATCTCCAGCAGCACGGCGTGCGGCTCGCGACCGTCGACGACGGTGGCGCCGCGCACGCCGCCCTCGACCGCCTCGAGGCAGGCCTTCATCTTCGGGATCATGCCCGACGCGAGCGTCGGCAGGATCTCGCGCAGCGCCTCGGGGGCGATCTCGCCGATCACGTCGGTGCTGTCGGGCCAGTCGCGGTAGAGCCCCTCGACGTCGGTGAGCACGAGGAGCTTCTCCGCGCCGAGCGCCACGGCCAGGGCGGACGCCGCGGTGTCGGCGTTGACGTTGTGCACCTGTCCGGACGCGTCGGGCGCGATCGTCGACACGACCGGGATGCGGCCGGCGTCGATGAGGTCCCGGACGGCCTCCGGACGCACCTGGGTGACCTCGCCGACCAGGCCGATGTCGGTCTCGACGCCGTCGATGACCGGTCGGGTCGTCGTCGCCGTGAACAGGCCGGCGTCCTCGCCGGACAGGCCGACGGCGAGCGCGCCGTGCCGGTTGAGCAGACCGACCAGCTCACGACCCACCTGGCCGGTGAGCACCATGCGGACGACCTCGACCGCCTCGGGGGTCGTCACCCGCAGCCCCCCGCGGAACTCCGACTCGATGCCGAGCCGGTCGAGCATCGCGCTGATCTGCGGACCGCCCCCGTGCACCACGACCGGCTTGAAGCCCGCCAGACGCAGGAACACGATGTCCTCCGCGAAGGCCTGCTTCAGCGACTCGTCGGTCATCGCGTTGCCGCCGTACTTCACCACCACGACCTTGCCGTGGTAGCGCTTCAGCCACGGGAGCGCGCCGGCCAGGGTGGCTGCCTTCTCGGTGTGCTCGGCCCACTGCTCACGGGTGTGGCCGGGATCGGGGGTGCCGAAGGTGTCGTCGTCCGTCATCGGAGGTCCTCAGGAGGAGTAGGCGGAGTTCTCGTGAACGTAGGCATGGGTCAGGTCGTTCGTCCAGACGGTGGCCGTCTCCGACCCCGACTTCAGGTCGATCGTCACGGAGACCGCGCGGTCCTCGAGCGACACGCTCGTCGCCGGCTCGCCGGGACCGCTGTCGCGGCACACCCACACACCGTTGAGCGCAACGTCGAGATCGGCGGGGTCGAACGTCGCCGACGTCGTGCCGACCGACGCCAGCACGCGGCCCCAGTTCGGGTCCTTGCCGAACACGGCGGCCTTGAAGAGGTTGCTCCGGGCCACCGAGCGGGCGACCTCGACCGCGTCGTCCTCGCTGGCCGCACCCCGGACCTCGATGGAGATCTCGTGGTCGGCGCCCTCGGCGTCGGCGAGCAGCTGGAGCGCGAGGTCGTGGCAGACCGCGGTCACGTGCTCGGCCAGCTCGTCGACCGTCGGCGACGCGCCGGAGGCACCGCTCGCCATGAGCAGGACGGTGTCGTTGGTGGACTGGCAGCCGTCGGAGTCGAGGCGGTCGAACGTCACGCGGGTGGCCCGTCGAAGCGCGGCGTCGAGGGTCGCGGCGTCGACGTCGGCGTCGGTGGTGACGACGACGAGCATCGTGGCCAGCGCGGGCGCCAGCATGCCGGCACCCTTCGCCATGCCGCCCACCGTGAACGCCCGTCCCGTCGCGTCGGTGCCCTCGGCGACGGACTGCTTCGGGACGGTGTCGGTCGTCATGATGGCCGCTGCGGCCGCCGATCCCCCGTCGTCGGACAGCTCCGCGTGCGCGGCCCGGACGCCGGCGAGCAGGTCGTCGCGGTCGTTGAGCAGGCCGATGAGGCCGGTCGAGCAGACCTGCACGTCGATCGCGCCTACGGGACCGTCCTCCGCCCGTGGCCCGGAACCCCCGCCGGAGAGGAGCTCGCCCACGAGCTCGGCGGTGGCATGGGTCAGCTGGAAGCCCTCCGCGCCCGTGTAGCAGTTGGCGCCGCCGGAGTTCAGCACGACGGCACGCGCCGACCCGGTCTTGATCGCCTCGGCGCTCCAGAGCACGGGGTTGGCCCGGCAGCGGTTGCTGGTGAACACCGCGGCCGCCGCGGAGGACGGACCGTCGTTGACGACGAGCGCGACGTCGGGCGCGCCGGTCGACTTCAGGCCGGCGGCGACGCCGGCGGCGCGGAAGCCCTGTGCTGCGGTGACCGTCATGGCGCCACTCCCGTGGTCGTGAGGCCCGTGGTCTCGGGGAGGCCGAGGGCGAGGTTCATGGACTGGATGGCGCCGCCGGCGGTGCCCTTGACCAGGTTGTCGATCACGGTGGTGACGACGAGCCGTCCCGCGGCCGAGTCGACGGCGACCTGCAGCTGGGCGGTGTTGGCGCCGAGGGTCGCGGCCGTCGTCGGCCACTGGCCCTCCGGCAGCAGGTGCACGAACGGCTCGCCGTGGCCCGGGCCGCCGTACGCCTGCTCGTAGACGGCACGGACGCGGGCCGCGTCCACGCCGTCGGCGAGCCGGGCGGTGGCGGTCGCGAGGATGCCGCGGGCCATGGGCACGAGCGTCGGCGTGAACGAGATGGTCACGCCCTCTCCCCCGGCCTTCGTCAGGTTCTGGACGATCTCGGGGACGTGCCGGTGCACGCCGCCGACACCGTAGGGCGACGCCGCACCGAGACCCTCGGAGGCCAGGAGGTGCGTCTTCGGCGCCTTGCCCGCGCCGGAGAACCCGTTGGCGAGCACGGCGACGAGGTCGTCGGCGGCGACGATGCCGGCGGCGACCGCCGGCTGGAGGCCGAGGGTCACGGCGGTCACGTTGCAGCCCGGCACCGCGATCCGCTTGACACCGACGAGGACGTCGCGCTGCCGGCCGTCGCCGACGAACAGCTCGGGGAGGCCGTAGGGCCACGTGCCGGCGTGCTCGCTGCCGTAGAACGCAGTCCAGTCCTCGGCGCGCTCGAGCCGGTGGTCGGCGCCGCAGTCGATGACGAGCACGTCGTCACCGAGCTCGGCGGCGATCCGCCCGGACTCGCCGTGCGGCAGGCCGAGGAAGACGACGTCGTGACCGGCGAGGGTCGAGGCGTCGGTCGGCTGGATCACGCGGTCGGCGAGCTCCACGAGGTGCGGCTGGTGCTCGCCCAGGCGCGACCCCGCGGAGGACGCCGCGGTGACAGCGCCGATCGTCACGTCGGGGTGCGCGCCGAGCAGCCTCAGCACCTCTCCCCCGGCGTAGCCGCTCGCGCCGGCCACGGCTGCGGTGTAGGTCGTCATCGGTCCACCTTGTCAGGTCGGGTCGTGCGGGGTGGGACGTCGTGCTCAGTCGGTGCCGAGCTCCATCGCGGCGGCGTCGAGCGCCTGCTCCCCCTTGCTGTCGACACCGTCGGCGTCGACCACGGGGTTGGCCTCGATGCGGGTCGCGCCACCGGCGGGCAGCTCGCCGAACAGCGTGCCGTTCTCGACGAGGACCTGGCCCTGGTCGAGCGGCTGGTCGGCGTACATCTCCAGCTTGGCGCGCGAGTCGGCGATGTCGAGGTTGCGCATCGTGAGCTGGCCGATGCGGTCCGTGGGGCCGAACGCGGCGTTCTCGGTGCGCTCCATCGACAGCTTGTCGGGGTGGTAGGAGAAGTTCTCGCCCTGGGTGTCGAGGACGGTGTAGTCCTCGCCGCGCCGCAGCCGCAGCGTGACGCTGCCGGTGACGAGCGACGCGATCCAGCGCTGCACCGACTCGCGCAGCATCAGCGACTGCGGGTCGAGCCAGCGGCCCTCGTACATGAGGCGGCCGAGGCGACGCCCGTGCGCGTGGTAGCTCGCGATCGTGTCCTCGTTGTGCACGGCGTTCACGAGCCGCTCGTAGGCCGCCCACAGCAGCGCCATGCCGGGCGCCTCGTAGATCCCGCGGCTCTTGGCCTCGATGATCCGGTTCTCGATCTGGTCGGACATGCCGAGGCCGTGGCGTCCGCCGATCGCGTTCGCCTCGTGGACGAGGGCGACGGCGTCGTCGAACCGGGTCCCGTTGATCGCGACCGGACGACCCTCCTCGAAGGAGATCGTGACGTCCTCGGTGGGGATCTCGACGGACGCGTCCCAGAACTTGACGCCCATGATCGGGTCGACGGTCTCCAGGGAGACGTCGAGGTGCTCGAGGGTCTTCGCCTCGTGGGTGGCGCCCCAGATGTTGGCGTCGGTGGAGTACGCCTTCTCCGTGGAGTCGCGGTAGGGCAGGCCGTGCGCGACGAGCCACTCGCTCATCTCGGTGCGTCCGCCGAGCTCGGTGACGAAGTCGGCGTCGAGCCACGGCTTGTAGATCCGCAGGTCGGGGTTGGCCAGCAGGCCGTACCGGTAGAACCGCTCGATGTCGTTGCCCTTGAAGGTGGACCCGTCGCCCCAGATGTTGACGCCGTCCTCCTTCATCGCCCGCACGAGCAGCGTGCCCGTGACGGCCCGCCCGAGCGGCGTGGTGTTGAAGTAGGTGCGTCCGGCCGACGTGATGTGGAACGCGCCGCACGCGAGCGCGGCCAGGCCCTCCTCCACCAGCGGCGCCTTCGCGTCGACAGACCGCGCCAGCTCCGCGCCGTACTGCATCGCGCGCCCCGGCACCCCCTCGATGTCGGGCTCGTCGTACTGACCGATGTCAGCGGTGTACGTGCACGGCACGGCACCCTTGTCGCGCATCCACGCGACGGCCACCGACGTGTCGAGCCCTCCGGAGAAGGCGATGCCGACGCGCTCGCCGACGGGCAGGGAGGTGAGGACCTTGGACATGCTCACAGTCTTGCATATGGCTGCAAGGTCTTGCAGAGGGGGGTGGGGGTGGTGAGGGTGGGGTGGCGGCGGGTCGCCGCGCTGCGCGCGCGGCTCTGTGCTTGCTGGTGCGCTGCCGCATCCGGGCGGTGCTTGCTGGTGCGCTGCCGTAGGGGGTCTGTGCTTGCTGGTGCGCTGCCTCGGCTTTCGCTGTGTCTGGTCTCCGAAAGGGCCTCGACCGGGCAGCTGGCAACCGCGCTGGTCTGGGGTCTCGGGCTGCGGGTCGGCGCTGTGGGTGGACGCAAGATGCTGCGTTCGTGCGCTGGGACTCGAAGGATTCTGCGTTGGCTACGGGATCCCGTCGTGAACGCAGAAGCGTTCGACCTGACTCGCGTGAATGCAGAATCTTGGGTGCCGTTTGCGTTGGGGGGACGAAGGATTCTTCTTTCTCGTGGAACGGTCCACGAGAAAGAAGAATCCTTGCCACGTCTGGCCCCCGCGTCGGTGGATCTGCCACCTGTAGAGCGCTCAGAAGGTGGCAGATCCACCGCCGGACCGCGCAAACGCAGAATCTTGCGTTCAACGCGGGCCACAGCCCGAGAACCCCGACCAGCGCGCCCGCCAGCTGCCCGGTCGAGGCCCTTTCGGAGACCACCTCCAGCGCCAGCCGAGGCAGCGCACCAGCGAGACGAAACCCCCTGCGGCAACGCACTAGCAGGAGCACGCCACGCCGCCTCAGCGCAACGTGCCGCCCAACGCCTCGCCGGCGGCGACGAGGGCGGCGCGGGCCTCGGCGATCTCGGTGTCCTTGAGGGTCCGGTCGGGCGCGCGCAGGCGGACGGCGAAGGCGAGCGACTTCTGCCCGTCCGGCACGGGTGAGCCCGTGTAGACGTCGAAGAGGCGCACCGACTCGACCGCGGGGTGGGCCGAGGCCAGTGCCGCGCGCAGCGACTCGGCGGTCACGGAGGTGTCGACGACGAAGGCGAGGTCCTCCTTCGCGACCGGGTAGGTCGAGAAGGCCGGTCGCGGGCCGATCGCGGGCGATGCCGCGAGCAGCGCGTCGAGGTCGATCTCGCCCGCCACCGAGCGCGCGGGCAGGCCGTGCTCCTTGAGCACGGTCGGGTGCAGCTCGCCCGCGTGCCCGACGACGGTGCCGTCCAGCACCAGCGCGGCGCACCGACCCTGGTGGAACGGGGCGGTGGCGGCCTGCTCGACCGTCAGCTCGACGTGCAGCACGTCGGCCAGCCGACGCGCGACCGCGACGGCGTCGGACCACGCCACCGGGCGGCCTGCACCGTCCCAGCCGGATCGTTCACGCTCGCCCACGAGCACCCAGCCCGCGTGGAACGGCTGGTGCGGCAGGGCGGCGTCGAGCGCCGCGAGCTCCTCGGGCGTCGGACGGCGGTCGGTGCCGTAGATCGGAGCCTCGGGCGCTCCCTCCCGTGCGAGGAACACGCGGCCGACCTCGCTCACCTGCACCGACTCGTGACCACGCCCGACGTTCAGCGACGCCGCGCGCAGCAGTCCGACGAGCAGCGTGGTCGTGAGACCGGGCTCCTCGGTCGACAGCGGGTTCGCGAGCAGCACCTGACGTCGGCGGACGTCGTCGGCGTCGATGCCGAGCCGGTCGAGGTCAGCCGGTCCCGCGAAGGGCAGGGTCGTGACCTCGACGAGACCGGCACCCGCGAGCACGTGCCCGACCCGCCGGCGCAGCTCCTGGTGGCGGGTCAGCCCGCGACCTCCCGTCGGCGTCGGCAGCACCGACGGCACCTGGTCGTAGCCGGCCGTGCGCAGCGCCTCCTCGACGAAGTCGTAGGGGTCGTTCAGGTCGAAGCGCCAGCTCGGCGGCGTCACGACGAACACGTCGCCGTCGCGCTCGACCGTGCAGCCGTTGCGCTCGAAGGAGCGCTGGGCCTCCTCGGGGGCGATCGGCACGCCGCTGATGCGGGCCGGCAGGTCGACCGGCACGCGCACGGCGGCGCGGCGTGGCGCGGTGCCCACCACGGTCGCGCCCGGCTCGAGCGTGCCCCCGCCCAGCTCCACCAGGAGCTCCGCGACCCGGGCCGCGCCGACCAGGGGGAGCTCGGGATCGACACCCCGCTCGTAGCGCTTGGCGGCCTCCGAGGGCAGCCGGTGACGCTTGACGGCACGGAAGATGGTGACCGGGTCCCAGTAGGCGGCCTCGACGACCACCGACGTGCTGGTCTCGCTGATCTCGGTGGACGCGCCGCCCATGACACCGGCCAGGCCGATCGGCCCGGAGTCGTCCGCGATCACGAGGTCCTCGGGCGTGAGGGCCCGGTCGACGTCGTCGAGCGTCGTGAGCCGCTCCCCCGCACGCGCCCGACGGACGACGACGTCGCCCTGCAGGCGGTCACGGTCGTAGCAGTGGTTCGGCTGGCCGAGCTCGAGCATGACGTAGTTGGACACGTCGACGGTGAGCGAGATCGACCGCATCCCGGCGTCGGTGATCCGGCGGACCATCCATCCCGGGGTCGGCGCGGTCGGGTCGACGCCCGAGACGACGAGAGCCGTGAACACCGGGCACCCCTCGGGGTCCTCGACCCGCACCGGGTACGCGGGCGTGTCGGCCGACGGCACCGGCCGCTCCGCAGGATCGGTGAAGGGCACGTCGAAGGCGAGGGCCGCGTCGCGCCCGACACCGCGCAGGCTCAGGGCATAGGCACGGTCGGGGTTCACCTCGAGGTCGAGCGTCTGGTCGCCCAGGCCCAGGACCGCCACGGCGTCGTCACCCGGCTCCGCCGAGCCCGGGGCGAGGACGAGGATCCCCGCCGCACTGGTCTCGTCGTCCGGGAGGCCGAGCTCGCGGGTGGAGCAGATCATGCCGTCGGACACGTGCCCGTAGGTCTTGCGCGAGCCGATCTCGAAGCCCAGCTCGGGCAGGTAGGTGCCCGGCAGCGACACGACCACGAGGTCGCCGACGCCGAAGTTGTGCGCACCGCAGACGATGCCGCGCGACGGCACGTCGTCGCCCGGGGCGTCGGGCACCGACGGCTCGTTGCGATCCGCCCCGACGTCGACGCGACACCAGTTGATCGTCTTGCCGTTCTTCTGCTCCTCCGGCTGCACGGCCAGCACCCGGCCGACCGTGAGCGGACCGGTGATGCCGCCGCCGACGATCTCCTCGAGCTTGAGGTCGTACATCGTCAGCCGGTCGGCGATCTCCTCGGTGGTCACCTCGGCGGGCAGCTCCACGACGGAGCGCAGCCACTCCACGGGTACGTGCATCAGCGATCCACCCCCGTCGACAGGGCACGACGGCACGGGGGCAGAGAGCTGATCATCTGACGGTTCCCTCGCTGACGCTCGTTCACAGACCCACCCCGAACGGCTCGGTGAAGCGGATGTCGCCGTCCCAGAGGTCGCGCAGGTCCGCGATGTCGTACCGGCTGGTGATGGTGCGGTCCAGGCCCATGCCGAAGGCGAAGCCCGAGTACTCCTCGGGGTCGACGCCGCAGGCGACGAGGACGCGCGGGTTGACGACACCGCAGCCGCCCCACTCGATCCAGCCCTCGCCCCGGCACGTGCCGCAGTCGGCGACGGCGCCCGGCTCGTTGTGGCAGACGTAGCAGAGCAGGTCGACCTCGGCGCTCGGCTCGGTGAACGGGAAGTACGACGGACGGAAGCGCGTCGTCACCGCGGGCCCGTAGACGGCGGCGGCGAAGTGGTCGAGCGTGCCCTTGAGGTGCGCCATCGAGAGACCGCGGTCGATGGCGAGCCCCTCGACCTGGTGGAAGACGGGCATGTGCGTGGCGTCGGCCTCGTCGGTCCGGTACACCCGGCCGGGACAGACGACGTAGATCGGGGGCGTGCGGGTCAGCATGCTGCGGGCCTGCACCGGCGACGTGTGGGTGCGCAGCACGAGCGCGGCCCGCTCCGGCGAGACCCAGAACGTGTCCTGCATCGTGCGCGCGGGGTGGTTCGGGCCGAGGTTGAGCGCGTCGAAGTTCAGCCACTCGGCCTCGACCTCGGGGCCCTCGGCGACCTCCCAGCCCATGGCCAGGAAGAGGTCGGCCACGTGCTCCTGGATGGTCGTGATGGGGTGTCGGGCGCCGACGGGCTCACGGTCGGTCGGCAGCGTGACGTCGACCGTCTCCTCGACGAGACGACGCTCCTCCTCCAGCGCCTCCAGCGTGGCCGCCCGCGCGGAGAGCGCCTGGTTGACCGCGCCGCGGGCCTGGCCGATCCGCTTCCCGGCGTCCTTGCGGGCCTGCGGGGGCAGCGCGCCGATCTCCCGGTTGGCGAGCGCGAGCGGCGAGCGGTCGCCGGTGTGCGCGATGCGGACGGCCTTCAGGGCGTCGAGCGACTCGGCGGCCTCGATGGCGGCGAGGGCGGCGTCGCGCGCCTGCGCGACCTCGTCCTCGCCCAGCGCGGCGACCTGCTTGGGGTCGTAGTCGGAGTTCGGGGCGGACACCCGAGCAGTCTAGTGAGCCGCGCGGACGCCCCGGCACCGGTCGGTCCCTCCGCGGCGACGGTGCTCAGTCGGTCAGCGCGTCGGGCTCGTTGACGGGCACCCAGATGCGCAGCAGCGCACCACCCTCGTCGGCGTCGCCGATCTCGATCCGGCCGCCGTGCTGCTCCACGATGCCTCGGACGATGTACATCCCGAGACCGCTGCCGGCCCCCGGCCCGGCACGCCAGAAGCGACTGAACACGCGCTGGCGCATCTCCTCGGGGATGCCGGGTCCCTGGTCGTGGATCTCCAGGACCGCTCCCCCGGCGTCGGGCAGGTGCTCGACGACGACCCGGCGCAGGCCGTGCCCGTGGCGCAGCGCGTTCTCGACGAGGTTGGTGACCACCTGGGTCATGCGGTCGGCGTCGCCCCAGACCAGGTACGGATCACCGCGCGTCTCCAGCGCGAACGGATCGCCGCCGGCGGACACGCTGCGCAGCACGGCACGCGCGACCTCGTCGAGCTTGACCGGGCCGCGCCGCAGGGTCAGCCGGCCGGCGTCGATGCGAGCCGCGTCGAGCAGCTCGGTGATCAGGCGGCTGAGCCGGTCCGCGTCGGAGTCGACGGTCTCGAGCATGAACTGGCGCTGCTCCTCGGAGAAGCGGTCCCACTTGGACAGCAGCGTGGAGGTGAACCCCTTGATGCCCGTCAGGGGCGAGCGCAGCTCGTGGGCGACGGTCGCGACGAGGTCCGAGCGCTCGCGGTCGCGCTGGTTGCGCACCTTGGCGTTGCGCACGCTCGCGACGACGCGCACGACGGCGCCACCGGGACGGTCCCGGACGAGGCGCGCGGTCACGAGGTACTCGCTGCCCCGCGGCGAGTACCACGACTGCTCCGACAGCCGGTTGCGGATGTTCAGCCCCTCGTAGGGACGCGTGGAGTCGTACCAGCTGTTGCCGTTCAGGTCGTCGAAGGGCATCGCGTCGGAGAGGTGCATGCCGAGCATCTCGCCGGGGGCCGCCCGCGCCATGCGCTCGATGCGCTCGTTGACGTACTCGACGACGCCGTCGGCCCCGGCGATGACCACGCCGTCGGGGAAGTCGTCGAGATCCATGGCGAGGAATCTAGTACCAAAGGACTAGACGCGACGAGCGCCCCGGGCCACCGCGATGCGCACGAGAGCGGCGTTGTCGTCGACGGCCTCGCCGTCGGGACCCTCCACGACGTCCTCGAGACCGATCCGCGTGGACACGCCGTGGGCCACGGCGAGCCCCAGGATCGGCCAGGTCGAGCGGCCCTCGCCGTGCAGCAGCACGGGGACCCCGGTCGGGCGGACCAGCTCCAGCAGGCGCACGGCGGTGTCTTCCTGGTCGGGCGCGTCGGCGAGCTCGAGCAGCACGAGCGCGGTCCGCTCGGGCCAGGACGAGTCGAGCCACGCCTGCGCGGCGTCCTCGGTCCACAACCCGGCGTTGACGGCCACGCCGCGCTCGTGCAGGGCCGTGGCCAGGTCGGTGGCGCCGCGCTCGTGCCAGTTCACCGAGGCGTGGTCGGGCAGCGTGGTCCAGGCGCCGACGGCTCGGATGGGCGTGCCGCCCCCGGTCCACGCCCAGGCCCCGGTGGTGACGCCGACGGGGACGTCGACGGTCGACCGCACGGCCTCGACCCAGCGAGCCACGTCGACGGGTGCGAGGCTGTCGCGTCCGTCGTCCGTGCGCGGGTGCACGTGCAGGTCCTGAGCGCCTGCCGCGACCGCGGCGCGGGCGTCCTCGGCGCAGTCGGTCGCCGTCACGGGGACGGCGGGATGCTCGTCGACGTCGCGCGAGCCGTTGAGGCACGCCTGGAGGATGACCTGCTGCACGCTGCTCATCGTGCCCCCTGGGCCCGTGCGCTGGCGTAGAGACACACCGCGGCCGCGGTCGCGAGGTTGAGGCTCTCCGCCTGGCCGAGGATGGGCACCGCGACGGCCAGGTCCGCGGTGTCGCGCACCTGCGCCGACAGCCCCTGCGCCTCGTTGCCCATCACCCAGGCGGTGGGGGCCGCGAGGTCGACGGGCGACGACGTGCGTTCGGCGTCGAAGAGGTCGAGGTCGGCCTCGCCGTCGGTCGCGAGGACCTGCAGGCCGCGCTGACGGAGGGCGGCGAGCACCAGGTCGTGGTCGCGCTCGACGACGACCGGGAGGTGGAACAGGCTCCCGGCGCTCGCGCGGACGGCCTTCGGATTCGTGGGGTCGACGCTGTCGGCCGACAGCACGACCGCGTCGGCTCCCGCGGCGTCGGCGCAGCGCAGCACCGCGCCCGCATTGCCGGGGTCGCGCATGTCGTGGCAGACGACGACCAGCCGGGGTGAGTCGGGGAGCGCCTCGAGACCGCGGACGACGGTGTCGCAGACGGCCACCACGCCCTGCGGGGTCGTGGCGTCGGCGATCTCGGCCAGCACGTCGTCGTCGACGACGCTCCAGGGCACCTCGCCGTCGAGCGCGGCGTCGTGCAGGGCGGCGTGGCGCTCGGTCGCGGCAGCCGTCGCGAACACCTCGTGCGTCACGCCGGGTCGCGCGAGCGCCTCACGGACGGCCTGCGGTCCCTCGGCGAGGAACTGGCCGGTCTCGGCCCGGAAACGCCGCGTGGCGAGCCGTCGAGCACGCTTGACCCGCCCGGTACGGGAGGTCAGCGTCGGCTCGGGGCTCGCCACGGGCGTGGAGGCGAAGGCGGTCAGGCCGTCGCGTCTTCCTTGGGTGCGTTCACGTCGGCCGGAAGGTTGTCCTTCGCGACCTGCACGAGCGCGCTGAACGCGGCCGGCTCGTTGACGGCCAGCTCGGCCAGCATCTTGCGGTCGACCTCGACACCCGCGGCCTTGAGGCCCTGGATGAAGCGGTTGTAGGTGAGGCCCTCGGCGCGGACCGCAGCGTTGATGCGCTGGATCCAGAGGCGACGGAAGTCGCCCTTCCTGGCCTTGCGGTCACGGTAGTTGTAGACCAGGGAGTGAGTGACCTGCTCCTTGGCCTTGCGGTACAGACGCGAGCGCTGGCCACGGTAGCCGGACGCCCGCTCGAGGGTCTCGCGGCGCTTCTTCTGCGCGTTGACGGAACGCTTGACGCGTGCCATGTCGGTTCTCCTTCGGGTGGGGTGCGGTCAGAGACCGAGCAGCTTCTTGACCTTCTTGGTGTCAGCCTTCGACACGTCGGTCGTGCCGGCGAGGCGACGGGTCCGCGTGCTGGACTTGTACTCCAAGAGGTGACGGCGGTTGGTCTGCTCACGGCGGAGCTTGCCCTTGCCAGTGATCTTGACGCGCTTCTTCATGCCCGAGTGGGGCTTGAACTTCGGCATCTCATGCCTCCATGTCTGGGTCGAGGTTCTCGGAGCGACGCCGGGCCTTCTTGGGCGTCGCGGTCTTCTGCTGGGCCTCGCGGCGCGCCTTCTCGGCAGCTGCCTCGGCCTCGCGCTCCGCGGTCCGCTCGGCCGTGGTCTTCGCCTTCTCGGCGGCGACCTCGGCCTGGGCCTCGGACTTCTTCTTCAGCGGTGCGAGCACCATCGTCATGTTGCGGCCGTCCTGGCGCGGGTGCGCCTCGACGACTCCCAGGTCCGACACGTCCTCGCCCAGCTTCTGGAGCAGCCGGTACCCGAGCTCGGGACGGTGCTGCTCACGACCGCGGAACATGATCGTGATCTTGACCTTGTCGCCCGCCTTCAGGAACCGCACGACGTGACCCTTCTTGGTGTCGTAGTCGTGCTGGTCGATCTTGGGGCGGAGCTTCATCTCCTTGATGATGGTGTTCGTCTGGTTGCGTCGTGACTCGCGTGCCTTCTGGGCAGCCTCGTACTTGAACTTGCCGTAGTCCATGAGGCGGCACACCGGGGGGCGGGCCGTCGGGGCGACCTCGACGAGGTCGAGGTCGGACTCGGCGGCGAGGCGCAGGGCGTCCTCGATGCGCACGATGCCGACCTGCTCGCCTCCGGGTCCGACGAGACGGACCTCGGGTACGCGGATGCGGTCGTTGACGCGCAGCTCTGTGCTGATGGATCCTCCTGTGGTCTGTGTCCAGGAGGCCCACGACAATGGCCCCCGTCCCTCAGGACGGAGGCCACCGATGCACGCCGCCGGCGCGTACCGGACGGCGTCGCTCGACCGGGCGTACCGGGCGAGGTACCCCTCGATCCGCGGACCGAGCAGGTGGGAGGTGGGCCTCCACTTCCTCTCCAGGATAGCAGGCGGACGCCAGGGAGCGAAAACGGCGCGCCCGACCGCGCCGCAGCGGGTCGTCATCGCCGTGAAACACCGCGGACCCGGACGAGCAACAGCGCACCACCATCCTGGCTCCAGGAGGTGCGGACATGAGGTGGAGGGTGCGGGCGACGTTCCCGGACAGGCCAGGCCTGCTCGGGCGCGTGGCGCAGGCGTGCGGCGACGCGGACGTGAACATCGTCGCGATGCAGGTGTTCTCGACGCGGCCGACGGTGACCGACGAGTTCGTCGTGGAGGGTGACGACGGCTGGACGGAGCTGGCGCTCGCGGGCCTGTTCACCGACGCGGGCGGCTCGGAGGTGTCGGTGACCCGTGCCGACGGCGACGCGCACCTGGACGCCCCGACCCGCTACCTCGACGCCGTCCACGAGGTGCTCGAGGGCGGACGCGACGTCGAGGAGGTGCTGGGCGAGCTGCTCGCCATCGCGCCGCCGGACGTCGCGGACTACGCCGGGCACGACGTGCTCGACCTGCGGCGTCGCAACGGCACGACGCTGCGGGTCAGCCGTGCGGTGCCGTTCACGGCCGTCGAGCGGGCACGGGCGCAGGCGCTGCTGTCACTGGTCAGCGACGCGGGGGTCGACGTCCCGCTCATCGCGCCGTCGCCCCGCCACCCCGTGCCGCTGGTCCGGGTCGCCGGGCTCGCCGACATCGAGGCCGTGTCGGCCCTTCACGAGCGGTGCAGCGTCGACACCCTCTACACGCGCTACCAGGTCCCCCTGCGCATGCCGATGACGACCCGCATGGCGCGCCGGCTCGTGACGCCCGAGCACGGGATCGCCCTGGTCGTCCAGGTCGGCCTCGACCTGGTGGGGCACGGCGTGCTCGAGCGGGGCGTGCTCGAGGCCCGTCCGGACGACCACGTCTTCCAGCTGCTCGTCGAGGACGCCTGGCAGGGTCGCGGCTTCGGCACGCTGCTCGTGAAGCAGGCCGCGCGGCACGCGAAGTCCGACGGGGCCGAGCGGCTGACGTTCGTCTCCGCGGGCTCCAACGACACCCTGCTCCGGGCCGTCGGCGCCGCAGGCTTCGTCGCCCGCGTCGAACGTCACGACGCCGCGGTGCACGTCACCGTCCCCCTCGCCGGTGTGCGGGCGGTGGAGACGGCGTAGCTCCTGGGCTGCTCCCCGTCAGCTTCCCGTGACCCAGGCGTGACCGGCGTCGGTGGCGACGAGTCGGTCGCCGGCGGCGAGGTGGCGCAGGTCGTCGGTCTCGACGACCTGGAAGTGCGGCGACCCGAGGTCGAGCAGGAGCGCGGCGGCACCCTCGGCGAGGGCGGCGACCGCTGCTGCCTGCCCCCACACGGGCACCGGTCGCGCCTGCGGGTTCCAGCGGGCCATCGCGTCGAGGCTCGTGAAGGTGAGCAGCGCCTGGCGGCCGTCGCGGCCGGTCATGAGCACCGCCGCCATGTCGGCGTCCTTGTCGCCCGACACGAGCGCCTCCGGGCCGGCGGCACGGCTCGCCTCGCCAAGCGTCGCCACGATCGGCACGAAGACCCGCACCTGGCCGAGCAGGGAGAGCACGGCCGTCGCGTCGCCCAGCACCGCCCCCAGGCGGGGGTCGAGCCGGCCGTCGTCGTCCGGGAACGCGGGCTCGGCGAGGGAACGACCCGTCACGGCACCCGCCGGACCAGATCGTCCACCGCGTCACGCACCCGACCGTGACCGCTGGAGCCCTGCAGCGCGAACAGCATGAGCCGCTCGTCGTCGACGGTCACGAGCGTCGGCCACGGGGCACCCTCGCCGAACGCGAAGCCACGGACCTGCGACCACGGGACGTGGTGCGTGCGGAAGCCGTTGACCACCTCGAGCTCGTCGTCGCCGACCGTCACCCTGCTGCGTCCGATGCCGTGCAGGATCACCAGGAACACGACGATCGAGCCGTACAGGGTGAGCGCCTGCGACAGCGTCACCTGTGCGCGGATGTCCGGTGGCAGCGCGAGGGTCACGGCCACGCTCATCGCGACCAGCGCCACGCACGACCCGTACGCGACGTACCGGGTCCCGCCGGGACGGTAGGTCGTCCTCACACCCGGCACGCGAGGATGTCCGTGACGAGGATGCCGCGGGCGCCGAGGCCGTACAGGCTGTCCATGATCTTCTGGGCGGCGTCGCGCGGCACCATCGAGCGCACGGCGACCCACCCCTCGCGATGAAGCGGCGAGACGGTCGGCGACTCGATGCCGGGCGTGAGCTCGACGGCGCGCTCCACGTGCTCGACCCGGATGTCGTAGTCCATCATCACGTAGGTCCGGGCGACCAGGACGCTGTCGAGGCGACGCTTGAACACCTCGTAGCCGGCGGGCTCACCCGCGCCGGCGCGCGTGATGAGCACGGCCTCGGAGGACAGGATCGGGTCGCCGAACACGGCGAGGTCGGCTTGACGCAGGGTGCTGCCCGTCTCGACGACGTCGGCGATGGCGTCGGCGACGCCGAGCCGGATCGACGACTCGACCGCGCCATCCAGGCGTACGACCGAGGCGCTGATACCGCGTCCGCGCAGGTAGTCCTGGACGATCACGGGGTACGACGTGGCGATCCGCTTGCCCTCGAGCTCGTCGACGGTCTGCATCGTGCCCGTCGGTGCGGCGAAGCGGAACGTCGACCGGCCGAAGCCGAGCCCGACCTGCTCCGCCGCCGATGCGGCGGAGTCGAGCAGCAGGTCGCGGCCGGTGATGCCGACGTCGAGCGTCCCCTCCCCCACGTAGACGGCGATGTCGCGCGGACGGAGGTAGAAGAACTCGACGTCGTTCTCGGCGTCGACGAGGACGAGGTCCTTCGCGTTGCGCCGCTGCCGGTAGCCGGCCTCGGCGAGGATCTGGCTGGCCGCCTCGGACAGGGCGCCCTTGTTGGGTACGGCCACTCTCAGCATGGTGGGGTCCTTCTGACGATGGGGGGCGGGCCCGGCAGTCGGCTGCCGTGGACGACAGCGGCGCGGCCCACGAGGTCGGGCTCCGCTGTCGTCACAGATGCGCGTAGACGTCGTCGAGCGTGATGCCGGCGGCCAGCATCATCACCTGCGCGTGGTACAGCAGCTGGCTGAGCTCCTCGGCGGTCCGCTCGCGGCCCTCGTGCTCGGCGGCCATCCACGACTCGGCGGCCTCCTCGACGAGCTTCTTGCCGATGGCGTGCACGCCGGCGTCGAGCTCGGCCACGGTGCGCGAGCCCTCGGGCCGGGCCTGCGCCTTGGCGGCGAGCTCGGCGAACAGGTCCTCGAAGGTCTTCATGGTGAGCTCAGTCTAGGGACGCGAGACCGCGCAGGGTCGCCCAGGTCGACAGAGCGGCCTCGGCGGCCTCGCGGCCCTTGTCCTCGGCGCTGCCCTCGAGCCCGGCACGGTCGAGCGCCTGCTCCTCGGTGTCGCACGTCAGCAGCCCGAAGCCCACCGGGACGCCGGTGTCGAGCGCGACCCGTGCGAGACCGTCGGTGGCCGCCGACGACACGTACTCGAAGTGCGGCGTCCCACCGCGGATGATGACGCCGAGCGCGACGACCGCGTCGAAGCCGGCCGCGGCGCAGCCCTGCGACACCAGGGGCAGCTCGAACGACCCGGCCGCGCGCAGCAGGGCCACGTCGGTGACGCCTGCGTCGGCGAGGGCGCGCTGCGCGCCCGCGACGAGGCCGTCCATGACCTGGTCGTGCCAGCTCGACGCGACGATCGCGACGCGTGCGCCCGCCGCCTCCACCTGCAGGGTGGGTGCTCCGTGTCCGCTCATGACGTCACCCCCGTGGGAACAGCACGGTACGGGTGTGCCGTCATGTCGTGCTCGTGGTTCGCTCGCTGGCGCTCGCTCATGCCTGGTCAGCCTCCGTGGTGTCGCCGAGACCGAGGTCCGGCAGGTCGTGGCCCATGCGCTCGGCCTTCGTGCGCAGGTACTGGATGTTCTCGGGCGTCGGCTCGATCTGGATCGGGACGCGCTCGGCCACCTTGACGCCGTACGCCTCGAGCTGCGCGGCCTTGTCGGGGTTGTTGGTCAGCAGCCGGACCGAGCGCAGGCCGAGGTCGCGCAGCATCTGCGCACCGGCGGCGTAGTCGCGCTCGTCCTCGCCGAAGCCGAGCGCGAGGTTCGCGTCGACGGTGTCGCTGCCGGCGTCCTGCAACGCGTACGCCTGCAGCTTGTGCAGCAGACCGATTCCGCGGCCCTCGTGCCCACGCAGGTAGACCACGACGCCGGCGCCCTCGGCCTTGATCGCCGCCATCGACGCCTGCAGCTGCGGGCCGCAGTCGCAGCGCCGCGAGCCGAAGACGTCACCGGTCAGGCACTCCGAGTGCAGCCGCACCAGCACGGCCTGGCCGTCGGCGGTGGCAGCGTCGACGTCGCCGTGCACGAGCGCGACGTGCTCCGCGCCGTCGATCCGGTCGCGGTAGCCGAGCGCCCGGAACGCGCCGAACTCGGTCGGCAGCGACGTCTCCGCGAGCCGGTCGACCTGCGACTCGTGCAGCCGCAGGTGCACCTGCAGGTCCTCGATGGAGACGAGGGCCAGGTCGTGCTCGTCCGCGAACGCGCGCAGCGCCGGGGCGCGCATGAGCTCGCCGTCGTCGTGCACCACCTCGCCGATGACGCCCACCGGCGTGAGGCCGGCCAGGCGCGTGAGGTCGACGGCAGCCTCCGTGTGGCCGGCGCGGGCCAGCACGCCGCCGTCCTTCGCGCGCAGCGGGAGCACGTGACCCGGCATGACCAGCTCGAAGGACTCGGTCGCGGAGTCCGCGAGGACCCGCACCGTCCGCGCCCGGTCGGCCGCCGAGATCCCCGTGGTGATGCCGTCGCGCGCGTCCACCGAGATCGTGTAGGCCGTGCGCATCAGCTCCCGGTTGTGCGGCGTCATCAGCGGGATGCCCAGCCGGTCGAGAACCGCACCGGGTGCCGGCGCGCAGACGTAGCCGCTGGAGTGCCGGATGAGGAAGCCCATCAGGTCCGGCGTCGCCTTGCTCGCGGCGAAGATGATGTCGCCCTCGTTCTCGCGGCCCGGGTCGTCGACCACGACGACGGCCTTGCCGTCGCGGATGTCGGCGATCGCCCGCTCGATGCTGTCGAGCCGGACGGTGTCGCCGGCGGCGTCGGAGTAGGTGGTCATGCGGGGTTCTCCTTCGGGAGGCGGGCGGCGAGCAGCCGCTCCACGTACTTGGCGAGGACGTCGACCTCGAGGTTCACCCGGTCGCCGGGCGCGAGGGTGCCGAGGGTCGTGTCCGCGAGGGTGGTGGGGATGAGGGACACCGAGAACCAGGGAGCGGGATCCCCGGGGTCGGTCACCTCGACGACCGTGAGCGAGACGCCCTGGACGGTGATCGACCCCTTGGGCACGAGGTAGGGCGCGAGGTCGTCGGGAAGCGAGAACCGCAGCACCTCCCAGTGCTCGCTCGGGGTGCGGTCGAGCAGACGGCCGGTTCCGTCGACGTGCCCCTGCACGACGTGCCCGCCCATGCGGCCACCGGCGGCCATCGCCCGCTCCAGGTTGACCTCGTCGCCGGGCGTGAGGTCGCCGAGCGACGTCTTGTCGAGCGACTCGGCCATGACGTCGGCGCTGAAGACGTCCGCCTCCTGCGCCATGACCGTGAGGCAGCAGCCGTTCACGGAGATCGACGCCCCGTGGGTGGCGTCCCCGGTGACCACGGGGCCGCGCACGGACAGCCGCACGGAGTCGCCGAGCGCCTCCACGGCCGTGACGACGCCCTTCTCCTCCACGAGTCCGGTGAACATCAGGGCATCTCCTCCCGCGGGGCACGCCCGGGCGTGCCGATGATGCGGATGTCGGGTCCGATCCGCGCGACGTCGTCGAGGTCGATCGGCCGCAGGTCGGCGAGCGTCGCGGCCTCCCCCTCCAGCGCGGCCCGGCCCGAGCCCAGCATGGCCGGCGCGATGTAGCCGATGACGCGGTCCACCAGCCCGGCGTTCCAGAAGCCGCCTGCCAGCCGCGGGCCGCCCTCGAGCCACACGTGGTGCACGCCGTTCTCGACCATCTTCGCGAGCACCTCCTGCGGCTCGCGGGTCTGCACGAGCAGGGTCGGCGCGACCCGGTCGAACACGCGGTAGTACGAGGGGATGCGCGTCTCCCCCACCACGACGCGCAGGGGCTGCTGCGCGTACGGCAGGGGCAGGTCGTCGACGTCGCGCACCGTGAGGCGGGGGTCGTCGGCCAGCACCGCCCCGGTCCCGGCCATGATCGCGTCGGCCTCGGCCCGGAAGCGCTGCACGTCGCGCCGTGCCTCGGTCGAGGTGATCCACTTGCTCGACCCGTCGGGCGCCGCGCTGAGGCCGTCCATCGTGGCGGCGTACTTCCAGGTCACGAACGGACGTCCGTGCGTGACGGCGAACGTCCACTCGACGTTGAGCGCCGCGGCCTCCTCGACGAGGACCCCGCCCTCGACGTCGACCCCGGCGGAGCGGAGCCGCTCGGCGCCGCCCGCGGCCTCGGGGTTCGGGTCGGACTGGCCGTGCACCACCCGCGTCACGCCGGCGGCGAGGAGTGCGTCGACGCAGGGACCCGTGCGGCCGGTGTGGGCGCAGGGCTCCAGCGTGACGACCGCCGTGGAGCCGCGAGCCGCGTCGCCGGCCTGCTGCAGCGCGTCGACCTCGGCGTGGGCCGTCCCTGCGCCACGGTGCGCGCCGACGGCGAGCACCTCTCCCGAGGGCGCGAGCAGCACGCAGCCGACCCGTGGGTTCGGGAGCGTCCGCGGGGTGGACCGCGCGGCCTCGAGGGCCGTGCGCATCGCCTGCAGCTCGGTGTCGCTCGCCATGTCGTCCTCCGGTCGGGCTCGCCGTACCGGGGTCGACGGGTCGGACGCCTGGGTCCAGGACGGACCTCGGCACCAGACCCCGCGTGTTTCCTCTCATCCGGACTTTCACCGTCGGTACCGGAGTTCCACCGGTTCAACCTCACCTCGAGAGGTGAGGGTCGCGGACTGTCACCGCCGGTTCGGACTTGCACCGACCCCGGAACACGCGAGCTGTTGCTCGTTCGTGGACAGTCTAGCCAGGCGTGACGCAGCGACGGCCACGTCCCACGCTACGGACGTCCCGCACCGTCAGGCCTGGACGTCGCGGGGCTCAGTGGGCGCAGGCGCGGGTCGCGAGGTCGCGCAGGGTCTCCACCATCGCGCCCGGGTCGTCGGCGCCGAAGACCGCCGAGCCGGCGACGAAGGTGTCGGCACCGGCCTCGGCACACCGCTCGATGGTCTCGACGGACACCCCGCCGTCGACCTGGAGCCAGACCTCTCCCCCGCTGGCCGCGATGAGCTCGCGCGTGCGGCGGATCTTGGGCAGGCAGAGGTCGAGGAACTTCTGACCGCCGAAGCCGGGCTCCACCGTCATCACGAGGATCATGTCGAGCTCGGGCAGCAGCTCGGCGTAGGGCTCGATCGGGGTCGCCGGCTTGAGTGCCATGGACGCCCGCGCGCCCTGGGCGCGGATCTCGCGGGCCAGCCGCACCGGTGCCGCCGCGGCCTCGACGTGGAAGGTGATGCTCCCGGCGCCGGCCTCCGCGAACGCCGGCGCCCAGCGGTCCGGGTCGGCGATCATCAGGTGGGCGTCGATCGGCTGCTCCGCGGCCCTGCTCAGCGCCTCGATGACCGGGGCGCCCAGGGTGAGGTTGGGCACGAAGTGGTTGTCCATCACGTCCATGTGCAGCCAGTCCGCGGTCGGGATGCGGGCGGCCTCCCCCGCGAGGTTCGCGAAGTCGGCGTTCAGCAGGCTCGGCGTGATCTGGATGGCCATGGCCGACAGCGTAGTGGCGCTGGCACCGACCCAGCGGTCCGGTGTACCGTCGACCCACACCGGCTCGGGAGGTCCCATGTCCAGCTCGCTCGTCGTCCTCGTCGCGGTGGTCGCCGTGGCCATCCTGCTCGCCGCGGTGATCGTGCGCGCCCGGCGCGCTGTCCGCACCTCGCGCAGAGAACCGACCGAGCCGATCGACCGAGCCGAGCTGCAGGCGCGGCAGCGGTCGGTCGGTGGTGCGGGTCGCACGGAGCACGGGTACGGCGTCGACCGCACCTACGGCGGAGGCGGGTCGTCCTGACCCGCTAGCGACGCCGCAGGAGGGCGAGGAACATCGCGTCGGTGCCGTCGCGGTGCGGCCACCAGCGGTGGACGCCGACGAGGTCGGCCACGCCGGGCCCGACCGACTCGACGACCTCGAGGGTCTCCTCGACGAGCGGCGAGCAGGTGGCGTAGCCGACCAGCCCGCCGGGCCGCGTCAGCTCGACGGCGCGGCGGAGCAGGGACCGCTGCAGCGGCACGAGGGACTCGAGGTCCTCGGGCGTCCGGCGCCAGCGCGACTCGGGTCGCCGACGCAGCGCGCCGAGACCGGTGCAGGGAGCGTCGACGAGGACACGGTCGAAGGAGCCGGGCTCCCACGGCCCCTCGCGACCGTCGTGCACGGTGACCTCCCCCACGTCGGGGAGGGCGCGCAGGCCGCGCCGGACGAGGTCGGCACGGTGCGGCTGCACCTCGTTGGCGACGAGGTGTGCGCCGCGCTGCGCGGCCAGCGCGCCCAGGAGCGCGGCCTTGCCGCCGGGTCCGGCGCACAGGTCGAGCCAGCGCGCGTCGGTCCCCTCGAGAGGCGTTTCGGCGAGGGTGAGGGCCACCATCTGCGAGCCCTCGTCCTGCACGCCCGCGCGACCGTCGCGGACGGCGGCGACGTCGCCGGGGTCGCCACCGTCGAGCACCCGTGCGTACGGCGAGACACGGCCGGGCTCGCCCGGCAGGTCGTCGGGGTCGACGAGCCCGGGGCGAGCCACGAGCGTGACCCTGGGAGGACGGTTGTCGGCCTCGAGCAGGGCGTCGAGCTCGTCGGCCGCGTCGACCGCCCGCAGACCCGAGCGCAGCGCCCGGACGACCCACACGGGGTGCGAGCGGCGGACCGCCAGGGCGTCGTCCGGCGCGAGGTCCTGGGTGAGTCGCTCGACCCACGTCTCGAGGTCGTCGGCCGCGACCTTGCGCAGCACCGCGTTCACGAGACCGGCCGGCTTGTGCCCGACGACGCGACGGACGAGGCTCACGCTGGTCGAGACCGCCGCGTGCGACGGCACGCGCATGGACAGCGCCTGGTGCGCGCCGAGGCGCAGCACGTCGCGCACCTCGGGGTCGAGGGGACGGCCGACCAGCGAGTCCAGCACCGCGTCGTACGTGCCGCGCATCCGCAGCGTCCCGTGCACGAGCTCGGTGGCGAAGGCGGCGTCGCGGCCGACGAGGCCCCGCTCGCGCAGGAGCTGCGGCAGGAGCAGGTTGACGTAGGCGTCGCGCTCGTCGGCGGCACGCAGCACGTCGTAGGCGACGCCCCGCGACGGGTCGCTCACGCGAGCACCGTCCCCGGCTCGATCGACGTGCCGCGCGCCCAGTCCGCCGCAGCCATCGGCTTCCTTCCGGTGGGCTGCACCGTGCCGAGCACGACGTCGGTCGTGGCGGTGCCGACCCGGACCTCGCGACGCCCGGCCTGGACCTCCCCCGGCCGCAGCGTGTCGTCGGACGTCGGCATGACTGGTCCGAGCTTCAGTCGCTGGTCCTCGAGGAGCGTCCAGGCACCCGGAGCAGGCGTGCAGCCGCGCACCTGCCGGTCCACCGCGAACGCGGGTCGGCTCCAGTCCACGTGCGCGTCGTCGGTGGTCAGCTTCGGCGCGTAGGACACGCCGTCCTCGGGCTGGGCGACGGCGGCGATGTCGCCGTCCTCCACGTGGTCGATGGCGTCGACGAGCAGGCGCGCTCCCTCGTGGGCGAGCCGTTCGAGCAGCGTGCCCGCGGTGTCGTCGTCGCGGATCCGCTCGGTGATCGTGCCCAGCACCGGTCCGGCGTCGAGTGCCTCGACCAGGCTGAACACGGTGGCACCCGTGATCTCGTCGCCGGCCATGATGGACCGCTGCACGGGCGCGGCACCTCGCCACGCGGGCAGGGCCGAGAAGTGCAGGTTGAGCCAGCCGTACTCCGGCACGTCGAGCGCCTCCCGCTTGAGCAGGGCGCCGTAGGCGACGATCGGGCAGCAGGCGGGCTCGATCTCGCGGAGCCGCGTGAGGAACGCCGGGTCGTCGGCACGCGCGGGTTTCAGGACCTCGATCCCGAGCTCCGCCGCACGTGCTGCGACCGGCGAGGGGTGCAGGGTGCGACCGCGGCCCTGGCGCGCGTCGGGTCGGGTGACGACGGCGGCGACGTCGTGCCGGCTCCCGACCAGCGCCTCCAGGGACGGCAGGGCGGTCTCGGGGGTACCTGCGAACACGATCCTCACGTCGGCCGAGTCTAGGTGCTCGCCACGACCGCACCGGCGGCGCGTGGCAGCGCCCGACCTCAGAAGGCGTGCGGGTCGACCCGCACGCGCAGCGGCGGCAGCTTGGCCGCCGAGCGCGCCGCCTGCACGTCCTTCAGCGCCGCGGCCAGGCCCGGGCCCTCGCGGCGCGGTGCCCGGAGCACCAGACGCTCGTGGGCGGGCTCGCCGGGCCGGGCCGACGCGGGCA
Organism: Aeromicrobium sp. EU05-FHT14F07; assembly: GCF_058790455.1. Classification (NCBI taxonomy): domain Bacteria; kingdom Bacillati; phylum Actinomycetota; class Actinomycetes; order Propionibacteriales; family Nocardioidaceae; genus Aeromicrobium; species Aeromicrobium sp. EU05-FHT14F07. The sequence continues at coordinate 74,906 of NZ_JBYTCR010000006.1, forward strand.
CGGGACCGAGCACCTCCGTGGCGGGCGTCCAGCGGGCGTCGACGAGCGGGGCGACGTCGGCTGCCGGGCCCTCGACCACGGCCACCCGCGCGACCGGGGGCAGGTGCGCCTCCGCGCGCTCCGCCAGCTCCCGCTCGGCGAGACCGGCGGGGTCGGCGCGCACCAGCCCCTGGAGCAGCGCCGGGTCGCCGACCGCCACCGCGTCGGCCCGTTCGCGTGCCAGCGCGAGAGCGTTGAACCAGCGTCGGTGCGCCTCCTCCAGGACGCGCAGGTCGTCGCGGCCCAGCGCGAGCCAGGTGTCCATGAGCACGACGAGCGCGTAGCCTCCGGCCACCCGCGGCTCGGCGCCGGGCGTGGCCAGCACCAGCACGTCGCCCTCCGGCGCCACGGCGAGCACGTCGGCGCCACCGGACGTGACGACCTCGCGACCTGGGAACGCCGCGGCGTACTCCTCGGCGGTGCGCAGCTGGCCGACGACGGGTGCACGCAGCCGGTGCGACCCGCAGGTGCGGCAGGTCCAGCGCGGGGCGGGCGTCCCGCACCACCGGCAGGCGGGCGAGGCGTCGCGACCGGACTGGGCGAGCGGGCCCTCGCACGCGGTGCACCGGGCCGGGGTACGGCAGTCCTGGCACGCGAGCGACGTGCGGTACCCCCGGCGTGGCACCTGCACCAGCACCGGACCCTCGGCCCGGCGCACCGCGGCGAACACCTCGTGCGGGAGACGCGCGGGAGCGCCACCGGCGACGCTGCCGTCGGTGACCGAGAGCCGCGGCCAGGCCCGGCGCCGGGTGACGGCCTCGGCCCGCACCGAGCGTGCCCAGCCCGAGGCGACGAGCGACTGGCCCTCCGCCGTGCGCGCGTAGCCCGCGAGCAGCAGCGCCGTGTCCTCGCGGACCGCACGCGTGAGCAGCACCTCGCGCGTGTGCAGGTACGGGGCACGGGGCTCGACGTAGAGGTCGTCACCGTCGTCCCAGAGGGCCACGAGCCCGAGCCGCCGCACGGGCGCGAAGGCCGCGGCGCGCGTGCCCAGCACGACGGACACCTCCCCCCGGGCCACGGCCAGGAAGGCCCGGTAGCGCTCGGCGGGCTTCTGCCCGGACGAGAGCACCACGTGCCGACCCTCGCCGAGGACGGAGCCGAGCACGGCGTCCCAGTGGTCGAGGTCGCGCGCGTCGGGCACGCACACGACGCTGCCGCGCCCGGAGCGCAGCGTGGCCAGCACCGCCTCGGCGACGGCGACCGCGGGGTCGCGCAGCGGGAGGGCCTCCCACACGACGCGTGGCGCTCCCCCGGACTCCAGCGCGGCCAGGAGGGCGGGGCCGTCCGGCCAGAGGTGCCATGCCTCGTCGTCCACCTCGGGGCAGGGACCGTCGGGCGCGGGCGTCGACGGACGGGCCTCGACCCGTGCCTGGCGGGGCGGGACGGCGAGGCGCAGCACGTCGGACAGGGTGCCCGCCCAGCGGTCGGCCACCTCCCGCGCGAGGCCGAGCACCTCCGGGCTCAGCACCGGCTCGGCCGAGACGACCTTCGCGAGCGGGGCGAGGCGGCCCTCGTGGGACGACGACCCGCCCAGGCCGACCACGTAGCCGTCGGTCAGGCGACCGGCGAAGCGCACCTTGACCCGGCAGCCCGGCACGGGCTGCGGGTCGAGCTCGGCGGGCACGGCGTAGTCGAAGAGCCGGTCCAGGTGCGGCAGCGGCGTGTCCACCGCCACCCGTGCCACCAGCACGGGGTCGGCGGGCGCGGTCTCCGCACCGTCCTGCGGGCGCGGCGACGGCTCGGGCGACGGCGGGGCCGCGAGGAGCTCGAGCTGGTCGCTGGTGGTCACGCCGTCTGTCTACCAGTCGGCCCCGACGGTCCCCACGACCCGGCCACGACGACGAGACGCCGCCCCCGGTGGGGACGGCGTCTCGTGCGGTGCGACGGCCCGGGGGCCGGTGCGCTCAGTCCAGCAGGCTGCGCAGGACGTACGGCATGATGCCGCCGTTGCGGTAGTAGTTCGCCTCGCCGGGGGTGTCGATGCGGACGACCGCGTCGAACTCGACGGCGTCGCCGCCCTCCTTCGTCGCGACGACCTTGACCGTCCGCGGCGTGCGGCCCTCGTTGAGCTCCGTGACGCCGGTGACCGAGAAGGTCTCCTCGCCCGTGAGGCCCAGCGACTCGGCGTTCTCGCCCTGCGGGAACTGCAGCGGGAGGACGCCCATGCCGATGAGGTTCGAGCGGTGGATCCGCTCGTAGGACTCGGCGATGACGACCTTCACGCCCAGCAGCGCGGTGCCCTTGGCCGCCCAGTCGCGCGACGACCCGGAGCCGTACTCCTTGCCCGACAGCACGACCAGCGGGACCCCGGCGGCCTGGTAGTTCTGCGACGCGTCGAAGACGGTCGTGACCTCTCCCCCGGCCGTGAAGTCGCGCGTGAAGCCACCCTCGGTGCCCGGCGCGATCTGGTTGCGCAGGCGGATGTTCGCGAACGTGCCGCGGATCATGACCTCGTGGTTGCCGCGGCGCGAGCCGAGGGAGTTGAAGTCGCGCGGCTCGACGCCCTTCTCCATCAGGTACTTGCCGGCCGGGCTGTCCTTCTTGATGGCGCCGGCCGGGCTGATGTGGTCGGTCGTCACCGAGTCGCCGAGCTTGAGGAGCACCCGGGCGCCCTCGATGTCGGTGACCGGCTCGGGCTCCAGGCCCATGCCGTCGAAGTACGGCGCCTTGCGGGCGTAGCTGGAGTCCTCGTCCCAGGCGAACGTGTCGCCCTCGGGCGTCGGCAGGTTCTGCCAGCGCTCGTCACCGGCGAAGACGTCGGCGTACTCCTTGCCGAAGGTGTCGCTGGTGATCGAGGAGGCGATGACGTCCTCGACCTCCGACGGCGACGGCCAGATGTCCTTGAGGTACACCGGGTTGCCGTCGGTGTCCTCGCCGAGCGGCTCCGTCGTGATGTCGACGTCCATGGAGCCGGCGATCGCGTAGGCGACGACCAGCGGCGGGGACGCCAGGTAGTTCATCTTGATGTCGGGGTTGATGCGACCCTCGAAGTTGCGGTTACCCGACAGCACCGAGACGACGGCGAGGTCGTTCTCGTTGACCGCCGCGCTCACCTCGGGGATCAGCGGGCCGGAGTTGCCGATGCAGGTCGTGCAGCCGTAGCCGACGAGGTTGAAGCCCAGCTTGTCGAGGTAGGGCGTCAGGCCGGAGCGGTCGTAGTAGTCCGAGACGACCTTCGAGCCCGGGGCCAGCGTGGTCTTGACCCACGGCTTGCGCGAGAGGCCCTTCTCGACGGCCTTCTTCGCCAGCAGCGCGGCGCCGATCATGACCGACGGGTTCGACGTGTTCGTGCACGACGTGATGGCGGCGATGGTGACCGCACCGTGGTCGAGCGTGAACGTCTGGCCGTCGATCGTGACCTCGATCGGGTTGCTCGGGCGACCGCCGTCGGCAGGGACGCACGACAGGTAGTCGCGCGAGGGCGTGGTGCCCTCGGCGTCCGAGGCCGGCGGGTCGGACGCCGGGAAGGACTCCTCGAGCGCCTCGTCGTACTTGCCGCTGGTCGCCTCGGCGTCCTCCTCGACGTACGCGTTGAGCGCGCCACGGAAGCCCTGCTTGGCCGAAGTGAGCTCGACACGGTCCTGCGGGCGCTTCGGGCCGGCGATCGACGGGACGACCGTCGAGAGGTCGAGCTCGAGGTACTCGGAGTAGCGCGGCTCGTGCTCGGGGTCGTGCCACAGGCCCTGGGCCTTGGCGTAGGCCTCGACGAGCGCGACCTGCTCTGCGCTGCGGCCGGTGAGCTCGAGGTACTTCGTGGTCTCCTCGTCGATCGGGAAGACCGCGATCGTGGAGCCGTACTCGGGGCTCATGTTGCCGATCGTGGCGCGGTTGGCCAGCGGGACGGCACCGACGCCGGAGCCGTAGAACTCCACGAACTTGCCGACGACGCCGTGGTCGCGGAGCATCTCCGTGATCGTCAGCACGAGGTCGGTCGCGGTGGCACCCTCGGGCAGCTCGCCGTGCAGCTTGAAGCCGACGACGCGCGGGATGAGCATGCTGATCGGCTGGCCGAGCATCGCGGCCTCGGCCTCGATGCCGCCCACGCCCCAGCCGACGACGCCGAGGCCGTTGACCATGGTGGTGTGGGAGTCGGTGCCGACGCAGGAGTCGGGGTAGACCGTGCCGTCCTTGTCGAACACGACGCGCGCGAGGTGCTCGATGTTGACCTGGTGCACGATGCCGGTGCCCGGCGGGACGACCTTGAAGTTGTCGAAGGCGCCCTGGCCCCAGCGCAGGAACTTGTAGCGCTCGCCGTTGCGCTCGTACTCGATCTCGACGTTGCGCTCGAACGCCTCGGGCGTGCCGAAGACGTCGGCGATGACGGAGTGGTCGATGACCATCTCGGCGGGCGCGAGCGGGTTGATCTTGGACGGGTCGCCGCCGAGGTCGACCATGGCCTCGCGCATGGTGGCGAGGTCGACGACGCACGGGACGCCGGTGAAGTCCTGCATGATCACGCGCGCCGGCGTGAACTGGATCTCCTGGTCGGGCTCGCTCGACGGGTCCCACCCGGCGATCGCCTTGATGTCGTCGGCGGTGATGTCGGCCCCGTCCTCGGTGCGCAGCAGCGCCTCGAGCAGGACCTTCAGGCTGAACGGGAGCGTGGCGACGTCGAGGCCGTCACCCTGCACCGCGTCGAGCTTGAAGTACGTGTAGCTGGCGTCGCCTACCTCGAGCGTCTGCTCGGCGTTGAAGCTGTCGACCATGGCTGTCTCCTTCGCGTCGTGTTCCATCCTGCCGACCGGACCGCCGGGCTGCCAGGTCAGGTGCGCCTTACCTGACGGCCCTCCGGCTGCCGCGAGACGTGCGCCGCGGGAGCTGCCGGTCGAGAAAGTCTCTTGATATCAAGATACACGATGTCAAGAGGAATGTCCGGCGACGTGAGGAGCGGTGGCTCAGAGCAGCCCGGGCCAGCGCCAGAGGAGCGGCCACATGAACGCCAGGTGCGCCGCGCAGACCGCCAGGACGCCCACCACGCCGACCGCGTCGAGGACGACCAGGGCCCGACGCCGCGGCGCCGACGTCGCCGCACCGTCGCCGTGGGCGCGGACGACCTCCGTGCCGGCGACGCGGTCGAGCACCCCGCGGTGCATGCCGACGAGCAGCGGGACGAGCAGCGCCAGGAGGCCGAGGTAGGCCGCGAACCCGAGGTGCCAGGCGTCCGGGGTGGCCGTGCGCAGGACAGTGGGGAGCCCGATGGGCACCGCGGCCACGGCGAGGTCGAGCAGCACCGCGGCGGCCAGACCACGCAGCAGGCCCCGAGCAGCACCGGTGGGCCGCCCGTCGGACGTGCGGACCACGAGCAGGCCCTCGCGGTGCTTGCCGATGCTGTGTCCCCGCAGGCCCTGCCGCAGTCCGTTGTTCCACAGCACGAAGAGCTCACCGGCGACGAGGCCGCCGAGCAGCAGGCCGTCCGAGCGGCCGAGATCCCAGACGTCGCCCGTCGTCGCGCTGCCGAGGATCCGGGCGACCACCACGAGCAGCGCCCCCGCGCTGAAGGCCACGCAGAAGAGCAGCACGTCCTGGGCGAGCGCCGAGCGACGCAGGTCACCGACGGTGCGTTCCTCCTCGCCGAGGTCGGACGCGGGCGAGAGGTCCTGGGAGTCGTTCATCGCATCGCTCCGATCCAGCGGGCGGCCGCGCGGCCGTCGCGCACCCGACTCTCCCACGTCATGCCCACGGCGAGCATCGACACACCGGCGACGGCGATGAGGATCCACCGTGGGAGCGCCACGGCGACGGGACCGAGCTGGACGAGGAGCAGCAGCCCCACGAGGACCGCACCGGCGACGAACGGCGCCAGCCAGCGCAGCCGGACCCCGACGGCCAGGACCGCGAGGGAGACGAGTCCCAGCGTGAGCCCGCGCGGGCTCGCGGGGGCCAACAGGGCTTGCGGCAGGCTGGGCAGGAGCCCGAGCACGAGCCCCGGCCCGAGCGCGACCAGCGTGCTGCGCGGCGGCTCCGATCGCAGGAGCACCCACACGCCCGCACCGAGCAGGACGAGCGCGAACGGCACCGTGTAGGCCTCCACGACGCCGACGTCGCTGGCGACCAGCCTCAGCACGTACGCGAGACCCAGCGGCGCGGACGCCGCCCAGCGCAGGACGGCACGGTCGGGGACGAGCAGCGACACGAGCACGAGGGTCACGCCCAGCAGGGTGAGGAGGAGGGCGAGCCAGCCCAGCGAGGTCGTGCCGGCCGCCCAGAGCAGCGTGACGAGGACCGCGGTGGCCGTGGCCAGCTCGACGCCGCGGCGTCCGCGACGGTCGTCGAGGAGCGCGGACGCCGCCGCCAGGACCACGAGGGCCGCCAGGAGGACCGTGAGCGAGGCGAGGGTCGCCGGCGCGCCCACGAGCGCGAGCACCGGGACCGTCGAGGCGACCGCGGTCACGGACGCGGCCGACGCCGCGAGGTCGCGCCACGGCGGCCCGTCGTCCGGCACCGCGCAGGCCGCGAGGAGGATCGCGGCCACCGGCCACGCGGCCACCGCGGTCTCCCACTCGCCGATGCACCCGGCCACGGCGGCGGCCGCCAGCACCCCGCCGACTCCCCGCAGCACGGCGCGGTCCCCGACCAGGAGCGAGACCATGACGGCGGCCGCGGCGGGCAGCAGCAGGGCCGCGACCAGCCACACGACGTCGGCCTCGACGACGGCGGCGCCGACCACCACGCCGCCCAGGGCCAGCAGGCCCGAGCCGATCTCGACCCCGATCCGGCCGGTGCGGTCCCGCAGGACGGTGCCGGCGAGGACCAGGGCGAGGGCGGCCGACCCGGAGAGGACGACGCCGGCCGCACCTGTGCCGACCTCCGCCAGCAGCACGGGGGGCACGGTCACCAGCCCCACGAGCACGGTCGCGACGGCAGCCGCCGACTCCTGCACCGGTGCCGGCCGTGCTGCGCGGACGGCGGCCAGGCCCACGACCGCTGCGGCGCCCCATACCCACCACGCGGTGGACCAGTCCCCCGCGACCACGAGGTCCGCGACGACGGCAGCCGTGGCGGCCAGGGCGGGGTGGACGACGCGGCGTCCGTGCGGCGCGGCCGCGACGAGCACCAGGGTCGCCCCGACCGCCAGCGCGGCGAGCGCCCCGGCCACGGGGCCGACCTCGGCCGCACTCGTCGCGACGGTCACGAGCAGTGCGGCCGCGACGCCGGTCTCGACTCCGGTGCGCCGAGCGTCGTCGCCGACCAGGAGCACGCCGACGACGAAGGTGGCGACGAGCGCGGCGACGAGGGCGGCCAGCCGGACCTGCGCGTCGCCGTCCAGGGCCACGACCAGCGCCCCGGCGGTCCCCGGTCCCCAGGCGGCGGCCAGACCGAGCGCGACGGGACTCCCCGGGCGAGGCGCCCGCACGAGCGCGACGAGCACGAGGGCGAGGGTCGCGGCAGCCCACACGACGACGCACGCCCACGGTGCGTCGAGGGCCAGCACGGGAGCGACGCCGACGGTCGCGACCGACGTCCACCACCAGAGTGTGGGCGACCGTCCCGCCGGGCACGTGAAGGTCGTGACGGCCCAGAGCACGAGGCCACCGGCGACGACGCTCCCCGCCAGGAGCACCGCGGACGGGCCCGAGTCGGCCAGCACCGACCAGGCAGTCACGACCGCGACGCTGGTGGCCGCGCCCGGCGCCCAGGCGCGCAGGTGCCGTGTGACGCGCCAGCGTGCCAGGCCGAGGACGACCAGGGTCGCCGCGGCGCCGAGGACCCACGCGAGCCAGGGCCGGTCGGTGCCCGGGACGTCGAACGTCGTGAGCGGGCGGTCGATACGGGCCCCGCCGGTCGTCGAGAGCGCCTCGCCGACCACGGCCAGCAGCTGCGCTCCCCACGGGAAGAGCGCGAGGGCCACCAGGAGCGAGGGCACGATGCCCGCGGCGCGGGCCCCGCGTGCCCACGGTCCATCGCCCGGGACCCATGCCGTGGGGACCGCGACAGCGGCGAGCACGAGCAGGGCGCCGTACTGCGGTGCCGCCGACCAGGCGGGCAGGGCCGCCAGCAGGGTGAGGGCCGCGACAGCGGCTGCGGCTGCCACCGTCCGCAGGACGGCTGGCAGCCGGCTCCACGACGCCACGCCGGCGGCGGTCGCGCCGACGATCGCGAGCGGGACGCCGTGGGCGCCGCCGACCAGGTCGGCGAGTGCGGGGTGCGCGGCGGCGTCCGCGACGGCGAGGACCACCGCCACGACAGCGGCGACCCCACCGGCACCGACAGCGACCCAGGCCCCCACCCGCGCCGTCGCCCGGTGGAGCGCAGCGCCGGCGACCAGCGCGACGACGAGCGCCGCGGTCGCGGACCAGAAGGGTCGGGCGCCACCGTCGTCGACCACGACGGCCACCCGGACGGCGGCCGCGGTGCCGGCGAGCCCGCCGAGCACCGAGACGACGACCAGCTCCCGTCCCTCGTCGAGCGAGCGCCGCCCGAGCCGGACGATCCCCGCCACCGCGAGCACGACCAGGCCGCACCACAGCAGGTCCCACGGAGCGCCCGGCACCGTGTCGAGACCGAGGAGTCCCTGGTCGCGCGCGGCGAACCAGTCGAGCGTGGACAGGCCGAGGAACACGGTCCACAGCGCCTCGGCCGACGCCCGCAGCCGTCGGCGCGTGACCACGGTGGCGACGGCGCCCGCCGCGGCCGTCGCCGCGAGCAGCACCAGGGCTCGGCCGAGGATCCCCATGGGTCCCCAGTAGACGGTGATGAAGATGGCGCCGGCCACGATCAGGGCGAGGGCGCCGAGGGCGAGCAGGACCGTGCCCACGGAGACGGGGGTGCGCGGGGTCGTCGCTGCCACGGAGTCGACGGTGGGCACGGAGTCGACGGGGGGCACGGAGTCGACGGGGGGCACGGGCGAGGCCGGTGCCGGGACCGGCTCGACGGCAGGTGGGGCGGCCGGCGAGGGCGGTGTCATGGACGGGAGCCGGGCCACGGACGGGGCCGGCGACGGGACGGATGCCTTCTCCGCCGGGACCGGATCCGCCGCCGTGACCCTGGGCGGTCGGCTCGCCGCACGGGCTCGGTCGAGGTCACGGTCGACGCGCAGGAGCTGGTTCCAGAGCCGTCCCGCCTCCGCCGTGCGCAGGTCGAGGCCGCAGCGTGCGCAGACGCGGGCACCGGCGAGTCCCGCCCTGCAGTCGGGGCAGACGGTCGGGTCGGCGTAGGCCATGGCGACACCCTGCCCGTCCGGACGGTCCGCGGACAACCTCGGCCGGCCCCCGGCGGTCAGTCGACGCGGTCGAGGACGGCCACGCACTCGACGTGGTGCGTCATGGGGAAGAGCGCGAACGCCCGCAGCGGGCCGAGCCGGTACCCGTGCTCGGCGAAGGTGGCGACGTCACGGGCGAGGGCCGCCGGGTCGCAGGCGACGTAGACGACGCGGCGGGCGCCGAGGGCTGCGACGCCGGGCACGGCCTTGCGCGCCCCGGTGCGGGGCGGGTCGAGGACGACCACGTCGACGCCCGCCCCGAGCGCAGGATCGCGGCGCAGGGCGCCCTCGGTCGAGTCCGCCACCAGACGCACCTGGCTCCGACCGTGCAGCGACCTGCGGGCGTCGCGCGCACCCTGCCGGTCGGCCTCGACGCTGACGACGAGCCCGTCCGGCCCGACGGCGTCGGCGAGGAAGGCGGTGAAGAGCCCCACCCCGGCGTAGAGGTCGGCGACCCGGTCGCCGGGGCGCGCGTCGACTGCGCCCAGGACCGCGTCGACGAGGGTCCGTGCCGCCTCGGGGTGCACCTGCCAGAAGCCGGAGCCGGTGACGGTGAAGTCGTGCGGTGCGACGTGCTCGGTGAGCCGGGTGCCGCCGGCGCGGCGGTGACCGTCGGTACCGGCCACGCCGTCGACGTCGAGGTCGGCGGGCACGGCCGCGTCGGTGACGAGGAGGCGCTGTCCCGTCGAGGAGACGATGGCCTCGATCGGCCCGGTGTCCCACCGGTGCGATGTGACGTCGGGCAGGTCGGGGTGCGCGATGGGGCAGTGCTCGACGGGTACGACCTCGTGAGACCGGTGCTTGCGCAGGCCCGGCCTGCCGTCGGGCGTGGTCGACCAGGTCACGCGGGTGCGCCACCCGAGGGTGGGTCGGACCTCCTCGACGACGACGTCGCGCTCGATGCCAGCGAGTCGGCGCAGCTGCTCGGCGACGACGCCGGCCAGCAGCCGACGCTGCGCCGCGGGGTCGACGTGCTGGAAGTCGCAGCCTCCGCAGGTCCCGGCGAGGGCGCAGGGCGGCTCGACGCGGTCGGGCGAGGCCTCCAGGACCTCCACCGCGTCGGCACGGAGGAACCGCTTGGTGGTGTCGGTGACGCGGATGCGGACCCGCTCCCCCGGCAGGCTGTGGCGGACGAAGACCACCTGCCCGTCCAGCCGCGCCACGCAGCTTCCGCCGTGGGCGACGGGCCCCACCTCGACCACGGGCAGACCTGACTCGCTCACGCCCGACCACCTCGCACGGGCCCACGAGCCCACCGAGGGCACAGGGCGACGGGCCCCACCTCGACCACGGGCAGGCCGGGCTCACTCACGGCGATCCGGCCGGTTGCGGTGGGGCTTCTCCGGACTGGGCTGGTCGCCGAGGCCGCGGCGGACGTCGCCCGGCGCGGGGCCGATGACGCTGCGCGGGTTGACCTTGGCGGCGGAGCTGAGCTGGTACGGCACGCTCGTCACCATGACACCGGGCATGAACAGGAGTCGTCCCTTGAGGCGCAGGGCGGTCTGGTTGTGCAGGAGCTGCTCCCACCACCGGCCGACGACGTACTCGGGGATGTAGACGCTGACGATGTCGCGGGGGCTTTCGCGGCGCTTCTCCTTGACGTACTTGACGACGGGGCGCACGAGCTCGCGGTACGGCGAGGAGACGACGGTCAGCGGCACGGGGATCGCGAGCTCGTCCCAGCGCTCGCGCAGCGCGGCGGTGTCCTGCGGGTCGAGCTCGACGTAGAGCGCCTCGAGGGTGGAGGGGCGGGCGACGCGGGCGTAGGCGAGGGCGCGGAGGGCGGGCTTGTGGAGGCGGCCGATGAGCACGACGGCGTGCACGCGGGACGGGAGGGCGACGTCGGCGTCGTCGATCGCGAGTTCCTCGCTGACTCGCTGGTAGTGCCGGTTGATGCCGAGCATGAGGAAGAAGACGCAGGTCATGGCCAGGATGGCGATCCAGGCGCCGGCGAGGAACTTGGTGATGAGGACGATGACGAGCACGGTGGCGGTCATCGCGAGGCCGAAGCTGTTGACGATGCGCGAGCGCTTCATCCGGCGCCGTTCGGCGGGGTCGGTCTCGGTCGCGAGGTGGCGGGTCCAGTGCCGGATCATGCCGAGCTGGCTGAGGTTGAAGGAGACGAAGACGCCGACGATGTAGAGCTGGATCAGCTTGGTGACCTCGGCGTCGAACGCCAGGATGAGGACGATGGCGGCGACGGCGAGCAGGACGATGCCGTTGCTGAAGGCCAGGCGGTCGCCGCGCGTGTCGAGCTGACGGGGCAGGTGGCCGTCGCGGGCCAGGATCGAGCCGAGGACCGGGAAGCCGTTGAAGGCGGTGTTGGCGGCCAGGACGAGGATCACGCCGGTGCAGGCAATGGTGAAGTAGAACAGCGGCTGGGCGTCGCTGTAGAGCGCCTTCGCGAGCTGGGCGATGACGGTGGGCTGGTCGTACCCGTCGCCGACGGGCTGGCCGTCGAGGAGCAGCTGGTGCGCGGGGTCCTCGACGTAGCGGACGTGCATGGCGTCGGCGAGCATGATGATGCTCATCAGCATCGTGATGGAGATGGTGCCGAGCAGCAGGAGCGTCGTGGCGGCGTTCTGGCTCTTCGGCTTGCGGAAGGCGGGGACGCCGTTGCTGATCGCCTCGACACCGGTGAGGGCGGCACAGCCGGAGGAGAAGGCGCGCGCGAGGAGGAAGGCCATCGCCAGCCCGGTGAGCGCGGAGTCGTAGGGCGCCTCGGCGGCGATGTCGTAGGGCGCGCTCTCCGCCTGCGGCAGGTCGCCGAGCAGGTAGCGGACGAGCCCCCAGGCGGCCATGAGGCCGATGGCGAGCATGAACAGGTAGGTCGGCACGGCGAAGGCGGTGCCGGACTCCTTCGTGCCGCGCAGGTTGAGCGCCATGAGCAGCAGGACGAGGACCGACGCGGCGAGCGCCTCGTGGCCCACCAGCCACGGGATCGCCGAGGTCGCGTTCTGCACGCCGGAGGAGATGGAGACGGCGACCGTGAGGACGTAGTCGACGAGCAGGGCGCTCGCGACGGTCACACCGGCCTTGGGTCCGAGGTTCGTGGTGGCGACCTCGTAGTCGCCGCCGCCGCTGGGGTAGGCGTGGACGTTCTGCCGGTAGGACGCGACCACCGTGAGCATGACGAGGACGACGGCGATGCCGATCTTCCAGTTGAACGCGTAGGCGGTGATGCCGCCCATGGAGAGGGTCAGGAAGATCTCGTCGGGGGCGTACGCGACGGACGACAACGCGTCGCTCGCGAAGACGGGCAGCGCGATGCGCTTCGGCAGCAGCGTCTCCCCCAGCTGGGTACTGCGCAGCTTCCGCCCGACGATGGTCCGCTTGACGGACTCGACCATGCCCACGAGCGACGATGGTAGCCGCGGGGTCGTCCGCCCGCCGGGGCGCGGCCACGCGGCACGGCACCGGTGCCCCGGACCGGCCCACGACGTCCTCCCGTCCGTGTAGCGTCGCCCCCGTGCACATCGTGATCATGGGCTGCGGCCGCGTCGGGTCGACGCTGTCGCGCAGCCTCGAGGAGCGCGGCCACACGACGGCCGTGATCGACTCCAACGCCGACGCGTTCCGTCGTCTGGGCCCCGGCTTCACGGGGACGACGGTGACCGGCATGGGCTTCGACCGCGAGGTGCTGCGTGCCGCGGGCATCGAGCGCGCCGACGGCTTCGCGGCGGTCTCGAGCGGTGACAACTCCAACATCATCTCCGCCCGCGTGGCCCGCGAGCAGTTCGGTGTCGACAACGTCGTGGCACGCATCTACGACCCCGGTCGTGCCGAGGTGTACGAGCGGCTGGGCGTGCCCACGGTCGCCACCGTCCCGTGGGCGGCCGACCAGGTGCTCCGTCGGCTCCTGCCGGCCGGCTCCGAGCCGGCGTGGCGCGACCCGTCGGGCCAGCTGCGTCTGGACACCGTGTACGCGCCGTTCCCGTGGATCGGCCACCACGTCTCGGACCTGGAGGACGCGGCCGGGGTGCGCGTCGCGTACCTCACCCGGCTCGGGTCGGGGGTCGTCGCGACCGCCCGCACCGTGATGCAGGAGGGCGACGTGCTCGCCGTGTTCATGCGAGACGAGGACGCCGAGCGTGCCCACGCGGTCCTCGAGTCCGGACCTGAGGAGGCCTGATGCGCGTCGCCATCGCCGGTGCCGGGGCGGTCGGCCGGTCCGTCGCCCTCGAGCTGACGGAGAACGGTCACCAGGTCCTGCTGATCGACAAGTCGCCGGGCTCCATCCGCTCCGACGTCGTGCCCGACGCGCAGTGGCTGCTCGCCGACGCGTGCGAGATGTCGTCCCTGGCCGAGGCCGGGCTGCAGACGTGCGACGTCGTGATCGCGGCGACCGGTGACGACAAGGTCAACCTCGTCGTCTCGCTGCTTGCGAAGACGGAGTTCTCGGTCCCGCGCACGGTCGGGCGCGTGAACCACCCGAGCAACGAGTGGCTGTTCGGCGAGTCGTGGGGCGTCGACGTCGCGGTCTCCACCCCGCGTCTCATGTCGGCGCTCGTCGAGGAGGCGGTGTCGGTGGGCGACCTCGTCCGGCTGTTCACGTTCCGCCAGAGCAACACCAGCCTGGTGGAGCTGACCATGCCCGCGGACTCCCCCTACACCGGCCGCCTCGTGCGCGACGTCCCCTGGCCGCGCGACGTCGTGCTCGTCGCCATCCTGCGCGACAACGCCATCGAGACGCCCGACCCCGAGCGCTCACTCGAGGCAGGCGACGAGCTGCTGTTCGTCACCGCCGAGGACGCCGAGGTTGAGATCGGGTCGCTGCTCTCCCCCAAGTCCTGACGTCGCGGGGGCCTGCTGCTGCGTGGGCGCGGCTTCCTGCTCGGGTGGGGCTGCGGTGGTGTGACTTCTCGTTCGGGTGGGGCTGCGGTGGCGCGGCTCACTGCTCGGGTGGGGCTGCGCTGGCGCGGCTTCTCGTGGGTGTGGTCTCCGAAAGGGCCTCGACCGGGCGGCTGGCGGGCGAGGTGGGCTGGGTTCTCGGGCTGTGGCTCGCGGTGGACGCAAGATTCTGCGTTTGCGTGTGCCGGCGGTGGATCTGCCACCTTCTGAGCGCTGTTCAGGTGGTGGATCCACCGCTGAGGGGGCGAGGGGTGTGAAGGATTCTTCCTTCTCGTGGAACGGTCCACGAGAAGGAAGAATCCTCCGTCCCCCCAACCCAAAGGGCACCCAAGATTCTGCATTCACGCGAACCAGGTCGAACGCTCCTGCGTTCACGACGGGATCCCGTAGCAAACGCAGAACCCTTCGCCATTCCGCACACGAACGCAGCATCTTGCGTCCCACGCGGGCCACAGCCCGAGACCCGAAGCCGACCCCCGCCCAGCCGCCCGGTCGAGGCCCTTTCGGAGCGCAGGACGAGTCAAAGCCGCACCGACGCAGCCGTACCACCGCGAGAAGCCGCACCAGCGCAGCCCCACCCGAGCGAGAGCCCGCGCCGACGCAGCCCCACCCGAACGAGAAACCCGCTAGAGCACCACCACCAGCGCGGACAGCGTCAACGAGCGTGCGGGCCGGGCTCCAGGGGGGTGGCGTTGCGCGACAGCACCCAGGCCATCGCGGCGAACGCCGCGACCTGGAGGGGCCAGCCGAGCACGACCTTGGAGGTGCCGAGGAGGGCGACGTGGTCGCCTGCCCAGAGCGGGTACTGGACGAGGACGCGCAGGATGCAGGGGGCGGCGAACAGCCAGGTGAGGAGCGAGCACAGCCGGACGAGCTGACGGTCCTCGTGCCACTCGGTGGGCTCGCCGGTCAGGCTGCCGATGAGGAAGCCGACGAGCGGCCAGCCGACCAGGATCGACACGACGAACACGGCCGCGTAGGCGCCGTTGTAGAGGATGCCGGGCAGGAACACGTCACGCGCCTCGCCGCTGCGTGACGCGAAGAGCGCGGCGATCGCGATGCCGACGAGCGCGTTGAGCACGAACTGGACCGTCGAGCGCTGCACCAGCCTCACCGCCAGCAAAACGACGGCGCTGCCGACGCTCGCGGTCAACGAGGTGCGCAGGTCCTTCGTGACGACCCAGCAGACGGTGAACACGATCGTCGGGACGGCGCTCTCGACGATGCCACGACCACCGCCGAGCGCCTCGGCCAGCTTCGAACGGACGAGCTCCTCGACGGTGGCGTAGCGACGTGCCCCGTCGCCCGGGCCGTCGTGACGGGCGGGCTCGGCGGAGGCGTCAGGCATCGAGCTCGTAGCGCGGGTTGTAGAGCACGCAGGTGTCGCCGCGACGACCGATGCGCCCGTGGACCGTCAACCGGCGTCCGGGCTCGATCCCCTTGATCTCGCGCCGGCCGAGCCACACGAGCGTCACCTGGCCGGACCCGTCGTACAGCTGGGCCTCCAGCGCGCTGACGCCGTCGGAGACGGGGCGCGTGGTCACCGAGCGCAGCTCGCCGTGCAGGGAGCAGACGGCGCGGTCGGACTGCGACGCCAGCAGGCGGCAGCCGGCCTTGTCGGCGCTGCGCTGCAGCTCGTCGTCCTCGATCTGCTCGAGGGTCGGCCGGCGCCAGGCACGGCTCAGTCGCGAAGGCATACGTCCATCCTAGGTCGGTTCGCCGTCAGGACCGAGGGTCACCGGCTCGGCGTCCGGCGGCAGCTCGATCAGCAGCGGCTCGCGCACGGGTCGGGGGTCGTCGCCACGAACGACCACGACCTCGCGGAACGCCTGCTCCAGAAGGCCGTCCTCGTCGGGCTCGAGCGCCGCGGAGCCGAGGAACGTGGCCCGCAGCATCCAGCGCGGCCCCTCCACGGCGACGATGCGCGACGGCTGGAACCCGTCCTGGCCGTCGGGCAGGGTAACGGGGATCTGCACGCGGAGCTCGGGCCCGAACGGCCCGTCGAGCTCCTCGACCTCGCCGTCGAGCCGCTGGACCTCCGCGACGAGCTCCTCGCGCACCTCGTCCCACAGGCCACCGCTGCGCGGCGCGGCGAACGCGCGCAGCTCCAGGCCCGCCTCCTCCGTCACGAGCACGACGGACCCGGCGCCGCCGCCGTCGTCCTGCGGCACCTGCAGCTGGAAGCCGACCCTGCCGCGGATGCGCAGCGGGCCGAGGTCGACGTAGCCCGGCTCGTCCGCGGACGCCTCCGTGGAGTCGCGCGGTCGGGTCGGCGTGCTCGCAGCGTCGGACTGTGCGCTGTCGGTCGTGTCGTCCGGGACGGTCTGCTCGCGCTCGCGGCGACGTCGGATCATCGGTGCTCTCCCACGGATCGGTGGCCGCCGGTCGAGCCGTAGCCCCCGGCGCCTCGGCTGGTGTCCTCGAGTGACTCGACCTCGCGGAAGGTCACGTGCTCGACGCGCTGCACGACGAGCTGCGCGATGCGGTCGCCCCGCGCCACCTCGACGGTCTCCTCCAGGTCGTGGTTGACCAGCAGCACCTTGATCTCGCCGCGGTACCCCGCATCGACGGTGCCGGGCGTGTTCACGACCGAGAGGCCGTGCCGCAGCGCCAGCCCCGACCGCGGGTGGACGAACGCGGCGTAGCCGTCGGGCAGGGCGATGGCGATGCCGGTCGGCACGAGCACGCGCTCGCCCGGGGCCAGCGTGGCCGGTGCTGCGGCGTGCAGGTCGACGCCCGCGTCCCCCGGGTGCGCGTACGCGGGGACCGGGAGCTGCGGGTCGAGGCGTCGCACCGCGATCTCGAGCATGGTCGCGACCCTACTCGGGTGGACCTGGCCCGGATGCGGCAGGCTTGCAGGGTGCAGAACCGTCGTGAGCGCCTCGTGGCACCTGTGTCGTGGTGGGTCGGCGTGCTCGCCTTCGCCCTCGCGTGGGCCTGGCTGCTGCTCGTGGTCGCCGGCACCGGCGCCGCGGTCGTGACCTTCGTCGGCGTCGCCGTCCTGACGGGCGCCGTGGTGTGGGCGTACGGACGCACCGTCGTCGACGCCGGGCCCGACGGCCTACGGGTCGGGCGGGCGTTCCTGACGGCGGAGCACGTCGGTGCCGTCACCCCGCTCGACCGGGTCGCGACCCGTGAGGCCCTCGGCCCACGCGCCGACGCTCGCGCGTGGCTGCACGTCCGTCCCTACGTCGACACCGCGGTGCGGGTCGACGTCGACGACCCCGCCGACCCGACCCCGTACTGGCTGGTCTCCACCCGTCATCCGGGAGCGGTCGCGACCGCGCTCGGGGCGCGTCCCACGGCGTCCGACGTTCCTGACCAGACCACTCCAGACCCGAGGTGACGACCATGGCCCGCACGTCCCGCAAGGCTCGCACGACCCCCAGCCTGGAGAAGGCCACGCCGCCGCGGAAGCCGTCGCGCTCCAGCCGCAGCACGTGGAAGCTGCTCGACCGCTCGACCACCATCGCCGCCGGGCTGCTCGCCCGCCAGGCCTCGATGGTCACGTGGCGCCTCGCGACGGGTCGCAAGCCGCCGACGGCCGGACGTCACCCGGACGTCGAGACGAAGGAGGCCGTCGCGTGGGCGGTCGTCGGGGGCGCTCTCGTCGAGGTCGTCCGACTGCTCGTGCGCCGCGCCGCCGCCGGCTACTGGGTGCGGTCCACCGGCGCCCTTCCGCCCGGCATGAAGCCGCTGAAGGGCGCCTCCGTCGGTGCGCGCGTGGCGGCAGCCGCAGGAACGACAGAGCCGGCTTCCTCGCGGAAGCCGGCTCGGCGTCGTCGGCGCTCGCGCTGAGCGAGCCCGGGCTGGTGGGTCGCCCCACCGGTGCGTGCTGCGTCAGTAGGCGCAGTCCCGGCAGATGAGCCGGTCGCCCTTCTCCTCGGCGAGCTGGGACCGGTGGTGGACCAGGAAGCACGACGAGCACGTGAACTCGTCGGACTTGCGCGGCACCACCTGGACGGCCAGCTCCTCGTGCGAGAGGTCGGCACCGGGCAGCTCGAAGGACTCGGCCGCCTCGACCTCGTCCTCGTCCACCTTGCCCGAGTTCTTCTCGTGGCGACGCGCCTTGAGCTCCTCGATGCTGTCCTCGGACTGCTCTTCCTCAGTCTTGCGAGGCGCGTCGTAGTCGGTAGCCATGTACCCCTCCGTCGTGTGCGTTCAACCGACGGGATTGTTCCACACCGGCACAAGCCGTCGTCGGTCAGAACCCACAAGCCCGCACGACGTCGAAGTATTCCCCTGCGAGGGCAGGGTGGGCGGCCATGACGAGGCGTCCGTCGGGCGGTCCGTCGAGTCCCTCGACGCGCACACCTGCCTCACGGGCCACGAGCGCCCCGGCCGCCCGGTCCCACGGCTGCAGACCCTGCTCGACGTACGCGTCGAGCCGCCCGTCGGCGAGCGCGCACAGGTCGAGCGCGGCCGCGCCGATGCGACGAACGTCACGCACCTGGGGCAGCAGCTGCGCGACCGCGAGCCCCTGCTCACGACGTCGGTCCGGCAGGTAGCCGAAGCCGGTGCCGACGAGCGCCTCGGCGAGCGGCGGCGGCTCGGGGGCCTGCAGCGGCTGCCGCTCGTCACCCGTCCAGCGCCAGGCGCCGCCGCCGAGGACGGCTGCCCACTCCTCGCCCGTGGCGATGTTCACGACGTACCCGGCGACCTCGGCGGGGCCGTCGGGACCGTCGACGCGTGCCGCGATCGAGACGGCGTACGCCGGGATGCCGTAGACGAAGTTGACGGTGCCGTCGATCGGGTCGACGACCCACTCGACGCCGCTGGTGCCGCGGACGCCGCCGCCCTCCTCGCCGAGGAACCCGTCGTCGGGACGGGCGGCGAGCAGGCGTTCCCGGATGAGCTCCTCGCTGGCGCGGTCGACCTCGGTGACGACGTCGACCCGGCTCGACTTCGTGTCGGCCACGCTCACCCGCCCCTGCGGACGTCGCGCGCGCACGAGGGCGGCCGCCTCCAGCCCGACCTCCCGGGCGAGGATGACGAGCCCGTGGGGGTCGACCCCGGCGCTCATGCGTGCGCCGGGCGGTCGCCGCGCGGGTTGGCGCAGCAGCCCGGCACGCACACCCACGGGTTCGCACCGCACGTGCCGACCGTGGCGGGCGTCGGGTCCTCGCCGCGGTCGACCGCCGCACGCTCCTGCAGGAGGTCGGTGATCATCGCGACGAAGGCCGGGTGGGAGCCGGGCGTGGGCACGCGGACGAAGCGCAGGCCGAGCTCCTCCGCCGTGGCCTTGGCCTCGGTGTCGAGGTCGTAGACGACCTCCATGTGGTCGGAGACGAACCCGATCGGGACGAGCACGACCGACGTGACGCCGTCGGCCGCGAGCTTCTCGAGGTGGTCGTTGACGTCGGGCTCGAGCCAGGGGGTGCGCGGCGAGCCGGAGCGCGAGCAGTACACCAGCTCCCAGGGCAGGGTCCGGTGCTGCGGCTCGAGCCCCGCCATCACGAGGCGCGCCGTCTCGAGGTGCTGGTCGCGGTATGCGCCGACGCCGGGCCCGCCGCTCGCGTCGTTCATCGTGTCGGGGATCGAGTGCGTCACGAACACGACGTGCGTGTCGTCGGGCGCGTCGGCGAGGGCGGCGCGGGTGTGCTCCACGAACGGCGCCACGAACCCGGGGTGGTTGAAGGGCAGCCGCAGGCGGCTGAGCTCGATGTCGAGGCCCTCGGTCGCGTCGGCGAGGTTCTCGCGGTACTGGCGGCAGCCGGAGTAGGAGGAGTAGGCGCTGGTCAGGAAGTACGCGGCATGGCGCACACCGTCCGCGACCATCTGCTCGAGCGCCTCGCGGAGGTACGGCGCCCAGTTCCGGTTGCCCCAGTAGACCGGGAGGTCGACGTCGCGCGACGCCAGCTCGCCCTCGAGCGCTGCGATGACCTGCCGGTTGAGGTCGTTGATCGGGCTGCGACCGCCGAACAGGAAGTAGTGCTCCCCCACCTCCTCCAGCCGCTCGCGCGGGATGCCCTTGCCGACGGTCACGTTCTCGAGGAACGGGACCACGTCGTCGGGCTTCTCGGGACCACCGAAGGAGACGTAGAGGAGTGCATCGAAGGGGCGGACGTCCATGCCGTCATCGTCCCACGCACCGCCTCCACGCGCGGCGCGGCAGGGGTGCCCCGGGTCGTGTCGGTGTGCTGGCTGGCGGGGTCTCTACGTGCTGGTGCGTCGCCTGGGGGGGCTCGACGTGCTGGTGCGTCGCCTGCGGGGGGCTCGACGTGTTGGTGCGTCGCCTGCGGGGGGCTCGACTTGCTGGTGCGCTGCCGCAGGGGGTCTCTGCTTGTTGGTGCGCTGCCTCGACTCACGCTGGGTGTGGCCTCCGAAAGGGCCTCGACCGGGCGGCTGGGCGGGGGCCGGCTTCGGGTCTCGGGCTGTGGCTCGCGCTGCGGGACGCAAGATGCTGCGTTCGTGTGTGGAATGGCCAAGGATGCTGCGTTTGCCACGGGATCCCGTCGTGAACGCAGAAGCGTTCGACCTGATTCGCGTGAGTGCAGAATCTTGGGTGCCCTTTGGGGTGGGGGGACGAAGGATTCTTCCTTCTCGTGGACCGTTCCACGAGAAGGAAGAATCCTGCGTCACCCCCGGGCCCAGACCGGACCCCGAGACCCGAAGCCATCCCCGGAACCGCTGCCGGTCGAGGCCCTTTCGGAGATGACACCCAGCGCCAGCCGAGGCAGCGCACCAGCAAGCACAGACCCCCGCAGGCAGCGCAGCAGCAACCCCAGACCACCTGCGGCAGCGCACCCGCACGTCGAGCCCCCCGCAGCCAGCGCACCAGCAAGACGAGCCCCCCAGGCAGCGCAGCAGCAATGCCAGACCACCTGCGGCAGCGCACCCGCACGTCGAGCCCCCCGCAGCCAGCGCACCAGCAGGACGAGCCCCCAGGCAGCGCACCAGCGTTCGCCCGACCGCCGGGGGCCGTCAGGAGCGCGGGTAGTCTGCGGTCGCGCAGCCACACGGCGAGGGAGGAGGCGGCGTGCGATCGACGTACGGGCGGGTCCTGGCGCTGCCGGGTGCCGCGCTGTTCAGCCTGACCGGGCTCGTGTCCCGGCTGCCGCTGTCGATGGCGTCCCTCGGGCTGGTGCTGCTGGTGCGGGAGCACGGTGGCGGGTACGGAGCCGCGGGGCTGGTCGCCGCCGCCTACGTGACCGCTGCCGCGGTCGTCGCGCCGGTGCACGGCCGGCTGAGCGACCGCTGGGGGCAGCGCGTCGTGCTCGTGCTCGCCGGGGCGGGGTACGCGGTCGGCGTCGCCGCCGTCGTGCTGGCCGTCACGCGCGACGCCGCCGCTCCCTTGCCGCACCTGGCGGCCGCCGTCGCCGGGGTGTTCACCCCGCAGACCGGGTCGCTGGTGCGGGCGCGCTGGACCCACCTGCTGCGCGACGACCGACCGCTCCTGACCACGGCGTTCGCCATCGAGGCCGTCATCGACGAAGCGGTCTTCATCGTCGGTCCGGTGCTGGTCACCTTCCTCACGCTCCAGGTCGCCGACGTCGCCGGCCTCGCGACAGCTGCCGCCGCCGCGACCCTGGGCAGCTGGGCCCTCGCCGCGCAGACCAGGACGGAGCCGCCCGCCGGGGGCCGGCGCGCGGGCCGCCGCGTGCCGATGGGCTGGTCCGTGCTGGGCCCCGTCCTCGTCGCGGCGGTAGGGATCGGCATCCTCTTCGGGTCGACCGAGGTGCTCGTGGTGGCCTTCACCGAGGCAGAGGGCGAGCGCGGGGCGGCGGGGGTCGTGCTCGCCGTCTGGGCCGCCGGCAGCCTGCTCGCCGGCGTGGTCGTCGGGGCGCTGCCCGCACCGGCCGACGCCGTCGTGCGGCTGCGGTGGACCGTGCTCGTGCTGGGCCTGCTGTTCGCACCCCTGCTGCTCGCTCCCACCACGCCCTGGCTCACGGCGGGACTCTTCCTGGCCGGCGTCATGATCTCCCCGACCATGATCGCCGCCACGAGCGTCGTCGAGGAGTACGTCCCCCCGGCACGCCTGACCGAGGCGCTCACCTGGACGAGCACCGGTCTCGCGGTCGGCGTCGCCCCCGGCGCGGCCGTCGCCGGTGCCGTCGTGGACCGGTTCGGGGCGTCGGCGGGGTTCGTCGTGCCCCTCGTGGCGGGCCTCGCGGCGGCAGCGGTCGCGTGGTGGTTCCGGCCGCCACCTCGACCCGACCGCGCCCTCGTGCCCGGGGCCGTGGCGGACTAGGCTGTCCCGGGAGATGAGCTCCTCCGCCGCACCGCCTCCCGACGCCCTGCTCGACGACGCCCCGCTGGACGAGCGAGCCGTCGCGCTCGTGCGACGGTGGGTCTCCACCGCCGGCCGCCGCCGCACCGACCCTGCCGCTCGACGGCTGGCGACGCTGCTCAAGGACCCGGCCGGCCTCGACTTCACGATCGGCTTCGTGGACCGGGTCGTGCGTCCGGAGGACGTCGACGTCGCGGCCCGCAACCTGCGCGACCTGACCAGGTCGCTGCCCGCGTTCCTGCCCTGGACCCAGAGGTTCCTGCTGCGCCTGGGCGCCGTCGTCTCGGTGGTGATGCCCGGCCTGGTGGTCCGGACGGCACGGGCCACGCTGCGACGCATGGTCGGCCACCTCGTCGTCGACGCGAGGCCCGAGAGGCTCGGCAGGACCATCGCGACGCTGCGTCGTCGCGGCGACCGACTCAACCTCAACCTGCTCGGCGAGGCCGTGCTGGGCGAGGTCGAGGCGGTCCGCCGACGCGACCGCACGCTCGAGCTGCTGCGCCGCGACGACGTCGACTACGTGTCGGTCAAGGTCTCCGCCGTGGCCAGCCAGCTGTCGATGTGGGCCTTCGACGAGACCGTCGACCGGGTCGTCCAGCGGCTGGAGCCGCTGTACGACGTCGCGGCCGAGCGCGGCGCGTTCATCAACCTCGACATGGAGGAGTACCGCGACCTCGACCTCACCGTGGCGGTGTTCACCCGCGTGCTCGAGTCGCACCCCCAGCTCGAGGCGGGGATCGTGCTCCAGGCCTACCTCCCCGACGCGCTGTCCGCGATGCAGCGTCTGCAGGGCTGGGCCCGGGCCCGGCGCGAGGCGGGCGGGGCACCCGTCAAGGTGCGGGTCGTGAAGGGCGCGAACCTGGCCATGGAGCGCGTGGACGCGACGATCCACGGCTGGCCGCTCGCCACCTGGGGCACCAAGCAGGAGACCGACACCCACTACAAGCGGGTCCTGGGCTGGGCCCTCACACCCGAGCGGGTCGACGCGGTCCGGATCGGCGTGGCCGGCCAGAACCTGTTCGACGTCGCGTACGCCTGGCTGCTCGCCGGCGACCGCGGGGTGCGCGACGCGATCGACGTCGAGATGCTGCTGGGCATGGACGCGGGCCCCGTCGCTGCAGTCCGTGACGACGTCGGCGCGCTGCTGCTGTACACCCCCGTCGTCCACCCCGACGAGTTCGACGTCGCGATCTCCTACCTCGTGCGCAGGCTCGAGGAGAACGCCAGCCCCGAGAACTTCATGTCGGCCGCGTTCGACCTCGCCGACGACCCCGAGGCCTTCGAGCGCGAGGCGGGCCGCTTCCTCGACTCCGTCAAGGCCCTCGACGACGTCGTGCCGCCGCCGCACCGTGTGCAGGACCGACGCACCGACGCGACGGACCACCACGTGCATGCACACACGGACGGCTTCTCCAACACCCCCGACACCGACCCGTCCACCGCGGGCAACCGGGTGTGGGGACGTCAGGCGCTGTCCCGCTCGACCTACACGCAGGTCGGCCTGTCGACCATCGAGACCAACCGGGTCCACGGTCCCGCCTCGCTCGAGACCCTCGTCGTCGGTGCGCGCGAGGCCGGTCGCGACTGGGCCGCCCGCGGCGCCGAGGTGCGGGCCTGGATCCTGCACCAGGCAGCGGCGGCGCTCGAGACACGACGTGGCGACCTCGTCGCCGTCATGGCCGCGGAGACCGGCAAGACGATCGCCGAGGCCGACGTCGAGGTGAGCGAGGCCATCGACTTCGCCCACTACTACGCCGAGTCGGCCCGCCGGCTGGAGGTGGTCGACGGTGCGCGGTTCGAGCCGGTCGCCCTCACCGTCGTCACGCCGCCGTGGAACTTCCCCGTCGCCATCCCCTGCGGCTCGGTCGTCTCCGCGCTCGCGGCCGGCAGCGCCGTCGTCATCAAGCCGGCACCGCAGAGCCCGCGCTGCGCGGCCGTCATGGTGGAGGCGCTCTGGCAGGGGGGCGTGCCCCGCGACGTCCTGCGCTACGTCACGCTGGAGGAGGGCGAGCTCAGCAGGACGCTGGTGTCCCACCGGTCCGTCGACCGGGTCATCCTCACCGGGTCGTGGGAGACCGCCGCCCTGTTCCGGTCCTGGCGGGCCGACATGCCGCTGATGGCCGAGACGAGCGGCAAGAACGCGCTGGTCGTGACGCCCAGCGCCGACCTCGACCTCGCCGTCGCCGACCTCGTGAAGAGCGCCTTCGGGCACGCCGGCCAGAAGTGCTCCGCCGCCAGCCTCGGCATCCTCGTCGGGTCGGTCGCGACGTCCGAGCGCTTCCGTCGCCAGCTGGTCGACGCGGTCACGTCGCTCAAGGTCGGCTGGCCGGACGACCCCGACGTCTCCGTCGGTCCTGTCGTCGAGGCGCCGTCGGGCAAGCTCCTCGACGCGCTCACCGTGCTCGGGGAGGGCGAGGAGTGGCTCGTCGAGCCGCAGCGCCTGGACGAGACGGGGCGGCTGTGGTCGCCCGGCGTCAAGGTCGGCGTCCGCCCAGGGAGCACCTACCACCGCACCGAGTACTTCGGCCCGGTGCTCGGGCTCATGCACGCCGCCGACCTGGACGAGGCGATGGCGTGGCAGAACGCCACCGACTTCGGACTCACCGCAGGCATCCACTCCCTCGACCCCGACGAGGTCAACCGCTGGCTCGACACGGTCGAGGCCGGGAACCTGTACGTGAACCGCGGCATCACCGGCGCAATCGTGCAGCGACAGCCGTTCGGCGGCTGGAAGCGCTCGAAGGTCGGTGTCACCAGCAAGGCCGGCGGTCCCAACTACCTCTGTCACCTCGGCACCTGGCACCGGCGTCCGCTGCGTCACGTCCCCGCCGACGTGGCACTGTCGCCCGAGGTCGGTGCGCTGCTCGACGCGGTCGCGCCGCACGTGCTCCAGGACCCGCTCGCCCAGCTGCGCGCCGCGGCAGGCTCCGACGAGCTGGCCTGGGAGCGGGAGTTCGGCCGCGAGAAGGACGTCAGCGGGCTCGGCCTGGAGCGCAACGTGTTCCGCTACCGGCCCGGCACCGTCCACGTGCGGCTGGGCGACGACCTCGTCCTCGCCGCTCGGGTGCTGCTCGCCGCGCGTCGGTCGGGTGCGACGATCACGGTCTCCTCCCCCGTCGTGCTGCCCGACGGCCTCGCCGACCACGTCGTCGAGGACGCGGCCGCCTGGCTGCTCCGGATGGCCGACGAGCGACCGGGCGTCGTGCGCCTGCTCGACCCGTCCCTCGCCCAGCCGCTCGCCGAGGCCGTCGAGGGTGACCCCGACGTCGCCGTGCACGCCGACGAGGTCACGTGGTCCGGCCGGGTCGAGCTGCTGCCGTTCGTGCGGGAGCAGGCCGTGACGATCACCGCGCACCGCTTCGGCAACCACGACCCCGCGTTCGACCGCGTCCTGCCCCGGTCCTGAGGGCTCAGCCCTGCTGCAGCCCCGGCGGCAGCGGAGCCCGCCAGCCGCGCCAGAGGGCCAGCAGCCGCCAGTTGACGCACAGCGCCCCGGCGCCGACGTAGGCCCACCAGCCCAGGTCGGCCCGGTGGGCGAGGACGGCGAGCAGCGCCCCCGCGAACGCCGGGGTCGCGTACAGCTCCTCGCGGAAGATCACCGGCACGCGACCGGCGAGCACGTCGCGCAGGATCCCGCCGCCGATGGCGGTGACCATGCCGAGCAGCGCCGCGGGCAGCACCCCGAGGCCGTACTCGGCCGCCTTGACCCCACCCGCGACGCAGAACAGCGCCGCCCCGACGGCGTCGAGCACGGTGATCTGCGACTCCCGGCGTCCGAACGTCGGGTGGAAGACGAACACCACCACCGACGCGACGGCCGGCACGAGCAGGTAGCGCCAGTCGAGCAGGGCCGCGGGCGGCACCGCGCCGATCAGCACGTCGCGCAGCACCCCGCCCCCGAGACCGGTCACGAGGCCGAGCACCGCGGCACCGAAGACGTCGAGCTCCTTGCGCACGGCGACGATCGCGCCGGTGCACGCGAACACCGCGATCCCGACCAGGTCGAGCGTCACGATCCACACGTCGGGCACGGGGAGAGCCTAGGACGTCGTGCTGCGACCGGGCGAGCGTGTCGCCGCAGCGGGGCACCGGACGCCACCTACGATGGCGGTGCAACCAGTGGGAGGACGCTCGATGCGCGAACTCGGCCCCGATCGGCTCAGCGACGACGGACGGTACCTCGTCCTGCGCGAGCCCGGTCGTCCGGAGCTGTTCCGCGTCCCCATCGACCGGCGGCTCGCCGCCCTCGTCGAGGCCTCCCCCCGTGCCCGGGGCCGTGCCCACGGCCAGATGGAGATCACGATGGAGAGCAGCCTCAGCCCGCGCGAGATCCAGACCCGGATCCGGCGCGGTGAGTCCCCCGACCAGGTCGCCGAGTCCGCTGGCGTGCCCACCGAGCAGATCGAGGGCTTCGCGACCCCGGTGCTCGCCGAGCGTGCCTACATGGCCGAGCAGGCCCGCACCACGACCATCCGTCGCCGTCACGCGGCCGGACCGGGCGTGCTCCTCGGCACCGCCGTCGACGAGAGCGTCGCGGCCCAGGGCGGCGTGCCCGAGGACGCCGTGTGGGACGCGTGGCGGCGCGAGGACGGTCGCTGGACCGTCCAGGTCTTCGCGCCCGACGCGCTCGAGCCGGCGCGGTTCTGCTTCGACGCCAAGAGCCGCTACGTCCTGCCCGACGACGAGGCCGCCCGCCTCCTCGTGGGCGACGTCGCCGCGCCCGAGGCGACCGACATGGCGATCGCCGATGCGCTGCGTGCCGACGAGGAGCGCGTCGAGGAGCCGTCGACCCCCGACGCCGCACCGCAGGAGCAGCTGCTCGTCCACCTGCCCGACGAGGCGCCGCACGCCCTGGTGCACTCGCTGAAGGAGGCCCGCGACCGGCGGGCGATGGAGCAGCTGTCGCTGACCGACGAGCCGGCACCGGAGCCCGCACGTGACCCGCAGGGTCGCGAGGAGGCCCAGGGTCGTGACGAGCCTGCGACCGAGGCGCGCGAGCCGGAGGTCGCGCAGGTCGACGACGACGTCGAGGAGCACGTGGCCGTGCCCGACACGGTGGCGCCGCGCGGCAAGAAGCGTCCCGAGCGTCGACGGGTGCCCAGCTGGGACGAGATCATGTTCGGCGGCCGGCCGGAGTAGTCGCCCGCTCCCTCCGTCAGGGGAACGGCAGCACGTCGGGCGAGAGCGCCGCGGCCTTCGCCGTGGCCGCCGTCATGCGGCGGCGGTGGTGACGTCGGCACAGCACCTCGTAGCCCACCGACGGCGTGGGCCGGTCGGGGTCGTCCACGTCGCCAACGACGATGACCTCACCCTCCGTGACCATCACGCCGTCCTCCGTCCGGGCGTTGTGGGTGGCGCGCTCACCGCACCAGCAGAGCGCCTCGACCTGCAGGGGCAGCACCCGGTCGGCGAGCTCGACGAGCCGGGCGGCCCCCGGGAAGAGCCGGGTGCGGAAGTCGGTGAGGATGCCGAAGCAGAACACGTCGATGTCGAGCTCGTCGGCGATCTTCGCGAGCTGGTCGACCTGCTCGGGCGTGTAGAACTGCGCCTCGTCGCACACCAGGTAGTCGATGCGGCCACCGCGGGTCAGCTCGTCGACGACGTGCTCCCAGAAGTGCAGGTGCTCCTCGACCTCCGTCGCGGGCACAGACAGGCCGAGCCGGCTGGACAG
The DNA here is from genome assembly GCF_058790455.1 of Aeromicrobium sp. EU05-FHT14F07. Classification (NCBI taxonomy): domain Bacteria; kingdom Bacillati; phylum Actinomycetota; class Actinomycetes; order Propionibacteriales; family Nocardioidaceae; genus Aeromicrobium; species Aeromicrobium sp. EU05-FHT14F07. Next base: position 102,896 of record NZ_JBYTCR010000006.1, read on the forward strand.
CGTGGCCTCGCCGGCGCGGTCGTGCGAGGCGAACACCCGTCCGACCCGGCCACGGGCGCGGTGGTTGTGGTCGAGCTGCAGGGCGAGGGTGCTCTTGCCGCAGTCCATCGTGCCGGAGTAGAAGATCAGGTCGGCCACGGGCTCATCCTCCCAGCCGGGTCACGTCGCGAGCAGCACGGGGATCCGGAGCTCGGCCTCCGTGACCGAGCCGTGGAACCCCTTCATGCGCATCTCGAGCGGGAAGTCGTCGGTGCTGAACACACCGAAGTCGCCGAGCGACGCGACGACGACGTCACCGACCCGCCCGGCGACCTCGGGTGCCAGGGGTCCGAACCAGTCGTCGAGCTCGTCGCGGGTGCGCACGACCGCCCGGTCACCGCACGCGGCGCGCCAGCGGTCGGCGACGGCGTCGCGGTCCTGACGGGCGGTGTACAGGTGCCGGAAGCGTGCCTCCCCGGCGAGCAGGTCCACGCCCTCGAGCAGCTGCGGGTGGTCGGCGACGTCGAACCGCCCGTCGACGGGCAGGTCGACCATGCCGTGGTCGGCGGTCACGAGCAGGACGGTGTCGTCGGGCAGCAGGTCGCGCAGCTGCGCGGTCTCGCGGTCGACCGTGACGAGCACGTCGCGCCACTCCTGGGACGTGGAGCCGTGGGCGTGGCCGGCGTGGTCGAGCCGCGACTCGTAGGCGTAGACGAGGGAGCGGTCGGCGTCCTCGGTGACGTCGGCGACGACGTCGAGGCGCTCCCACACGGAGCCGACGCCGTGGAACGGCGCGCCGCGCTGGCTGCAGAGGGTGAGCCCCGAGCCCTCGAACCGCGACTCGTTGACGCTGGCCGCGTTGAGGCCCGCCTCGTGCAGCCGCTGGAGCACGGTCGGGTGACGCTGCCACTGCAGCGCGTCGACCGGCTGGTCCCAGGCCAGGGCGTTGAACCGTCGGCCGGTCTCGGGCACGCGGGAGGTGTAGCCGACGACGCCGTGCGCGCCCGCGCGCAGCCCGGTGCCGAGCGACGTTAGGCTCGTGACGGTCGTCGACGGTACGCCGCAGACCACGTCGGGGACCGACGGGAGGGACGACAGGAAGGGGGCGAGCTCGGCGTGCTCGCGCAGCAGCTGCTCCCCCATGCCGTCGACGAGCAGCACGACGTAGCGCCGAGCCTCGGGCAGGCCCAGCGTGTCGTGGAAGCCCAGGTCGGGCCCGGCGACGACGGCGGCTGCGGACGTCATGACCTCGTGCAGGCCGGGTCGGCCTGCTGGTCCGGGTCGACTCATGCGGTGCCGCTCGTGGCGGCCGAGAGCCGGCGCGCGAACTCCAGGAGACGCTCCACCGCGGCACCGCCGTCGGCCGCGGAGCTGAGCCGCAGCGAGAAGTCGTCGCCCGTCAGGTTGCCCGTGTAGCCGTGGTCGGCGTCGCAGTCGGGGTCGCTGCACTGGGCCGGCTCGAGGTCGAGGTGGGACACGGCGCCCCAGCCGATCGTGACCACGGCCTCCTCGAGCTTGCCGGACGTCGCGACCATGCGCGTGACGACGACCGAGCGGATGCGGTGGATCGACACCGCCTCGCTCGTCGTCGACGTGTAGGGCTTCGGCAGCAGGTCGTCCGGCGGGTGCTCGTCGGTGTGCACCAGGACCACGCGCGACGGCGTCATGACGAGGACGGTCATGTGGCGGCGGATCTCGTCGCGCTCGAACGTCGGCTCGTGGTGGACGACGTGCGCGAGGACGTCCTCACCGGCGAGGGCGTCACGGAGCCCGGCGGTGACGATGTCGGGGTAGTAGCCGCTGCGGGCGATCTCGGTGAAGACGTCCGAGCTCGGACCGGCGGGGCGCTCGCGTCGCATCAGGCCAGCGTATCCCTGCTGGGGGTGCTGAGTCGCCGCACGTACCGCTCCTCGCGCCGGTCGGTGGCGGGCACGATCTTGGCGCGCGCGCTGAGTGCCGTGAGACCGCCCTCGTGGACGAGCACCGGCTCGAGGTCGAGCTCGGCGACCTCGGGCAGGTCGTCCTTCAGCGCTGCCAGGCGCAGGATGACGTCCTGGATGGCCGCGGTGTCCACCGGTTCCGACCCGCGGTAGCCGTAGAGCAGTGGCGCGGAGCGGAGGTCCTGGATCATCGACTCGGCGTCGACGTCGGTGAGCGGCGGGATGCCGTAGGCCCGGTCACCAAGCAGCTCGCTCGACGCGCCGGCCAGGCCGAACGACACGAGCGGGCCGAACAGCGCGTCCTCGGTGACCGTGAACGAGAGCGGGATGCCCGCCGGTGCCGACCGCTGCACGAAGAACCGGGTGTCGGCGCGCATGCCGGGCCAGGAGGTGAGCTGGTCCCAGGCCTCCGTCATGTCCTGGCGGTCCTGGATGCCCCGCCACACGTGCGCGAGGTCCGGCCGGGCCCGCAGGTGCTCGCTGCCCGCCTTGAGGACGACGTCCCAGCCGAGCTGCTCCGCCGCGGCGATCGCCTCCTCCGGGTCGTGCACGTTGATCCACGTCCAGAGGTCGATCCCGTAGCACGCGAGCAGCGCGTGCACCTGCTCCGTCGACAGGATCGCGCCCCGGGGGGCGTGCGAGAGGACGTCGCGCACGAGAGCGCGGGCGTCACCGGTGCGGATGTCGGTGTGCGCCCGGAACTCGCCGTGGTCGCGGGCGGCCCACTCGGCGTAGGTGACGACCCGGGCGAGGGCGCGGACCGCCGACTCCGGCGCCGGGTACGACGGGACGGAGCCGCGTCCGGCCGAGCCGCCCTGCACGTCGGGGACGCGCAGCAGCTCGGGGATGCCCTCGGTGCCGAGGAAGGTGGACACGATCGGCTTGTCGGACTGCTCGCCGATCGACGCCAGCACGTTCGCGACCTCCTCGCCGGAGGTGTTCAGCGGCGGGATGTAGACGACCATGAGCGCGTCGATGTCGTCGGACGCGAGGGCCGTCTCGATGGCGACCTCGAAGTCGTCGGCGCCGGCGTCGGCGCCGAGCGGGACGGAGTCGGCGACCTGCAGCCCCGTGGCCGTGGCCGCGTCGGCGACCAGCAGGCCCATCGCGTCGGAGTTGCCGACGACGCAGATCCGGTTGCCGCGCGGCAGCGGCTGGTGCGCGACGAGCTGGCCGACGTCGAACATCTCCTCGAGCGTGTCGACCTGCACGACGCCCGCCTGGCGGAACATGGCGTCGACGGCCGCCTGCGGTGCCGTGCTGCGCTTCACCGCGTGGCCGACCGGGACGCCCTGCGTCGAGCGCCCCGACTTCACGGCGACGACGGGCTTGGACTCCGAGACGCGACGCGCGATGCGCGAGAACTTGCGGGGGTTGCCGATGGACTCGAGGTAGAGCAGCACGACCTCGGTGTCGTCGTCCTCCTGCCAGTACTGGAGGAGGTCGTTGCCGGACACGTCGGCGCGGTTGCCGGCCGACACGAACGTCGAGAGACCGAGGCCGCGTCGCGACACCGACTCCAGGATCGCCGTGCCGAGCGCGCCGGACTGGCAGAAGAAGCCCACGCGGCCCTGCGGCGGCATGGCGGTGGACAGCGAGGCGTTCAGCTGGACGGCGGGCGCCGTGTTGATGACGCCGAGGCAGTTGGGGCCCACCAGGCGCAGGCCGTAGGAGCGGGAGAGGTCGAGCAGCGTGCGCTGGCGCTGACGACCCTCCGGACCCTCCTCGGCGAACCCGGCCGAGATGACCACGAGTCCGTGGACGCCCTTCGCGGCGCAGTCGAGCACGACGTCGTTGACCGACTCGGCGGGCACGGCCACGATCGCGAGGTCGACCTCGTGCGGGATGTCCTTGACGCTCTTGAACGCCGGCAGGCCGGACACCGCCTCCGCCTGGCTGTTCACGGCGTACACGCTGCCCTGGTAGTCGCCCAGCACGAGGTTGCGCACGATGGTCTGGCCGATGGAGCGCTGGCGCCGGCTCGCGCCGACGACGGCGATGCTGCGGGCGGCGAAGATCCGCTCGATCGAGGCCGCCTCGGCCCGCTGCTCGCGCGAGCGCATGACGCCCACGGCGGAGTCGGTGGGGTCGATGCGGAACGAGAGCTGCTGCACGCCGTCCTCGACGACGCCTTCCACGGAGTAGCCCATCTCGCGGAAGACCTGCAGCATCCGGTTGTTGCTCGGCAGCACGTCGGCGGTGAACCGCTTGATGCCACGCTCGCGACCGGCCTGCGCGAGGTGCTCGAGCAGCAGCTGCCCGACGCCGCGACCCTGGTGCGCGTCCTCGACCAGGAACGCGACCTCGGCCTCGTCGTCGCTGGTGGCGTCGTAGCGTCCGACCCCGATGATGTCGTCGTGCAGCGTCAGCACGAACGCGACGCGGCGGTCGAGGTCGACGTGGGTGAACCGCTCGACGTCGCGGGCGGACAGCGTCGGGTAGGGCGCGAAGAACCGGTAGTACTTCGACTCGTCGGAGACCCGGGAGTAGAAGGCGACGAAGGCGTCGGTGTCCTCGGGCGTGATCGGCCTCAGCTGCGCGACGCGGCCGTCCTTCAGGAGCACGTCCGCCTCCCACACCCGGGCGCGCTCGGCGGGCGGATTCGGGGCGTCGGACGTCACGGGCCCAACCTACCGCCCTCGCGGACGCGTGACGGCGACGGAGCGGCGTGGGCGGGGCCACGGGTCCCCTGGCGGCGTGGCGGCTGTGCCCGCGGCGCGGCGACCGGGAGAATCAGGAGGTCACGCCCAGCCGCGCACCGCCGGCGACCCCCGTGAGCCAAGAGAGGATCCATGGCCCGCAGCAGCACCCCGAGCCCCCCCGAGGAGTTCGACGAGCACATCATCGACACCGACATCACGGACGAGATGAATGCCAGCTACATCGAGTACGCGTACTCGGTGATCTACTCGCGGGCCATCCCCGACGCCCGCGACGGCCTCAAGCCCGTGCAGCGTCGCACGCTCTTCACCATGGACGACATGGGTCTGCGCAGCGACCGCGGCCACGTCAAGAGCGCGCGCGTGGTCGGTGAGGTCATGGGTCGGCTCCACCCGCACGGCGACAGCGCGATCTACGACGCGCTCGTGCGGCTCGAGCAGTGGTGGTCGATGCGTCTCCCGCTGGTCGACGGGCACGGCAACTTCGGCTCGCCGGACGACCCACCGGCCGCGATGCGGTACACGGAGTGCCGCATGGACGCCGCCGCAGAGGCCATGACCGCGTCGATCGACGAGGACACCGTCGACTTCCGGCCCAACTACGACGGCCGCGAGCTCGAGCCGAGCGTCCTGCCGGCGTCGCTGCCGAACCTGCTCGTCAACGGCGCGTCGGGGATCGCCGTGGGCATGGCCACGAACATCGCACCGCACAACCTCGTCGAGGTCGTGCAGGCGCTGCGCCACCTCATCGAGCACCCGACGGCCGACCTCGACGACCTCATGCGGTTCGTGCCCGGTCCCGACCTGCCCACCGGCGGCAAGATCGTCGGGCTCGACGGCATCCGCGACGCGTACGCCACCGGCAACGGCTCGTTCCGCATGCGCGCCACCACGCGGATCGAGAACATCACGCCCCGCCGCAAGGGCATCGTGGTCACGGAGCTGCCCTACAACGTGGGCACGGAGAAGGTCGTCGAGGCGATCAAGAAGCTGGTGCAGGCCAAGAAGCTGCAGGGCATCTCCGACATCAAGAACCTCACCGACCGCCACAAGGGCCTGCACCTCGTGATCGAGGTGAAGAACGGCATCGTGCCCGAGGCGCTGCTCGAGCAGCTCTTCAAGCAGACGCCGATGGAGTCCTCGTTCTCGATCAACGCGGTCGCCCTCGTCGACGGGCAGCCGCGGACCCTAGGGCTCAAGCAGATGCTCGAGGTCTACCTCGACCACCGGTTTCAGGTCGTGCGGCGCCGCAGCGAGTTCCGCCGCGCGAAGGCCGCCGACCGGCTGCACCTCGTCGAGGGGCTGCTCGTGGCGATCGTCGACATCGACGAGGTCATCCAGCTGGTCCGCAGCAGCGACAACCGCGGCGAGGCGCGCACCCGCCTGATGGGGGTCTTCGACCTCAGCGAGGCGCAGGCCGACTTCATCCTCGACCGCACGCTCGGCAGCCTGACCCGCTTCTCGCGCCTGGAGCTGGAGAAGGAGGCCGACGAGCTGCGCGCCACCATCGAGCAGCTCGAGGAGATCCTCGGTGACGACGCCGTCCTGCGCGGTGTCGTGTCCGACGAGCTCACCGAGGTGGCCCAGAGCTTCGGCACGCCGCGCCGCACCGTGCTGCTCGAGTCGGCGGGCCAGACCGTCACCAGCACCGCGTCGCTGGAGGTGGCCGACGACCCGTGCTTCGTGTTGCTGTCGGCCACCGGCCTGCTGGCCCGCACCACCGACGCGACGCCCTTCGGCGACGTCGGGAACCGGGCCAAGCACGACGTCGTGGTGTCCGCGGTCGCGGCAACCGCCCGCGGGCAGGTCGGCCTGGTGACGCAGGACGGCGTGGTCCACCGGCTCGACGTCCTCGACATCCCCGCGCTCCCGCCGACGGCGTCGGCACCGCACGTGCAGGGCGGCATCCCGCTGCGGGAGCTGCTGTCGACCAAGGCCGCCCCCGTCACGCTGATGTCGTTGTCCGAGGAGGGCCCCGGCATCGCGCTCGGCACCCGCGCCGGCGTCGTCAAGCGCGTCAAGCCCGACCACGTGCTCACCCGCGACGCGTGGGAGGTCGTCAGCCTCGCCGACGGCGACATCGTGGTCGGTGCCGCGCCGCTGGCGACAGGCGACGAGCAGCTGGTCTTCGTGACGTCCGACGCCCAGCTCCTGCGCTTCGAGGCCGGCCTCGTGCGGCCTCAGGGCCGGGGCGGCGGCGGCGTGGCAGGTGTCAAGGTCGCGCCCGGTCAACGGGTCGTCGGCTTCGGCGTCGTCAGCGACGTCGACACGGCGCACGTCCTCACCATCGCGGGCTCCGGTGACGCGCTGCCGGGGACACAGACGGGGGCGGCGAAGCTCACGCCGCTGTCGGCCTTCCCGGCCAAGGGTCGCGCCACGGGCGGCGTGCGCTGCCAGCGGCTGCTCAAGGGCGAGGACGGGCTCATCCTGGCGTGGGTGGGCGACGGCATGCCGCTCGCCTGCGCCACGAGCGGGTCGCCGGTCGACCTGCCCGCGGTGGACCCGCGACGCGACGGCTCCGGGGTGCCCGTGGCACAGCCCGTGCTGGCGGCGGCGTCGCCCGCTGCGCTCCTGCCGGGACTCCAGGTCGTGCGAGACTGAGGCCGTGCGCCCTCTCACCCGAACCGCGTCCACCTCGCCGCTCCGGGCGGTCCTGCTGCCCGTCGCGCTGGTCCTCGCCGTGCTGCTCGCCGGCTGCACCGGAGGCGACGACGCCGGCTCCACGGACACCGCCGCGGTGCAGAAGCGTCTCGACGCGGCCAAGAAGACCATCGACGACGCGGAGACGGTCGACGTCTCCCTGACCACGTCGTCAGTCCCCGACGGCGTGTCCGGCCTGCTGTCCGCGAAGGGGAAGGGCAACCACTCCCCCGCGTTCGAGGGTGACGTGAAGGTCTCCTCCGGCGGCGCCACGCTGACCGCCAAGGTGATCGCCGTCGACGGCACCGTCTATGCGAACACCGGCATCACCCCGGGCTACCTCACGATCAACCCCGCGTCGCTGAAGGCACCGGACCCGGCGGGTCTGCTCGACCCCGACTCCGGCCTCACGAGCATCCTCGCCTCCACCGAGGACCTGAAGACGGGCGACCAGTCGCGCGACGGCCGTGACGTGCTCACCTCCGTGACCGGGACGCTCCCCGGCTCGGTCGTGGCCGACATCATCCCGTCCGCCTCGCGGCAGGGGACGTTCGCGGTCACCTACCGGCTGACCGACGACGACGAGCTGCGCGACGCGAGGATGACCGGGCCGTTCTACGGCGAGGGCTCGAAGGTCACCTACACGGTGCGTCTCGCCACGTCGGACGAGCCGGTCACGATCACGGCCCCCGCCGCGACCGGCGGCCGCTGACCCGTGGCGGAGCCCCGCGACACCGGCGACGTGCGACTGGCGTCGCGCACCCTGCTCGGCCTCGCGGCGGTGGCGATCGCGTTCGCGGCGGCCGACACCTACGTCGTCGTGCTCGCGCTGCCCGACATGATGTCGGCGAGCGGCCTCGACGTCGACGAGCTCCAGCGCGCGGCCCCGATCGTCTCGGGCTTCCTGCTGGGGTACGTGGGCGTGCTGCCGCTGATCGGCCGCATCTCCGACCTGCGCGGACGCGTGCCGGTGCTGCTGGGCTCCTTGGTGGTCTTCGCCGTCGGGTCGCTCGTGACCGCCGCGGCCTACGACCTGGAGACCATCGTCGCGGGACGTCTGCTGCAGGGCGTGGGAGGCGGTGGACTCATCCCGCCGACCCTCGCCCTGGTCGCCGACCTGTGGCCCCCGAAGCGCCGCGGACTGCCGCTCGGCGTCGTGGGAGCCGTGCAGGAGCTCGGCAGCGTCCTCGGGCCGCTGTACGGCGCGGTGGTGCTGGCCTTCGGGTCGTGGCGCGACATCTTCTGGTTGAACGCCGCCGTCGGTCTGCTCCTCGCCGCCGTGATGCTGCGGCTGCGCGACGCGGCCCCTGCCACGGACGGCGACGCGGCGGCCGAGCGTGGTCGTCCCGACGTGGTGGGCGCCGCCCTCCTCGCCCTCTCGCTGCTCGGGCTGTCGCTCGTGATGCTGGAGCCGCAGCGGCTCGTCACCGGCGTCACCTCCGGCCTGGCGTTCCTGCCCGTCACCGGGGAGTCGCGCTGGCTCACACCGGTCGCCCTCGCGACCTACGTGCTCGTCGCGCTCCTCCTGCTGCGCCAGGCCACCGCCCGACGACCGCTGGTGCAGTGGCGCAGCTGGGGCGAGATCGCGCGGAGCACCGACCTGGTCGGGGCGGGCCTGCTCACCCTGGCGCTGGCAGCCGTCATCGTCACCTTCGCCTCGGCCGAGCCCGAGTCCGGGGCGATCTCCCCCGCGGCGCCCTGGCTGCTGCCGGTCGCCGCGGCAGCCGCCGCGGGCTTCGCCTACCGACAGCGGACCGCCGCCACGCCGCTCGTGCCGCGCGGCGCCCTGGCGGCCCGTCCGGCGTGGGGCGCCCTCGTGGTCTCCTTCGTCGTCGGCGCCTCGCTCATCGCGGCACTCGTCGACATCCCGTTCTTCGCACGTCTCACGGTCTACCGCGACTCCCAGCTCGATGCCGCCCTCGTGCTCGTCAGGTTCCTCGTCGCGCTCCCCGTGGGCGCCGTGCTGGGCGGCTGGCTGCTGCGCCGAGTGCCTGCCGCGTGGATCACCGCGGCGGCGATGCTCATGAGCGCGCTGGCGTTCCTGCACATGGCGACCTGGGACGCCCAGTCGCTCGCGAGCGGCTGGGAGACGCTCTCGCTCGTCGCCGCCGGTCTCGGCTTCGGGCTCGCGATCGCACCGGTCAACGCCGTGCTGCTCGAGCACACGGCCGACGCCGTGCACGGGGTGGCGAGCGCGCTGCTCATCGTGGCGCGCATGGTGGGCATGCTCATCGGCATCTCGGCGCTCACGACCGTCGGGCTGCGCGCGTTCTACGCGGCGTCGGAGAAGATCCCGCCGGCGTCGGAGGTCTGCTCCGGCGCCGTCCAGCTGTGCCAGGCGTACCGCGACGAGGTCCGCGACGCGGGGATCGCCCAGCTGCACGCGGTCTTCGTCGGAGCCGCCGTGTGCGCGGCCGTCGCCGCCGTCCTCGCGCTGTGGTTGTTGCGTGAGGCACCTCACAGGCGCGCGCGAAACACCGGCGGTAGGATGCCGGTGTGACGGACTTCGACGACCTCCTCGCCGCCAACCGGACCTTCGCCGACTCCTTCTCGCTCACCGGCTTCGACGGCATCGCACGTGCCGGTGTCGCCATGGTGACGTGCATGGACTCGCGCATCGACCCCCTCGGCATGATCGGCCTCCGGCCCGGCGACGCCAAGATCCTGCGCAACCCGGGCGGTCGCGTCAACGACCAGGAGCTCGTGGCCCTGGTCCTCGGCGCGCACCTGCTGCAGGTGAAGCGGGTGCTCGTCGTCGAGCACACGCGCTGCGCGATGGCCTCGTCCACCGAGGAGCAGATCCACCAGCGGGTCTCGGACAGCGCCGGCACCGACGCCACCTGGATGTCGATCGGACCGATCACCGACCAGAAGCGGCAGATCCGCGCCGACGTGCACCGCGTGACGTCGCACCCGCTCATCCCCGAGAGCGTCGAGGTCGGCGGCTTCATCTACGACGTCGACTCCGGTCTGCTCGAGCAGGTCGTCTGACGCAGACCCCTGACCGCGCAGGTCAGTCGATCGGGGTGCCGTCGAGGGCGAAGGTCGCGCGGGTGGTCGGGAGGAGCGTGGTCTCCACCACGTCCTGCACGACGGTGGGATCGATGTCGGCCAGGTCGACGGGAGACGCAGCGGGGTCGAGCATCCCCGGCTCGCCCACCGGCTCCCACGCCGCCCCGGCGAAGACCCACTGGCGAGTCGTCGTCCCGTCGACGACGGTGGCGACGCCGCTGCCGTCCCTCACGTCGAACGCCGTCACCGTCGCCGCGCCGACGGAGTCGTCGAGCTCCGTCACCTGCGTGTCCCACCAGGCGGCGGCGTCGGGCACCGTCACGCCGTCCTTCTCGGTGTAGCCGCCGTCGTCCGCGACGACGATGTCGTCGGAGGAGCCGGAGTCGAACCCGCCGTCGAAGGAGCGCGCGACCCCGAGGAACACCACGACGGCGATGACGAGCGGCACCAGGAAGATCGCGATGACCGCGACGACGCCACAGCCGATCGTGCGCTCCGTCGTCCACCCGCCGGTCCGCCGTCCTGACCCCGAGCCCGAGTCCGAACCCGAGCCGCCGTAGGACGGCGGGGCCCAGCTGGGCCCGCCGGAGCCAGGGGTCGACGCGGGCGCGGAGGACGTGACCGGTGGCAGGGTCGACGGGGCCGGCGGGGTGGTCGGGGCTGGCGGGGTGGTCGGGGCGACAGGGTCGAGATCGGCCACCGGCGCGGGCATCCCGAACGGCGGCGCGCCCAGGTCCGGGGACGTCGACGACGGTGGGCGCCCCTCGAGGTCGCGCAGGACCATCGCGAGGTCGCCCTTCGTCGCCGCTGCGTCGATCTGCTCGAGGCGCAGCGCCCGGTCGGCCGCCGTGATGCGACCCTCCGCGTACGCCTCGTCCACCATGCGTCGAGCCCGCCGACGGTCGCCGCGCCCGGCGCCGCTCGGGTCGCTGATGTCGCTCACGGCGGCAGCGTAGCGGGACGGACGTCCGGCTCCGGTCAGGCGTCGATCAGGTCGGAGTCGACGTCGTAGGCGCTCTGCACGATGAACTCCTTGCGCGGGGCGACCTCGTTGCCCATGAGGAGCTCGAAGACCGCGGCAGCCCGCTCGGCGTCGTCGACGGTGAGCCGGCGCAGCGTGCGGTGCCGCGGGTCCATCGTGGTCTCGGCCAGCTGGTCGGCGTCCATCTCTCCGAGGCCCTTGTAGCGCTGGATGGGGTCCTTCCAACGGACGTTGCGCCGCTTCAGGTCCGCCAGCGTGCGCTGGAGCTCGGCGTCGGAGTAGGTGTACTGGTACTTGTCCTGGCCCTTCTTCGGGTTGGTGAGCTCGATGCGGTGCAGCGGGGGCACCGCCGAGAACACCCGACCCTCCTCGACGAGCGGACGCATGTACCGGAAGAAGAGGGTGGCGAGCAGGCACCGGATGTGCGCGCCGTCGGAGTCGGCGTCCGCCATGAAGATGATCCGGCCGTAGCGGGCCTGGTCGAGGTCGAACGTGCGTCCTGATCCGGCGCCGACCACCTGGATGATCGAGGAGCACTCGACGTTCTTGAGCATGTCGCCGACGCTGGCCTTCTGGACGTTCAGGATCTTGCCGCGGATCGGCAGCAGCGCCTGGAACTCCGAGTCGCGCGCGGACTTCGCCGTCCCGAGCGCGGAGTCGCCCTCGACGATGAACAGCTCGGTGCGGTCGGCGTCGGCCGCGCGGCAGTCGGCGAGCTTGGCGGGCAGGGCGCTGGACTCGAGCGCGTTCTTGCGCCGCTGGTTGTCGCGCTGCTGACGCGCCATGAGACGGGTCCGCGACGCGGCGACGACCTTCTCCATGACCTGTCGCGCCTTGGCCTTCTCGGCCGCCTTGGTCGACGTCAGGAACGCCTTGAGCTCGCGGGAGACGACCTGGTTGACGATGCGCGTGACGGCCGGGGTGCCGAGCACCTCCTTGGTCTGCCCCTCGAACTGCGGCTCGGCGAGCCGTACGGTCACGACCGCGGTGATGCCCTCGAGCACGTCGTCCTTCACGATGTCGGCGTCACCGGACTTGAGCAGCCTGGTGTTCCGCAGCGTGTCGTTGAAGGTCTTCGTGACGCCCCGCTCGAAGCCCTGCACGTGCGTGCCGCCCTTCGGCGTGGCGATGATGTTGACGAACGAGCGCAGCTCGGACTCGTAGCCGGTGCCCCAGCGCAGGGCGACGTCGACGCCCAGCTCGCGCTCGACCTCCTGCGGCGTCATGTGCCCCTTGCTGTCCAGCACGGGCACGGTCTCCGTGAAGGAACCCTCGCCCTGCAGGCGCAGCACGTCGCTGACCGGCTCGTCGGCTGCCAGGAAGTCGCAGTACTCGGTGATGCCCCCGTCGTGCTTGAACGACTCCTCGAGGGGCTCGTCGCCACGCTCGTCGCGCAGCACGATCTGCAGGCCCGGCACGAGGAACGACGTCTGCCGCGCGCGGTTGACCAGCTCGTCGTAGGCGAAGGTGGCGGTCTTGATGAAGATCTGCGGGTCCGCCCAGTAGCGCACGCGGGTGCCCGTGACCGTCTTCTTCACACGACCGCCCTTGTGCAGGGTGTTGTCGGGCGTGAAGTCCGCGGCCGGGCCGTCGCCGGCGAAGACGCCGGGCTCGCCGCGGCGGAACGACATCGACCAGGTGGCGCCGGACTTGTCGACCTCGACGTCGAGCCGCGAGGACAGCGCGTTCACGACCGACGCGCCGACACCGTGCAGGCCACCGGTCGCGTTGTAGGACCCGCCGCCGAACTTCCCGCCCGCGTGCAGCTTGGTGTAGACCACCTCGACGCCCGTGAGACCGGTCTTCGGCTCGATGTCCACCGGCACCCCGCGGCCGTTGTCGCGCACCTCGACGGAGCCGTCGGCGTGCAGGACGACGTCGATGCGGTCGCAGTGCCCGGCCAGGGCCTCGTCGACGGAGTTGTCGATGATCTCCCAGAGGCAGTGCATGAGCCCGCGCGTGTCGGTGGAACCGATGTACATGCCCGGACGCTTGCGCACGGCCTCGAGGCCCTCGAGGACGAGCAGGTTGCGAGCGTCGTAGGTCGACACGTCCGGGACCTCCGTGGAAGACGTTGGGGGGTGGGTCGGGCGTCCGCGGACCCGCGCGGCGGGTCGGGGGCGTCCCGCCGTCAGCCTAGTCAGCGGCTCGTCGGTGACCCGTCTGACACGCGGCACGCCGACCGGCGTCCAGCCGTTTGACCCCGGCGGGCAGTATCTATGTCGTATGTCACCTGGGCCTGTGCGGAACAGGCCGCCGTGGTTGGATGTTGTGACAGACGTACCCCCGACGCCGCTGAGGAAGAGAGAACATCATGGCTGCAGTCGCCGAGCTTCCCGGTCTGAACGCGACCGACCGTTGCGACCGGTGTGGAGCACAGGCGTACGTCCGCGTCGAGCTCGCCGGCGGAACCGAGCTGCTCTTCTGCGCACACCACGCCCGCGAGCACGAGGACAAGCTGCGTGAGATCGCCGTGTCGATCCACGACGAGTCGGGCCGCCTCGCCGGCGTTCCGGGCTCGGCCCCCGACGTCGAGGTCTGAGACCAGGTCCTGAGAAGCGGCTTCACCGGGAGCCCCTCGCCGCACTGCGGCGAGGGGCTCCTGCCGTCTCGAGGTGCGGAGTCGGTCGACGGGTGCCACGCTCGCCGCACGAGGTCGGCATCACGTCGACCACTGTCCGAGGAGTCCTCATGCAGATCGGTACGTCGCTCTTCCTGCTGGCAGTCGGCGCGATCCTGTCCTTCGCCGTCCAGGACCGCATCAGCGGCGTCGACCTGACGATGGTCGGCTACATCCTCATCGCGGTCGGCGCGCTCGGCCTCGTGCTGTCGCTCATCCTCGGCACGCGCACCCGTCGCGACCTGCCGCCGCCCCGCTGACCGTGCTCGTCGTCCCGAGAGCCTGGTCAGCGACGCGAACCCGTTGCTAACGTCACCTTCATGAGTGCCGGGGAGGGGCCTGTGGCCCAGGATCCGTTCTGGGGCGTCGTGCGCCGACGTCATCCCGACGTCGACCTCGTGCTCCTCACCGGCCGCTCCCCGCTCGACCCTCCCGCGGCCGAGCCGGACGACGCGATCAGGTTCGACGAGGCGCGGAGGATCGAGCGCGGCGTCGACGACGCGTACGGGTCGATCCGTCACCTACTGCCGCCGGACACGCCCGCTCCGACCCGTCTGTGGCGTGCGGCCGACGGCGGGCACGCGTACCTGAACGAGAAGGCCCTGCGGGGTCTGGCGGGCCCGCGGGCCGTGGTCACGCTCCGGTCCCTCGCCCGCGCCCTGCAAGAGCGCGGGTGGGCGGTGGAGGCGGCCGGCGACGAGGACCGGCCGCGCCTGATGGCGACCAACGGTTGGATCGACCTCGACGTCCGCAGCGGTGCGGCGGCGACGCAGCTCCTCATGGCGGGTCCGGTCGTGCCGGTGCGCGCCGACGACCTCGCGACCCTGAAGGCCGAGCGGTGAGCGGCGTCGAGGCGGACTGGAACGCCATCACCGCCGCGGCCAGGGTGTGGGACGGCGCGGCCGACGGGCTCGACGGTGCGTGGCGACGGCTGCACGGCACGACCGGCTCGCCCATGGCGCCCGACGTCGTAGCGGCGTTCGAGACCTTCCGCGAGGCGTGGGTCGACGAGGTCAAGGACGTCGCGACGACCGCGCAGGCGCACGCGGAGTCCCTCGACGACGCTGCCGCGACCTACTCGGCGGTCGACGACGCCGCCTACCAGCGCATCAGGTCGCTGATGCCGTGGTCGTACCGCGACAGCACGATCGACCCCGACGGTGGCCCGCCCCCGATGCCGACCCCGTCCCCCGGCCCGAGCCCGTCGCCCCCTCCCCCGAGCGACTCGGCCCCGGCCACGCCCCAGCCGTCCCCTGGACCGTCGCCCACGCCGTCACCGAGCCCGACGGGAGGTGACTGACGTGGCACTCGTCCGGGTCAGCCAGCCCGACCCGCTGCGCACGACATCGGCCGCAGCGGCGTCGGCCACCACCGGCGTCCGAGCCACCGGCGAGAGCGTGAGCGATGCGCAGGAGTCGCTGGCGTCACAGGGCACGCCCGCGTCGTGGACCGGTGACGCCTCCGAGGCCGCCGAGAACGAGTTCACGGCGCTCTCCGCGCGTCTGGACGCCGCGTCCGCCGCGTTCGTGCGAGCCGTGACCGTGCTCGACGCGTTCGACGACACCCTCCAGACGCTCAGCTCCCGGCGGATCGACCTGGTCGAGAGGGTCTCGGAGCTCAACGGACGGATCGATACCTACGATGCCGACGTCGCCGCGTCGGATAAGGACGACGCGACCGCGCAGGAGGCGCTCGTCCAGAGGTCGGCCAACCTCGAGCGCGAGGCCACGGCCCTCCAGGCGGACGTCGACGCGTGGAACCGCGACCAGGAGTCGGCCGAGCAGACCGTGGTCTCCGGGCTGCAGGGCGTCGACACCGTCGCCGAGGGGCAGTCGGCAGCCTCGGCACCGAACCGTGCCGATGCCGCCACCCTGGCGCAGCAGCTGCAGCAGAAGGTCGACAGCGGTGACCCCGAGGCCGTCGCCGACTGGTGGAGTGGCCTGAGCCCCGAGCAGGTGGCCGCGCTCGTGATGCACTCCCCGCAGCTGGTCGGGAACGCCGGCGGGGTACCCAGCGAGGTGCGTGACGAGGCGAACCGCACGTCGATGCTCAGCGACATCGACTACCTCAGCCAGCGTCGCGACGACGGCCAGCTGAGCGACCTCGAACGCCAGCAGCTGATGAACGCCGAGGACGCCCGCGACACGCTCGACGACTACCAGGACCGGATCGATCCCGAGACCGGCGAGAACCAGGCGTTCCTGCTCGTCTACCGGCCCGACGCCTTCGACGGTGACGGCGGCGTGGCGATGAGCCTCGGGAACCCCGACACCGCTGACGACGTCACCTCCTTCGTCCCGGGGCTGACCAGCGAGGCGACGTCGCTCAGCGGCAACGTCGAGTCGATGGACCGGCTCATGCAGCTGGCCGACGGGAAGAACGGCGACCGGTCCGTCGCCGCGATCACGTGGATCGACTACGACGCACCCAGCAGCGGCGAGGGACTGACCGACGATCCCTGGGACTTCCTCCAGGTCGCCGGGCAGGGCAAGGCCACGGACGGCGGGGAGCGCTTCGCCGACTTCGTGGCCGGCATGCGAGCGAGCGACCAGGGTCCTGACGCCCACTTCACGGCGATCGGCCACAGCTACGGGTCGACGACCGTCTCGCACGCCGCCACCGACAACGACCTGCAGGTGGACGACATGGTCCTGATCGGCAGCCCGGGCACCGGATCGGCCGAGACGGCGACCGACCTGATGCCGGAGGGACACCTGTTCGTCGGATCGGCCGACTACGACCCCGTCACGCTGCTGGGCTCCCCCGCCATCGGCGCCCTCGGTCACGACCCCGCCCAGGCCGACTTCGGTGCGCACCGCTTCGAGGTCGACCCCGGCTCCTACCGGGTGCAGGACCTCCTCGAGAACCACTCGTCGTACTTCAACGAGGGCTCGACGTCGCTGGACGCGATGGCCGACGTGGTCGCCGGCCAGACCCCCGACCAGGTCGACGGACGCACGATCGGCAGCTACCAGACGCTCGACACGCTCGTCGTCGGCAGCTCCGTCGTGTCCGGCGGCGAGCAGATCTGGAACGGGGTCGAGTGGACAGGCGGGCAGGTCGCCGACGCGGCAGGGTGGACCTGGGACAAGGCCAAGGACGCCGGCAGCTGGCTGAACCCGTTCGACTGAGAGGCTGGGATGAGACGTTCGAGGATCGTGGTGGGGATCGTGATGATGGCCAGCCTGTTCGGGTGCGGTGACGGAGGGTCCGGCGACGACTCGGCCGACGCTCAGCGCACCGCCGAGGAGGCCCGGACCGCCGCGACGCAGACCTTCGACGCCGTCGGTCAGGGCGTGGAGGCGCTCGGCTACTCCAGCACCGGCGCGGGACGCTGGGTCATCTGCGGCCAGGAACCGAGCCCCAACGGCGCCCAGTACGTCGCGGAGATCGCCGTCGTCCAGAGCAACGTGCCTCCGTCGCAGTACGGCGAGGTCGTCCGCCGGCAGGCGGAGGCCCAGGGCTGGAGCGTCGAGGAGGTCGCCGGCGACACCCTCGAGGGCCGCAAGGACGGCCTGACGTTGCGCGCCCAGTACGGCGCGGCCGGGATGAACCTCTCGGTCCGCAGCACGTGCCTGGACGTGCCGAAGGACGAGATCCGCCGACTGACCGACCTGCCGAAGGACGACCTCGGCGTCGCACCCCCGTCGTGACGAGGTGGGCAAGGATCGTCGCGGGCGTCGTGACGCTGGGCGTGCTGTCCGGGTGCGGTGACCCTGGCGACGACGGCGGTGTATCGCGCGAGCAGGCCTCGCGGCGTTCCGAGGAGATCCGGACGGAGGCGGCGGACCTCTTTCCGAAGCTGGCCACGAGCATGTCGGCGGTCAGCTTCACGGGCAGCGGCACGGCCCGGTGGAAGATCTGCGGCATGCCGCCCAGCCCGAACGGTGCCGAGTACGTGGCCGAGCTGACCGTCGACCAGGCGAACACAGGCGTCTCTGAGCGTCTCGCCGCAGTCAAGGAGCTTCTCGACGGACAGGGGTGGACCCTCGACAAGGAGACGTCCGGGACGGTCACCTCCTCGAAGCAGGACACGACGCTCACCGCTCGTGTCGCGGGGGGGCGGTGCCTATCTGACGCTCTCGAGCGGGTGCGTCGACCTGTCGGGGGACCTGATCGACGAGCTCACCGATCCTGGCCGTCGCGACGACCTCGGCCTGACTCCCCCCTCCTGACCGCTTCCCCGCAGCAACGACGACGGCCCGCCCCGAGGATGCTCGTGCGGGCCGTCGTCGTGCGTCGGGCCGGGCGTCAGTCCAGGTAGTCGCGCAGCACCTGCGAGCGGGACGGGTGGCGCAGCTTGCTCATCGTCTTGGACTCGATCTGGCGGATGCGCTCGCGCGTGACGCCGTAGACCTTGCCGATCTCGTCGAGGGTCTTCGGCTGGCCGTCGGTCAGGCCGAAGCGCATCGAGACGACGCCGGACTCGCGCTCGCTGAGCGTGTCGAGCACGGCGTGCAGCTGCTCCTGCAGGAGCGTGAACGACACGGCGTCGGCCGGGACGATCGCCTCGGAGTCCTCGATGAGGTCGCCGAACTCGCTGTCGCCGTCCTCACCGAGGGGGGTGTGCAGGGAGATCGGCTCGCGACCGTACTTCTGGACCTCGACGACCTTCTCCGGCGTCATGTCCAGCTCAAGCGCCAGCTCCTCGGGCGTGGGCTCGCGGCCCAGGTCCTGCAGCATCTGCCGCTGCACGCGGGCGAGCTTGTTGATGACCTCGACCATGTGCACCGGGATGCGGATCGTGCGGGCCTGGTCGGCCATGGCGCGGGTGATCGCCTGGCGGATCCACCACGTCGCGTAGGTCGAGAACTTGAAGCCCTTGGTGTAGTCGAACTTCTCGACCGCACGGATCAGACCCAGGTTGCCCTCCTGGATCAGGTCGAGGAACAGCATGCCGCGGCCGGTGTAGCGCTTCGCGAGCGAGACGACCAGACGCAGGTTGGCCTCGAGGAGGTGGTTCTTCGCCCGGCGGCCGTCGACGACGATCCAGTCGAGCTCCTCGCGCGTCTTCTCGGAGATGCGGCCGCCCTTGCCGAGCTTCTCCTCGGCGAACAGGCCGGCCTCGATCCGCTTGGCGAGCTCGACCTCCTCGCCAGCGGTGAGGAGGGAGACCTTGCCGATCTGCTTGAGGTAGTCCTTCACCGGGTCCGCCGTGGCGCCGGCCACGAGGACCTGCTGCACCGGCTCGTCGGACTCGTCGGCCGCCGACAGCGTGAAGCTGGACTCCTCGTCCTCCTTCAGCGTCGGGTCGTTCTTGAGGTCCTTGACGAACTCCTCGTCGGGGATGTCGGGCAGGACCTTCTTGCCCTGGGCGTCGACCTTCGCGGCCTGACCACCCTCCGGCACGTCGAGCGCATCGGCGATGTCGACGGGCGCGTCGGCAGTCTTCTTCGCCGCGGCCTTCTTGGCCGGCGCCTTCTTGGCGGCCGTCTTCTTGACCGGCGCCTTCTTCGCGGGAGCGGGGGCGGCGGTCTTCTTGGAAGTCTTCGTCACGGGCTCTTCTGATCTCGCGGGTGGGCTGGACGATCGTGCTGCGCGCTACCCCGGGCGGTCTCGGCGAGGGGGTCGACGACGGTTCCGGCACGGCGGGACGGCAGGCTCTGACACCTGCGTCCGAGGACGGAACACACCGAGGACTCACCTCCCTGACCTGTCTGAGGGCGCAACAAAGAGGCCTGCGGTCAACCTCTGCGTGGTCCAGTGTGCCACGGGGACACAACCCGCGTGGCCGGACCCCCTGGACCGTCCGTGGCCCGCGGGAGGTCAGTCGAGCGGCCAGGTGTGCACGGGCTCGTTCGTGTGCATGAGCTCGGCGTACCGGCGGGTGACGGCACG
Organism: Aeromicrobium sp. EU05-FHT14F07; assembly: GCF_058790455.1. Lineage (NCBI taxonomy): Bacteria > Bacillati > Actinomycetota > Actinomycetes > Propionibacteriales > Nocardioidaceae > Aeromicrobium > Aeromicrobium sp. EU05-FHT14F07. The sequence goes on from NZ_JBYTCR010000006.1 coordinate 122,567, forward strand.
GAGCGCCTCGGTGCGGTCACCCCCGCGGCCCAGCTCGTGCTCGACGGCCGAGACGAGCCAGGTCGCACCGTTGGCGCCCCGGATGCAGCGCTGCTCGACGACGTCGAGCAGCCGGTCGGAGACCGCGGCGTCGACGCCCATCTGGGCCAGACCCTCGTGCGCGAGCGGCAGCAGGTGACGCAGCACCAGCTCGCGGACGGAGACCGTGCCCACCGACGGCCAGTACTGGTCGGCCTCGATGCCCACCCGCGCCGCCTGGTGGAAGTTCTCCTCGGCCGCCTTGAAGGAGAGCTGCGACCAGACCGGACGCTCGCTCTCGCGCATCACCTGGACCAGGCCGTAGAACAGCGCCGCGTTCGCGACCGTGTCGACCACCGTCGGACCGGCGGGGAGCAGGCGGTTCTCGACCCGCAGGTGCGGACGGCCGTCGCTGACGTCGTAGATCGGCCGGTTCCAGCGGTAGACGGTCCCGTTGTGGAGCAGCAGCTCGGAGAGCGAGGGGACGCGGCCGGACTCGAGCTCGGCCACCGGGTCCTCGTCGTCCACGATCGGCAGCAGCGCCGGGAAGTAGCGGACGTTCTCCTCGAACAGGTCGAAGACCGACGTGATCCACCGCTCGCCGAAGAACACACGGGGCCGGACGCCCTGGGCCTTGAGCTCCTCGCTGCGCGTGTCCGTCGCCTGCTCGAACAGCGGGATCCGCGTCTCGTGCCAGAGCTGCCGGCCGAGGAGGAACGGGGCGTTGGCGCCCACGGCCACCTGCACGCCGGCGATGGCCTGCGCGGCGTTCCACGTCGCCGCGAAGTCGTCGGGCTCGACCTGCAGGTGCAGCTGGGTGCTCGTGCACGCCGCCTCGGGGACGATCGTGTCGGCCGTCGTCTCGAGGCGGTCGACGCCGTCGATGACGATCGCGATGTCCTCGCCACGCGCCGACAGGATCTGGTCCGACAGCAGGTGGTAGCGCGGGTTCGGCGACAGCGACTCCTGGCCGAGGTGCTCCGAGCGCAGGGTCGGCAGCACCCCGACCATCAGCAGCCCCGCCTCGACACGCGCCGCCTTCTCCTGCGCCTCGTTCAGGTCGCGGCGGACCGTGCGCTCCAGCACCGCGAAGCCGTCACCGCTGGCTGGCTGCGGCGGGACGTTGATCTCGATGTTGAACAGCCCGAGCTCGGTCTGGAACGCCTCGTCGGCGATGGCCTCCAGCGCCTCGGCGTTCCTCATCGCGGGGTCGCCGACGCCGTCGACGAGGTTCAGCTCGATCTCGACGCCGATCTGCGGCTCGCCCACGGAGAAGTCGTGCTCGGACAGCATCCGGGCGAACACGTCGAGGCAGCGGCGCACCTTCTCGCGGTACCGCGTCCGGTCCTCACGCGTGAAGGTCCTGTCGTCGACGTCCTGACCCATGCGTTCACCCTAGGGGCGACGCCGGTCCCGTGCGCGTCATCGCAGCGAGGCGGCGTCGGAGAAGGCAGCACGCACGATCTTCCTCAGCTGCCGCGGGTGGGTGCCCACGCGGAGCGCGTCGCCGAGGGTGGCCGCCATCGTGTAGCCCGGGTCCGCGGTCCTGGCCCGCTCGAACCCGATGGCGGCCTGCGCGCCGTCTCCGCGCAGGTACGCGAGGTAGCCGGCCACCGTGTACGGCACGGCCGCGTAGACGCCCGGGGAGCGGCGGGCCAGCTCGCGCCACGTGACGAGGCGCTCCGGCCCGCAGTCCTCGAGGGTCGGCCACAGCCCGTCGCGGACCGCCCCCAGCGTCAGCCAGATCCCCAGTCGCAGCAACGACCGCGCCTCGACCGCGTCGATGCCGGAGCGGTCGACGGTACCCACGACCTCCTGCACCTCCTGGAGCCCGGCGACGGCGAGGTCGGTCGGGGCGCGCCACGACTGCTCCACCAGCTCTCGCTCGACCTGCACCACCTGTGTCAGGAGCCACGTCGCGCCCGGTCCGTCGCACGGTCGCCAGCGGTCCTCCAGCGTCGCGCGGTCGGGGAGCACCTCCTGGCCCGCGAGAACCGCCTCCAGCATCGCCGGGTGGTGCGGGCTCAGGTCGAGCGGCGTGCCCGCCGGGTCGTCGTCCGACGTGGTCCAGTAGCGCGACGAGTCGGTCCACGCGGTGACGACCGGTCGGATCCCGCCGAGCGCGCCCTCGACCGCACGCGCCGCCTCCGCTGCTCGCGCGGTCCTGCAGGAGACGACGAGCACGATCGCCCCGTCGGCGCCCTGGCCGCGCAGGTGGCCGGCCACGAAACGGGCGATCTGACGCACGTGGTCGTCCTGGTCCGGCAGGTCCACGCGCATCGTGAAGCCCAGCCTGTGCCGTGGACCGCTCGTCGCGATCGCGCAGATCGACTCCTGCGGTGCGAAGCCGAGGGCAGCAGGGAGGAGGTTGAAGAGGTCGGCCACGTCGTGGGCCGTGTACACGGGCTGAGTCGTCATGGTCCCAACCTGGTGCCGGCGGGTGCGGCGTGGCGGCGTGCGTGCGCGCCCTGTGGACAGGACACGGCACGCTCCCCCGGAGGCCGTGGAGGGTGTGGACGGAGCGACCGTCGGCGGTCCGCAGCAGAATGGGCCCATGCGGTCCACGGCGTCGGTGCTCCACCTCGACCTCGACGCCTTCTTCGCCTCCGTGGAGCAGCGCGACAAGCCGTCGTTGCGCGGCCGGCCCGTGATCGTCGGTGGCATCGGCCAACGGGGCGTGGTCTCGACCTGCTCCTACGAGGCCCGCGTGCACGGCGTCCGGTCGGCGATGCGGATGGCGGAGGCCCGCGCCCGGTGCCCGCACGCGGCGTTCCTCTCGGGCCGCTTCGACGCCTACCGCGAGGCGAGCACCCTCGTCATGCGCCGGCTGCGGGAGGAGTCGCCGCTCGTCGAGCCGCTCTCCCTCGACGAGGCGTACGTCGACCTCGCGGCCGGCGCGGACGACGACCTCTCCCCCGACGCCGTGCTGGAGCGCGTCGAGGGGCTGCGCCGCGACATCACCGAGATCACCGAAGGTCTCACGGCGTCCGTCGGCGTCGCCTCCTCGAAGCTGATGGCGAAGATCGCGAGCGAGCTGCGCAAGCCCGACGGCGTGTTCGTCGTGGCGCCGGGGACCGAGCTCGCGCTGCTGGAGCCGATGCAGGTCCGGGCGATCCCGGGCGTCGGGCCGGCCACGGCGGAGCGTCTGCGCCGGATCGGGGTCGGCACGGTCGGCGAGCTGCGCGAGCGCGACGAGGACGAGCTGGTGCGGCTGCTGGGCTCCGCGTCGGGACGCTCCCTGGCCCGCCTAGCCCGCGCCGACGACGACCGCGCCGTCGTCGCCGAGCGCGAGGCGAAGTCCATCAGCGTCGAGGACACCTTCCCCGACGACGTCACCGACCGCGCCCGGCTGGAGGCCGTCGTCGACACCATGGCGCGCCGGGTCGGCGGACGGCTGCGGAGCGCTGGGCTGTCCGGACGCACCGTCACGCTGAAGATCCGCTACCACGACTTCGAGACGCACACCCGGTCCACGACCCTCGCGGGTCCCACCGACTCGCCCACGCTCCTCGCCGCGAGTGCGCAGGGCCTGCTCGCCGCCACGGACCTGTCCGGCGGCCTGCGCCTGGTCGGGGTCGGGGTCAGCGGTCTCGCCGACTGGGTGCAGGACGACCTCTTCGCCGAGCCCGAGCCCGAGGCGGCCGACGAGCTCGAGGACAACCCGCCCGCCGTGCCCGACGCCTCCAGCGCGGCTCCGGACCGCTCCCCCGACCCGGGCACCCTCTGGAGCCCCGGCGCCGACGTCCACCACCGCGACCACGGCGACGGCTGGGTCTGGGGCGCGGGCCTCGGACGGGTGACGGTGCGCTTCGAGACGCGCCTCACCGGGCCCGGCCCCGTGCACACCTTCGCGGCCGCCGACGACGCGCTCACCGCCGGCCACACCGGGCCGACCCGCCCCCGTCGGCCTGACGAGCTCGCGGTGCCGAGCGCCGCGGAGCGGTCGGTCGATGGCGGCCTGGGTGCCGGGCGATAGCGTCGCGGCATGACGTCGACGCACGAACCGCCCGTCGCCCCTCAGCACCCGGTCGTCCGCCGCCACCACGGCGACGAGGTCGAGGACCCGTACGAGTGGCTCCGCGACAAGGACGACCCGCGGACGCTCGCGCACCTGGAGGCCGAGAACGCGTACGCGGAGGCGCGCACGGCGCACCTCGCCGACCTGCGCGGTCGGCTGTTCGAGGAGATCCGGTCGCGGACCCTCGAGACCGACCTCTCCGTCCCCGTCCGGCACGGTGCGTGGTGGTACTACTCCCGCACCGTCGAGGGCAGCCAGTACGCCATCCGGTGCCGCACGGCCGTCTCCTCCCCCGACGACTGGGACCCGCCCGTGCTGGTCCCGGGCGAGCCCGTCCCCGGCGAGGAGGTCCTGCTCGACTCCAACATGGAGGCCGAGGGGCACGAGTTCTTCTCCCTCGGCGGATTCTCGCTGAGCGACGACGGCACCCTGCTCGCCTGGTCGACCGACGTCGTCGGCGACGAGCGCTACACCATCCGCGTCAAGGACCTGCGCAGCGGCGAGCTGCTCGCCGACGAGATCACCGGCACGAGCGGCGGCGTCACCTGGTCCGCCGACGGGAGCCACCTCTTCTACACGACCGTCGACGACGCGTGGCGCCCCCACCGGGTCTGGCGGCACCGACTGGGCTCCGACGCCGACGACGTGCTCGTGCACGAGGAGACCGACGAGCGGTTCTTCACCGGGGTCGGGCGCACCCAGTCCGAGCGCTACCTGGTGATCGGTGCGTCGTCGAAGATCACGAGCGAGGTGCTCGTCCTCGAGGCCGACGACCCGACCGGGGAGTTCCGCGTCGTGGTGCCCCGCCGCGACGGCGTGGAGTACTCGCTCGAGCACGCGGTGGTCGCCGGACGTGACCTGTTCCTGGTCCTGCACAACGACGGCGCGGAGGACTTCGAGCTCGGTGCACTCCCCGTCGACGCCACCCCGGTCGACGGTCCGCTGCGCGAGGCGCTCGAGACGGTCGTGCCGCACCGCCCAGGCACCCGGCTGGAGGGCATCGACGTCTTCGCGCGGTCGCTCCTGCTCTCCTACCGCCGGGAGGCGCTCACGCGCGTCGCCATCGCGACCGTCGACGAGGACGGCCTGGGCGAGCCGCGCGAGATCGACTTCGGCGAGGAGCTGTTTACCGCGGGTGTCGGCGCGAACGCCGAGTGGGACCAGCCGGTCATCCGCCTCGGGATGGGATCGCTCGTGACGCCCAGCACCGTGCTCGACCTCGTGGTCGAGACGGGCGAGCTCGTGGTGCGCAAGCAGCAGACGGTGCTCGGCGGCTACGACCCGGCCGACTACGTGCAGCACCGCACGTGGGCCACCGCCGACGACGGCACGCTGGTGCCGATCTCGCTCGTGGCGCGCGCCGACACGCCTCGCGACGGCTCCGCCCCCGCGCTCCTCTACGGCTACGGCTCCTACGAGATCAGCATCGACCCCGGCATGTCCGTGCCACGCCTCTCGCTGCTCGACCGCGGCTTCGTGTTCGCCATCGCGCACGTCCGCGGCGGCGGGGAGCTCGGTCGGGCCTGGTACGACCAGGGCAAGCTGACCCACAAGAAGAACACCTTCTCCGACTTCGTCGCCGCGGCGCGCCACCTCGTGGCGGAGGGCTGGACCTCGGCCGAGCGGCTGGTCGCCGAGGGCGGGAGCGCGGGCGGCCTGCTCGTCGGCGCGGCGCTCAACCTCGCACCCGACGCCTTCGGTGCCGTCGTGGCCGAGGTCCCCTTCGTCGACGCGCTCACGACCATCCTCGACCCGAGCCTCCCGCTGACGGTCATCGAGTGGGACGAGTGGGGCGACCCGCTGCACGACGCGGACGTCTACGCCTACATGAAGTCCTACACGCCCTACGAGAACGTCGCCGAGGTCGCGTACCCGCCCGTGCTGGCGGTGACCAGCCTCAACGACACCCGCGTGCTCTACGTGGAGCCCGCGAAGTGGGTCGCCCGGCTGCGCGAACGGTCCACCGGCGAGGTCCCCGCCCTGCTCAAGACGGAGATGAACGCCGGCCACGGCGGCGTGAGCGGACGCTACGCGGCCTGGCACGAGCGCGCCTGGGAGCTGGCCTGGATCATCGACGTCGTGGGGGCGCCCCACGAGCCCCGACCGGCCGCCACGGATGTCGGTGCCGACTCGTAGGCTGCTCGCGTGTTCCGCATCGCCACCGTCAACGTCAACGGCATCCGCGCCGCCCTCCGCCGAGGCATGGGCCCCTGGCTCGAGGCCGCCGACGCCGACGTCGTCACCCTGCAGGAGGTCCGCGCGCCCGACGCGCTCGTGCACGAGCTGATGGCCGACACCGGCTACCACGTCGTCCACACCGAGGCCGCCGCCAAGGGTCGCGCGGGCGTCGCGGTGCTCAGCCGCACCGAGCCCAAGGCGCACCGTGTCGGCCACGGCGACCCGTCCTTCGACGACGCCGGACGCTGGGTCGAGTCCGACCTCGTCCTGCCCGACGGCAGCCTTCTCACGACCGTCTCGGCCTACGTCCACTCCGGTGGCGTCGGCACGCCCAGCCAGGACGAGAAGTACCGGTTCCTCGACCAGCTCCTCGTGCGGCTCGCCGAGCTGCGTGAGCACGCCGACCACGCGGTGGTCACGGGAGACTTCAACGTCGGCCACACCGAGCTCGACATCAAGAACTGGAAGGGGAACCTGAAGAAGGCCGGGTTCCTGCCGGAGGAGCGCGCCTACCTCGACCGCGTGCGCGACGAGCTCGGGTGGGTCGACGTCGCGCGGGCGCACGCCGGCGAGGTCGAGGGCCCCTACACCTGGTGGTCGTGGCGCGGCCAGGCCTTCGACAACGACACGGGGTGGCGCATCGACTACCAGCTCGCCACGCCGGAGCTGGCGGCCACCGTCAGCTCCGCTCGCGTCGACCGCGCCGCGAGCTACGCGGAGCGGTTCTCCGACCACGCCCCGCTCGTCGTCGACTACGCCCTCTGACCGTGGCGCTCGCCCGCGTCCTCGGTCCCGTCCGGGCCACCGGCCTCGGGGCCGGGTCGATGCTGGGGGCCGGCGTCTTCGTCGCGCTCGGGCCGGCCGTCGGTCGTACCGGCGTCTTCGTCGTGTGGGCGGTGCTGCTGGCGGCGCTCGTGGCTGGACTCAACGCCCTGGCGTCGGCCCGGCTCGCCACCCGCTATCCCGCCGCGGGCGGGACCTACGTGTTCGCGCGGGAACGCCTCGGGGCCACCTGGGGGCACCTGGCCGGCTGGGTGTTCGTGGTCGGCAAGACCGCGTCCTGCGCGGCGATGGCGCTGGCGGTCGGCGCCCACGTGGCCCCCGGACACGCGACCACGCTCGCGGTCCTCGCGGTCGCCGTGCTGACGGCCGTCGACCTCGCCGGCGCCCGCCGTTCGGCCGATGCGCTCACCGTGTCGGCGGTGCTGGTCGTGCTGGTGGTCGGGACGACGTCCCTCCTGGTCCTCGGCGAGGCGCCGCGCGACGACGGGGTCGGCTACGCGATCGACCTGCAGGCGGTCCCGCAGGCGGCGGCGCTGCTCTTCTTCGCCTTCGCCGGCTACGCCCGCCTCGCGACCCTCGGCGAGGAGGTGCGGGACCCCGAGCGCACCATCCCGCGCGCCGTGGCCGTCTCGTTCGCGGTGGTCACCGTCCTCTACGTCGTCGCCGGGGCGGCGGTGGCTCGCGCCCTCCCGCCCCACGTCGCCGGCGCCAGCGACCGCGCCGTCGCCGACGCGGTCGACACGCTCGGCCACCCCGTGCTCACCGCCACCGTCGCCGTCACGGCCGTGGTCGCGGCCGGCGGCGCGCTGCTGTCCCTCCTCGGCGGGGTCAGCCGCACCACGTTGGCCATGAGCCGCGACCGACACCTCCCGCGGGTGCTGTCCCACGAGTCCTCCCGTGGCGTGCCCGCGACCGCCCAGCTCGCGGTCGCGGTCGTCGTGGTGGCCGCCCTGCCCTTCGTGGGCGCGGTCGAGGCGGTGGCGGCCTCGAGCGGCTGCGTGCTCGTCTACTACGCGCTCACCAACGCCGCGGCGCTGACGCTCGACGGCACCGTCCTGCGGGTCCTCGCGGTCGCGGGGCTCCTCGGATGCGTCCTGCTCGTCCTCGCCCTCCCCCTCGCCGGCGTGCTCTGGACGATCGCGGTGGTCGTCGTCGGCCTCGCCGCCGGCCGCCTCACCCTCCCCCGCGCCGCGGCCTGAGCCGCCTCTCCCTCCCCGCGTTTCGTGGACATCGTGACGATCTCGGGCGCGGAAACCGTCACGATGTCCACGAAACGCGGGAGGGGAGGGTGGGCTCGGGCGTAATACATCAGGTGCTGATATAGTTGGTTGCATGCAGCAACCTGATGTCGCACGCCTGACGCAGGCCCTGCGCGACTTGGTGGCGGTCGTGTCCCGCGACTCCGCCACGCGAGGCCTGAGCCGCACCGCGGCCGGGACGCTGTCCGCCCTCGACCGGCACGGTCCGTGCCGCGTCTCGGACCTGACCCGGCTCGAGGCCGTCGGTCAGCCCGCGATGACCGGACTCGTCCAGCGACTCGAGGCCACCGGCCTCGTCAGCCGCACGAGCGACCCCAGCGACCGCCGAGCGACCCTCGTCGCGATCACCGACGCCGGACGCTCCGCCCTCGCGGAACGTCGCCGGAGCCAGGACGCACTGATCGCCGCCCGACTCGGCCGCCTCTCACCCGACCGACTCGACGCCCTCGACCGCGCCGTCGACGCGCTCGTCGACCTGACCCAGGAGGACCATGACCAGCCCCACTGACCAGACATCCGACACCGGCGGCCACGGCTCCGCCCGAGCGAGCCTGCTCGGGCAGCCGAAGGCCGTGTACGCGGTCGCCTTCGCGTGCGTGATCTCCTTCATGGGGATCGGTCTCGTCGACCCGATCCTCCCCGCGCTCAAGGAGCAGCTCGACGCCACCGAGAGCCAGGTGACGCTGCTGTTCACCAGCTACCTCGTGGTCACCGCGGTCGCCATGCTCGTGACGAACGCGGTGTCCAGCCGGTTCGGGGCCAAGCGGACGCTCGTGGTCGGCCTGGCCATCATCGTGGTCTTCTCGGCCCTCGCCGGCTCCAGCGGCAGCATCGAGGGCATCGTCGCCTTCCGCGCCGGCTGGGGGCTGGGCAACGCCCTGTTCATCGCGACGTCGCTCGCCGCGATCGTCTCGAGCGCCCGCGGAGGGTTCGCCGGGGCGATCATCCTCTACGAGGCGGCGCTCGGCCTCGGCATCGCGGCGGGCCCGCTGGTCGGCGGCACCCTCGGCAACATCAGCTGGCGCGGTCCGTTCTACGGCGTCGCCGTCCTCATGTCCATCGCGCTGGTCGCGACCGTGCTCCTGCTGCCCTCCACGCCGAAGCCCACCCACGCGACGCCGCTCAGCGCCCCGCTCAAGGCCCTGCGCCACCGCGGCCTGGCGACCATGAGCGTGGCCGCACTGCTCTACAACTGGGGCTTCTTCACCATGCTCGGCTACGCACCGTTCCCGATGGCGCTGTCCATCACCCAGCTCGGCTGGGTCTTCTTCGCCTGGGGCGTGCTCGTGGCGTTCTTCTCGGTGATCGCCGCCCCGTGGCTGCAGCAGCGCTTCGGCACGTCGGTCTCCCTGTACGCAGCCTTCACCCTCTTCGCGGTCGACCTCGCCCTCATGGCCACCGACCCCACCGACCAGCGCCTCATGGTCGGGTGCGTCGTGGCTGCGGGCATCTTCATCGGCATCAACAACACGCTCATGACGCAGGCGGTCATGACCATCTCGCCGGTGGAGCGTCCCGTCGCGTCCGCCGCCTACGGGTTCGTCCGCTTCATCGGCGGCGGGCTGGCGCCCTTCGCCGCCGGTCGGATGGTGCAGGCATGGTCGGTGCACGTGCCGTTCGCCGTGGCGGCGGTCGCCGTCCTGGGGGCCGCGGTCGTGCTGTCCACCGCCCACCGGGCGCTGCGCGACGCCGACGCCGGCCTCGACGAGGACGGACACGTCGTGACCGACCAGGACGACGTCGCCGGCGAGGTCGCCGACGAGTTCGGGGGCGCACCCGGCGCCATCGACGAGGCCCTGCACGCCCGCTGAGCCGGTCCACCACGACGGGGCGCGCACCTGCTGGTGCGCGCCCCGTGTGGCCGGGACCCCGGTCCGGTCGTCCTGGTCAGGTCAGTTGAACCGGACCTTCATCGAGGTGCCCTTCTCCGACAGCACCCGGACCTTGACCCCCGCGGCCGGCAGCTTCACGCCGTGCTGCGGCGCCTCCGCGTAGAAGTACTTCTTCGTGTCGTCGAAGAGCGGGGCGGCGGCCTGTCCACGGATGTACGTGGGCTTGCCGTCCGTGTGCAGGGTCATCGAGTCGGCCTTGCGCATCGAGAACGGCGCGTCGTAGACCTGGACGCGGGCCCGGAACGGCTTGCCCGTCGTCCTGTCGATGATCGGTCGCGGTCGGGCGTCGATCGGCAGGTTCCGACCCTCGCCCGGGTGGGTGATGGTGTTGTTGTCGGCCTGCGACGTGTCCCAGTAGGAGATCAGCAGCCCCTGCTGGTACGCGTAGTGCTCGACCCAGTCGGGACGCGTGCTCGCGAAGCCGAAGTTGTACGGCCCGGTCCGCAGGTACCGGTCGTACGAGACGTACGAGCGGTGGCCCATGACGTAGAAGTTGTCGTAGGCGTCCGTGGTCGTCGCCCCCACCACGCTGAAGCCGTCGAACGTCCACGCGGCGGCACCGTCCTCCGCGCCGTCGGCGAGCAGCGTCGAGCCGGCCGCGGTCACCGCGACGTCGTCGACGAACAGGCCGGGCAGCGCCAGACCGCCGTCCGTCTTGTAGAAGAACCGCAGCTGGACGGTCGTGCCGGCGTACGCGTCGAGCGGGACCGACAGGTCGGTCCACGTCTTCTGCTCCCCGTCGATGCCCGGACGCCCCGAGGTGTCGTCGCCGATCGGCGTGCCGCCGACGGTCCCGTCGAGCGCCGTCCACGTCGCGCCGGCGTCGGTCGACGCCTGGACGTACGCGTAGTCGTAGCCCTCCTCGATCTCGTAGCGCACCTTCGCCTTCAGCACCGCGTCGGTGGCGCCCGCCGGGATGCTGACCTCGGTGGTCATCGCGTTGGCCAGGTCGTCGCCGGAGCCCGAGTGGAACTGCTTCGAGCCGGCGGCCGGGGCGCCGAGGTCACGGGTGACCTCCTTCTTCGGGAGCACGACGACGGCACCCTGCGCCTTCGCCGTGTTGTACTCCTGGGGACCGAGCTCGAGCGTCCGCTTCTCCTGGGTCCCGACGACCTCGTAGTCGAGCCAGCCGAGCTGCAGCTTCTCCCAGGCACCCAGGTCGCCGGCGCGCTCGCCGAGCGCCTCGCCCTTGGCGTTGAGCCGCGACTGCGCCATGAGGGTCCAGTACTCGTTGCTGTTGTCGCCGCCCGCCGTGCTGTACGCGTCGGGCAGGCCGAGGTCGTGGCCGTACTCGTGGACGAAGACGGAGAGACCGCCGTTCTCCGGCTGCACGGTGTAGTCGCCGATCCAGAGGCCGGTGTCACCGATCTGCGTGCCGCCGAGGCGGTTCTGCGCCGGCCCGGTGACCCCCTGGTCGGTCAGGAAGGCGTACCAGCGGTGCGACCAGATGGCGTCCTCGCCGTACGTCGCGTCACCGTCCTCCTCGCCGTGCCCGGCGTGGACGATCTGGAAGTGGTCGATGTAGCCGTCGGGCTCGTTGAAGTCGCCGTCGCCGTCGTAGTCGTAGCGGTCGTAGACGTCGTACTCCGCGAGCTGCTGCTTGATCTGCGCGTCGGTGCGGCCGGCCTGGCGCTGGTCGGCCACCCACTGCGTCGTGGCGTCCTGGATGAGGTTCCACGTCGAGGCGTCGTCGCGGCCGTAGCGGGCGGTGTTGTACTTGACCTTGACCCAGTCCGACACGGTGCCGTCGATCGTGTACCGGCCCGACGACTGCGTCTCGTAGTACGTCTTGACCGACTCGACGCCCTTGCCCTCCTTGAAGTAGAGGTCCTGGTAGTGCTGCCGGTCGTAGTCGGGCTGCCAGACGGTGGAGTTGTCCTTCGTCCGGTCCGGCTCCTCGATCTGGTTGTGCTGCGGGCCGTCGAACTTCTCGGGTCCGGGCGTGGACGGGTCGGTGTCGGCGTCCGGGTAGTCCGGGTGCCGCTCGTCGCCGAACTCCGCCAGGATGACGAACACCTTGTCGGCACGCTCCTGCGACAGCTCGACGTACTGGTCCTTGCGCTTGCCCTTCGAGGCCTTGGCCTTCGCGCTGCGCGACGCCTTCGGGCTCGCGAGGGTCGCGGCGTCGGCCGGTGCGGCTGCCTCGCCCACCTTCACGACGGTGCTGCCGTTGCGGGTGACGGGCTTCGCCTCGCCGCTCACGACGGACGCGACGGCCTGCTCGCGCAGCTCCCGACGCTTGTCCTCCAGCGGGTTCGGCAGGTCGTGGTCCTTCTGGACCCGGTCGGCCCCCTGCTGAGGCGGCGCCTCGGCCGCCGTGGTCGGTGCTGCGAACGTGAGTCCGAGCGATGACGCGAGCCCGATCCCGAGCACGCATGACGTGACACGCTTCACGTGGTCCCCCCTAGGAACAACTGATGTCTCGGGGGCCGGTCGGCCCCCTGTCGCGTCGGCGGGCCGGTGGGCTCGTCCGACACGAGGCTCGAGCCAACCTAAACGTTTGCTGAGGACGACGACAGTCTTGACTTCACCGGCGACTAGTACTAAAGAACTAGTTCTCCCCGGCTCCGACGCGGTGGTCGCTGGCACTCGGGCCCGGGAGGTGTGACACTGACGACAGTCCCATCCCTGACGTCAGGACCACCATGCGCACCACCATCGCCGTCGTTCTCACCGCCCTCCTCGTGAGCCTCACGGGAGGCTCCGCGCACGCCGTGGTGCGGGTGAGCGTCTACTCGCAGCAGATCCTCGAGCAGACCAACGGGGTCCGGGCGAAGTTCGACCGGCCGAAGCTCGCGCTCAACAGCTGCATGGACGGGTACGCCGACTCGTGGGCCAAGCACCTCGCCACGCAGGAGAAGCGACTCGTCCACCGTTCGTCCGCGTCGCTCCAGGCCATCATGAAGAAGTGCGGCCTGCGCAGCATCGGCGAGAACCTGGCGTTCGGCTACGCCGACGGTCGCAGCGTCGTCGGTCGCTCCACCGACAAGGTCTGCTCCTCCTCGTGCTCGAAGATCAACTGGATGACGTCCGGCGGGCACCGCGCCAACCAGATGAACGCCGCCTTCCGCCGGATCGGCGTGGGCGCGTGGCGCGACAGCAACGACCGCTACTACTCCGTCGCGCTGTACGGGCAGGCGCGCTAGCCGGCCGCGTCGGGCCGAGCCCCCGACGCGCCGAGGCGGCGTTCGGCCCGGGTCGCGACCGTGTCCTAGGCTGGTGTCGTTGCCGTTGGATTTAACCGTGCCGGCAGCTCGGGGACCGCACATACCGGGCGCTCTGCTCAGCGGGTGAAACGACGGACGACGCGCCCACGACGGTCGTGGACGCACCCGAAGGAGTAGTAGGAAAGATGGCAACCGGAACGGTCAAGTGGTTCAACGCCGACAAGGGCTTCGGCTTCATCGCGCCCGACGACGGCAGCGAGGACGTCTTCGCCCACTTCAGCGCGATCCAGACGAGCGGCTACCGCTCGCTCAACGAGAACCAGAAGGTCGAGTTCGACGTCGAGCAGGGCCAGAAGGGCCTGCAGGCGGCGAACATCCGTCCGCTGGACTGACCTCGGCACCGACGACACGGCCCCGCGAAGCGCAGGCTTCGCGGGGCCGTGTCATGTCACCGGCGCGTGAGGGACACGCGGTGACGGCACCGGGTCCGGTCTCTCAGAGGTGACCGGACTCGTCCCAGGCGTGCTGGGCGAAGTCGGTGCCGCGCTCGCGGACCGCGACCGTGGCGTCGGCGGCGATCGGACGGTGGGTGGCGCCCGACGGACGACCGGGGAACCGCGCGGACGCGGCGGCGACGTCGGAGGGGCGGAAGTCGAAGGTGAGATCGTCCATGTTCATGAGGCTAGTCTCATGTTTGGGGTGGCGACACCCCTACCGGACGGTAGTGTTCGACGGCCGCTCAGCGGATCTCGCGACGCAGCTCGCCCAGGCGACGCCGCACCTCGACGGCACGGAGGTGGTCGACGTTCAGCGGCGGCTCCAGCTCCTCCACGACGTGCTGGGCGAGCTCACGGATCGCCTCCCGGTCGTGCATGGGCCAGGTGACGACGCGCAGGTGCTGCTGCATCCAGTCGGCGACGGCGGGGTCGTCCAGACCGCGCGCCCGCAACGGCTCGTGCAGGATCGTCGCGAGGGCGGCGCGGAACGTCGAGGAGCGCGAACGACCGTGCAGCTGGACCGTCTGCACGAGGTGCCGCACCGTCGTGACGACGTCGTCGGTGCGGCCCACGGCTCCCGCGTGGCCCACGTGCAGGACACCCGCACCCACCGGCAGCATCAGGCTGCGGTTCAGCACGCGGGCGCCCTCGGCGTCCACGTGCCACGCGAACACCCCGGCGACCTCCTGGATCGCGTCGAGGTTCTGGGGTGGCACGGCGTGCTCCGCGTTCGCGAGGTGCTGCACCGCGGCCGCCACGGCGTCGCCGGGACCGTCCTGCGACGCAGCTGCCTGCCCGGCCTCGGCGACCGACGGAGGACTCGTGACGGTCACCGGCTCGTGCACGGCGTCGTCGGCGACCGCGGGCTCGGACTGGTCGACGACGGCCCTCGGCTCCGCGACGACCGGCACCGGGCGCGGTTCGTCGCCGCCGACCGTGACCTCCGCCCCAGCGTCCTGCAGCACCGCGGCGAGCGGTCCCACGTACGCCTCGGGCGCGACGAGGTGCACCCGCCGACCGCTGACGGGGCCGTCGAGCGACTCCAGGCGCACCAGGACCCACTGGGCCCAGACGCCGCGATAGACCGGGTCGAGGTCGGCGAGCTCGCGCGAGTCGGGCGAGACCCACTCCCCCGGCTCGAGCAGGCCGTGCTCGGCCGAGAGCACGAACCACGTCGCACCGCGCGCCTGCGCCCGCAGCCGTGCGGCCTGGAAGCGGTCGGCACGGTAGACCTCGCGGGCCGGTGCGGGCACGAGCACCCGCTCGCCCGCGCCGGCCAGGAGCAGCACATCCGCGGACTCGGCCGTCGGGTCGCGGACCTCCAGCCGCGGCCCGGCCAGGCCGGCACGCTCGACGATGTCCTCGAAGGTCGCCAGCCGGGCCGACGCCTCCGGCCCGTCGTGCCGCGCCTCGACGTCGGGCTCGGGACGCGCCTGCACGACGGTCGCCTCGGTGAACGCCGACGTCTCGAACCTCGCCTCACGCCGTGCGCGGTCGACCGGTGCGGGCGGGGTGCCAGGTGCGGCCGGGGTGGCAGGAGCGGGCGGCTCGTCGGGGTGGTCGGGCAGGTCGGGGTCCAGCTTGCGCTCCTCGGGAGGGATGACCTCGTACAGTCCGCGCGCGACCCGGCGGAACAGCGGAGACCTCACCGCGAACTGCGGCTGCTTCGGCCGGCCCCCCTCGCACAGGCCCACCAGGTGTGCCCGGATGGTCGCCTGGCTCACCTCCGGGTAGCGGCGGGCGAACCAGCGGTGCACGTGCTCGTAGCCGAACGGATCGGGCATCGCGTCGGCGCACGCGTACATCAGCTGCCACACTGGCTTGTCGTACTTCACCGCACCTCCCGATCCTCGCTGCTGCCGCTCCTCGACAGGTACGCAGAGACGGGCACCCGCGATCCATGACGCGACGGGACGTGGATCACAGGGAATGCGACCGTCCGACGCGTCGTTGACGCCCGGGTACGACCCCTGACGTCTGCGGAAGGAATCCCATGTCGACCATCGACCTCACCGCCCAGAGCTTCGAGGAAGCCGTGACCGGCGAGGGCATCACCCTCGTGGACTGGTGGGCGTCCTGGTGCGGTCCGTGCCGGCAGTTCGCGCCCGTCTACGACGCCGCGAGCGACCAGCACCCCGACGTGACCTTCGGCAAGATCGACACGGAGGCCGAGCAGGAGCTGGCCGGCGCAGCGGGCATCACGTCGATCCCCACGCTCATGGCGTTCCGCGACGGCGTGCTCGTGTTCAGCCAGCCCGGTGCACTGCCCGCGCCGGCGCTCGACCAGGTCATCCAGGCGGTCCGCGACCTCGACATGGAGGACGTCCACCGTCAGGTGGCCGAGGCGCGCGCCGCCGAGCAGCCCGGCACGCCCGGCACGCCCGACGCGCCCGCCTGACCACCGCCCGATCGCGACGGACCGCCGTCGTCCCCGCCCCGCGGCCCGGACGGCGGGCCCGCCGATCGCGCCCTAGGGTCGAGACACCACCACCGGAAGGGACCCCATGATCCTGATCAACGTCAAGTTCACCGTGCGCCCCGAGGCCGTCGAGCAGTGGCCGGAGGCCGTGCGCCCCTTCACCGAGGCCACGCGGGCGGAGGAGGGCAACCTCTTCTTCGAGTGGTCGCGCAGCCTGGAGGACGAGAACACCTTCGTCCTCGTGGAGGGCTTCCAGGACGACGCCGCCGAGGCGCACGTCTCGAGCCAGCACTTCGCCGACGGCCTGGAGGCGATGCGTCCGCTGCTCGCGTCCACGCCGCTGATCATCAGCCAGACGATCCCCGTCGACGGCTGGGGTCGCATGGGCGAGCTCCAGGTCGACTGAGCGCGACAGACCCCTGCGCCGTCGCCGGACCGCGTGAGGGACACTAGAGGGATGCCCACGACCACCGACCTGCGCGTGCTGCTGCGTCATCCGGTCGACTTCGTGGTCGCCGAGGACCCGGCCGCCTCGCGGTTCGTGTTCTCGGCGCCCGACGGGGAGCACGAGGTCACGGCCACCGAGGCGATCGGTCCGTTGAGCCAGGGCATCCGCACCATGAACGCCGACCCGTCGGTACGGGCGTGGGCCACGCCGGCGATCCTCGCGCTGCGGCTCATGGCCACCGGCCGACTCGCCGCCCCGGACTCGACGTCGGCCTCGCAGCTACAGGACGCGGCGCGCTCCGTCGGCGCCGACGCCGCATCGGGCCAGGCGAAGGTCCGGGGGTTCCTCGCAGCACTCGCGGTCGACGCGCCCGCCGTCGCCACGCAGCCGCAGGACGACGCGTTCCCGGACCCGCAGGGCATGCGGCGACGCACCCGACCGAACGCCGCGACGGCGCCTCCGCTCGTCGAGCAGGCGCCGGTCCGTCCGCGCGCGTTCAGCGGCCAGCTGGTCGTGACCTTCCGCCAGTCGACCGACGCCGAGGGGCACGTGGCCGACGTGCGCCTGAAGGTCAAGCCGCTCGATGCGTCGTGGGCGGCCGTCGACGTCGCGGACCTGTGGCGTCGCGACGACCACCACTTCGGTGCCGGCGCGCGGCCCGGGGTCCGGACCCTGGTCAGCACGGCTGCTGCGGCCTGGCCGACCCTCACCCGCATGCTCGGTCGGCTCGACCAGGGGTCCGTGCCGCTCACGGCCGAGGAGGTCGGCGAGCTCGGACGCACCCGGGTCGCCAGCCTGCTGCGCTCCTACCGGGTCGAGGTCCTGTGGCCGGACGGGCTGGTCCGCTCGCTCGACTCGCGACCCACCGTCCGACGGGTCGGCGACGCGATGCCGCACGACCGGCCGAGGGCGTTCGGCCGCTCCCAGGTGTTCCGCTTCGACTGGAACCTCGCCCTCGGCGACGACACGCTCACCGCGGAGGAGCTCGACACCCTCGCCGACGCCCAGCACGGCCTGGTGCGTCTGCGCGAGCGCTGGGTGCTCGTCGACCCGGCTCGCACCCAGGCCCTGCTCGAACGGCGCACGCACCAGCTCACGGCCGTCGAGGCCCTGAGGGCCGCGGTCTCGGGCGAGATCGAGATCGACGACGTGCGTACCGAGGTGTCCACGGAGGGGTGGCTCGACGACGTGCGCCGGCGGCTCGCCGAGCACGGCGCGCGCGACCCGGTCGAGCCCTCGCCGCGGCTGTCCGGGACCCTGCGCGAGTACCAGCGCGACGGCCTGCGCTGGATGGCCCAGCTCGTCGACCTCGGGCTGGGTGGCATCCTCGCCGACGACATGGGCCTCGGCAAGACCGTCATGCTCATCGCGCTGCACCTCCACCTCGAGGACCAGGCCCGCGCGGCGGGGCAGCCCCTCGCGCCGACGCTCGTCGTCTGCCCCGCGTCCGTGGTGGGCAACTGGGTCCGGGAGATCGAGCGCTTCGCCCCGGGCGTGCCGGTCAGACGGCACCACGGCGCCGGCCGCAGCCTGGTCGGGGTGACGGAGGGGTTCGTCGTCACGACCTACGCCACGCTCCGTCGCGACGCGGCCGACCTCGCCGAGCTCGAGCCCGGCTGGGGCGTCGTGGTCGCCGACGAGGCGCAGTACGTCAAGAACGTAAGGTCCGCGGCCGCCCGAGCCCTGCGCTCCATCCCGACGCCGGTCCGGCTCGCCCTGACCGGCACGCCCGTGGAGAACGGCCTGACCGAGCTGTGGTCGATCCTGGACTGGACCACCCCGGGCCTGCTCGGCGGGCTCGAGGAGTTCCGTCGACGGTGGTCGCGGCCGATCGAGCGGGGCCAGGACCGCGACCGCGCGGGCGAGCTGTCGCGCCTCGTGCGCCCGTTCCTGCTCCGTCGCCGCAAGAGCGACCCCGGGATCGCGCCCGAGCTGCCCCCGAAGACCGAGACCGACTACCGGGTGCACCTCACCCGGGAGCAGGTCGGGCTCTACGAGGCGGTCGTCCGCGAGACGATGGCGGAGATCGAGTCGAGCGAGGGCATGCAGCGTCGTGGGCTGGTCGTCCGGCTCCTCACGCAGCTCAAGCAGGTGTGCAACCACCCGGCGCAGCTCCTGCGCGAGCCGCGGGCCACGTTGACGGGCCGGTCCGGAAAGCTCGACATGCTGGACGAGCTGCTCGACGAGATCGTCGCGGCCGACGGGGCCGCCCTCGTGTTCACGCAGTACGCCCAGATGGGCCACCTGCTCACCCGACACCTGACCGAGCGGCGCATCCCGGTGCAGTTCCTCCACGGTGGCGTCCCGGTGCCGACGCGCGAGCAGATGGTGACGCGGTTCCAGGCGGGCGAGGTCCCGGTGTTCGTGCTGTCGCTGAAGGCCGGGGGCACCGGCCTGACCCTGACCCGCGCCGACCACGTCATCCACTACGACCGCTGGTGGAACCCGGCCGTCGAGGACCAGGCCACCGACCGGGCCCACCGCATCGGTCAGACGAAGCCGGTGCAGGTCCACCGGATCATCGCCGAGGGCACGATCGAGGAGTCCGTCGCCGAGCTGATCGCCTCGAAGCGCGCTCTCGCCGACGCCGTCGTGAACGCGGGCGAGAGCGCGCTGACCGAGCTGACGGACGCCGAGCTCGTCGAGCTGGTGCGGCTGCGACGCTGACCCTCCGGCCGGGCCGCCGGACCGTCACCCCGACTTGCCTTGGTACTACCTTTCGTGGCACGCTCACGTGACCTGCCTCACGTCCTGCGTCGCCTCGTTCGGGTGACCGCCGTCCCCTCACGTCCGGAGTCCTCGTGGATCCCATCGACCCCGTGCACGGGACCGGCGTCCTGCTGGCCATCGCGCTCGCCGCCGTCGTCCTCCTGCTCGTCCTCATCATCCGCGTCAAGCTGCACGCCTTCGTCGCGCTCGTCCTGGTCAGCCTGCTCACGGCGGTCGCGACCGGCATCCCGCTCGTCGACGTGCCCACCGCGCTGACGTCGGGCTTCGGCTCGACGCTCGCCTCCGTAGCCCTGCTCGTCGGCTTCGGCGTGATGATCGGGCGTCTCCTCGAGGCGTCCGGCGGCGCCCAGGTGCTCGCCGACACCCTGGTGTCACGCTTCGGCGAACGTCGGGCCCCGCTCGCGCTCGGCGTCGCGGCGTTCCTCTTCGGGCTGCCGATCTTCTTCGACGCGGGCCTCGTGGTCTTCCTGCCCATCGTGCTCACCGTGGCGCGTCGCTTCGGCGGGTCGGTGCTGGTCTACGCACTCCCCGCCGCCGGTGCCTTCGCCGCGACGCACGCGCTCCTGCCGCCGCACCCCGGACCCGTCGCGGCCGGCACGGTCATGGGCGGCGACCTCGGCGTCGTCCTGCTGGTCAACCTGCCCATCGCGGTCATCGCCTGGTACGTGGGCGTGTACCTCTTCTCCCGGTGGGTCGGAGCGCGCGTGCACGTCGACGTCCCGACCCTGCTGCTGGGCGAGGAGCAGGACGGCGGGCCCGGCACGACGCCTCCGCCCGTGGCGCTCGTGCTCTCGATCCTGCTCGTCCCGCTCGTGCTCATCGGTCTCAACACCGTCCTGACCACCCTCGTGGCCGGTGGCACCCTCGCCGAGGGGCACCGCTGGGTCGACGCCCTGGTGCTCGTCGGGACCACGCCCGTCGCGCTGCTGCTCACGCTGCTGCTGGCGATCGCGACCCTCGGCCGCCGCGGACGCTCCCTCGCCGAGACCGGCGCCCTGCTCGACGCCTCGCTCGGTCCGGTCTGCTCGGTCATCCTCATCACCGGCGCGGGCGGGATGCTCGGCGGGGTCCTGCGCACCAGCGGCGTCGGTGCGGCGCTCACCGACTCGCTCGGAGGCCTGGGGGTCCCCCTGCTGCTGCAGGCCTTCCTGCTCGCGGCGGCGCTGCGGGTGGCCCAGGGCTCGGCGACGGTGGCCCTCACGACCGCGTCCGGTCTCGTCGCGGCGCAGACCGCGGACCTCTCCGACGTGCAGGTCGCACTGCTCGTGACGGCCGTCGCCGCCGGGGCGACGGTCCTGTCGCACGTCAACGACTCGGGCTTCTGGCTGGTCAGCCGCTTCTTCGGCCTGGACGTCCGCACGACGCTGCGGACGTGGACCGTCATGGAGACCACCCTGGGCCTCAGCGCCCTGGCCCTCGCCGCCGTCGCCTACCCTCTGGTCGCATGAGTGGCTCAGTCCGGTCGGAGCTGACCGACGACCTCGGCGCAGATCGCGTGCATCGCCGCCCGAGCCGCCTCGGCCTCCCCCGCCGCGACCGCCCGGGCCACCTCGGCGTGCAGTCGCCGCGCCTCGGGCGCGGGCTCGGCCGGCATGAGGTCGTGGTCGGTGCGACCGCGCAGCACCTCCTCCACGACGTCGCCGAGCGCCCGGAACATCGGGTTCCCCGTGCCGTCCAGCAGCAGCCGGTGGAACGTCACGTCGAGCTCGAGGAAGGCCTGCAGGTCGCCACCGGCCCCGGTGCGCTCCAGCTCGTCGGCCAGCCGCAGCAGCCGGCGGCGCACCTCGGGCGTCGCGTGGGCGGCTGCCAGCGCCGCACTGGTGGGCTCCACGGCCGCACGCAGCTGCGCCAGCTGGTGCAGCAGACGTCCGCGGCCGGGTCCGGCGAGCCGCCAGCGGATCACCGACGGGGCGTAGTGGTCCCACCGCTCCTCGGGCATCACGGTCACGCCCGTCCGGCGGCGGCTCTCCACCAGGCCCATCGACGCGAGCACCTGCACGACCTCGCGCGCGACGGTGCGCGAGACCTCGTAGTCCGCGCGGATCGCGTCCAGCGTCAGCGCCTCCCCGGGGGCGAGCAGACCGTCCACGATGCGTGGACCGAGATCGGCCAGGACCTCCTCGTGCGCGGTCGGCATGAGAAGGACTCTAGGGCGTCCGGGGGGCGGGGGTGAGCGGCGCGCTGCAGGTCGTCGTGATGGGCGTCTCGGGCACCGGCAAGTCCGCGGTCGGATCGCGCGTGGCCGAGCGACTGGGCGTCCCGTACGTCGAGGGCGACGAGCACCACCCGGCGGCGAACATCGCGAAGATGGCGGCCGGGACGCCGCTGACCGACGACGACCGACGCCCCTGGCTCGAGGAGCTCGCCGACGTGCTCGCCAGCAGGGAGATGGCGGGCACCTCGACGCTCCTGGGGTGCTCGGCGCTGCGCCGCACCTACCGCGACCTGCTCCGCGGGACCCTGCCGCCGGGGACCGTCGCCTTCCTGCACCTCGTGGCCGCGCCCGACGTGCTGCACCGCCGCATGGAGGAGCGCGAGCACTTCATGCCGCCGAGCCTGCTGCGCAGCCAGCTCGCCACCCTCGAGCCGCTCGAGCCGGACGAGCTCGGCACGGCGATCGACGTCGACGCCCCGCTCGACGTGGTGGTCGAGCGGGGCGTCGCGGCCGTGCGAGCCCTCGCCGGGCGCGGTGCAGTGCTGCGCTAGAAGGTGCCGCAGTTCGAGACGAACGGCGTGCCGGCCACCCGTCCCTCCAGGAACGCGAACGCGCTGGGGAACCCGGACACGAACCCCCCGACGTGGGTCGGGGTCACCAGGGTCTGGAAGCGGACCTTGGCACCCTGGGAGCACCAGGACCGCGCCATGTCGCGACCCTGCCCGTAGTCGACGACGTCGTCGAGCCCGGAGTGGCTCACCAGGCTCGGCACGGACGGTCGGACCGCCCCGAGGCGGCGCTCGGCGAGCGCGGCGGCGATGTCCGGCCGGCTGAGGTAGTCGGAGATCGGCCGGCCCTCCTTCGTCAGGGTCGAGGTGCGCGTGAACGCACCCGGCAGGATGCCGTCCACGATGCAGGTGTCCAGCACGCGGTCCAGGAACTCCGTGCCCCGCGTGTTCAGCAGGTCCCGGATGCGCAGCTGGGGCTCGGCGTCGTCGAGCGCGGCGACGGCGTACCCGAGGAAGAGCGCGTACGGCGAGCCGTCGAGCTTCGGGGCGACCCGGGCGAGGTCGGCGGGCACGGCGCCGGCGTAGCCGCCCTTCAGCTTCAGCTCCGGCGCGTACGACGAGGCCAGCTCGAGGGCACCGGCGGCGGCGTTGCCACCCTCGGAGTAGCCCGAGACGAGCACGGGCGCCGTCGACGTGACGATGCCGAGGCGCTGGGCGGCACGCACCGAGTCGAGGACGTTGCGCCCGAGGGACCGCGCGTCGACGTACGGGTGCACGCCCGGGGTGCCGAGACCCTCGTAGTCGGTGACGGCCACCGTGTAGCCGCGTGCGAGGAGGCCCTTGATGAAGGCGCCCTCGTACTCCGTGCCCGCGGCGAGCTGCCGCGAGGGCGCGCACCGGTCGGCCATGCCCTGCGTACCCACGGCGTACGCGACGACGGGACGCTCCCCCACGCCGAACCAGGCCGTCTTGGGCTTCAGGATCGTGCCGGTCACGACCGTCGGGCCCTTGGCGTTGGCGCTGGTGTACATCACCCGCGTGACGTCGGCCGGGGCCCGCAGCGCCTTGAGCGGGTCGAGGTAGAACACCGACGGCTCGCTGCGCAGGACGGTGCCCGGCGCACCCGACGTGTCCGCGGGCGGTGTGTAGAAGTCGTCGGCCGACGCCGGCGGCGCGGCGACGAGGCCCGCGCCGAGCGTGGCGGCGAGAGCGAGCAGGAGACGACGTCCTCGGGACGGACGCCGTCGGTACAGGACGGACTGAGACATGGTGGGACCCCCTCTGCGCGACACCCTCGGTCGCGCTCGCTCAGTCTGGTGGTGAGTTCCATCACAGGTCAACACGGGGGTCGTCGCCGCCGGTCGGACGTGCGCCCCGCCACACCGACGACGGTCTGCGGACCCCTGATTTGCGAACGTCTCCCAGAACCGATTGGGTCCAGGGACCGACCGACCCCAGGAGGATCCGTTGACCACCCTGTTCATCGACGGCCGGTGGCGCGACGCGTCGGACGGCGAGAGCCGCACGATCCGCTGTCCCGCCGACGGACGCACCGTGACCACCGTCGCCGAGGCGACCCCCGACGACGCGGTCGACGCGGTGCGGGCGGCGCGCCGGGCCTTCGACGAGGGGCCCTGGCCCCGGACGCCCGCACCCGAGCGCGCCGCGCTGCTGCACCGTCTCGCCGACCGGCTCGAGACCGAGAAGGAGGACGTCGCACGCCTCGAGGCCCTCGACACCGGCAAGCGCATGGTCGAGGCACGGATCGACGTCGACGACGTCGTCGGCGTGTTCCGGCACTTCGCCGGGCTGGCGCAGGCCGACGCCGGGCGCGTGGTCGACACCGGTCAGCCCCACGTCTCGAGCCGGGTCGTGCACGAGCCCGTCGGTGTCTGCACACTGATCACCCCGTGGAACTTCCCGTTACTGCAGACGTCGTGGAAGGTCGCGCCGGCCCTCGCGACGGGGTGCACCTTCGTGCTCAAGCCGAGCGAGCTGACGCCGTCGACCGCCATCTGGCTGGTGCGCACCCTCGCCGACCTCGGCGTGCCCGACGGCGTCGCCAACCTCGTGCTGGGCGCCGGGGACCGGGTGGGGCCGACGCTCACCGAGGCGCCCGAGGTCGACCTGGTGTCGTTCACCGGTGGTCTCGTGACCGGCCGGCGGATCATGGCGGCGGCCGCCCCCACCGTCAAGAAGGTCGCGCTCGAGCTCGGGGGCAAGAACCCCAACGTCGTCTTCGCGGACGCCGACTGGGAGGCAGCGGTCGACAACGCGCTCACCGCGGTGTTCCTCGACTCCGGCCAGGTCTGCTCGGCCGGCACGCGGCTCGTCGTCGAGGACTCGATCCACGACCGGTTCGTCGACGAGCTGGTCGCGCGCGCCTCGCGGATCCGCCTCGGCGGACCCGACGACGAGCGGGCCGAGACCGGTCCGCTGATCAGCGCCGCCCACCGCCAGAAGGTCGAGGCCTACGTCGCGGCGGGCGTCGCCGAGGGAGCGGTGCTGCGGGTGGGCGGGGCACGCCCTGACGACCCGGCGCTCGCCGACGGCTTCTACTACCTGCCGACCATCCTCGACGAGTGCTCGGCGGACATGTCGTGCGTGCAGGACGAGAGCTTCGGTCCGGTGCTCACCGTCGAGCGGTTCACCGGCGACGACGCCGACACCCTCGAGGACGCGGCCGTCTCGATCGCCAACGACACGATCTACGGGCTCGCCGGTGCCGTCTGGACGCAGGACGCCGGCCGTGCCGAGCGCGTCGCGTCGCGGCTGCGGCACGGCACGGTCTGGATCAACGACTACCACCCGTACGTGCCCCAGGCGGAGTGGGGCGGCTTCAAGCAGAGCGGCGTCGGCCGTGAGCTGGGGCTGGCCGGGCTCGAGGAGTACCGCGAGTCCAAGCACGTCTGGCACAACGCCCGACCCGCGCCGAGCGGCTGGTTCGGCGCCGACCCCGCACCGCGGGACTGACGGAGGTTCGCATGCAGAGCTACGACTACGTGATCGTCGGCGGCGGGTCCGCCGGTTCCGCCCTCGCCAACCGTCTGAGCGCGGACCCCGGGACGAGCGTCCTGGTGCTCGAGGCAGGGCGCTCCGACACCAAGCTCGACCCGTTCATCCACATGCCCGCCGCGCTGCCCTTCCCCATCGGCAGCCGCTTCTACGACTGGCGCTACGAGTCCGAGCCCGAGCCGCACATGGGTGGACGACGGGTCTTCCACGCCCGCGGCAAGGTGCTCGGCGGCTCGTCGTCCATCAACGGCATGATCTTCCAGCGCGGCAACCCGCTCGACTACGAGCGCTGGGCCCGCGACCCCAGCCTCGAGCAGTGGGACTACGCGCACTGCTCCCGTACTTCAAGCGCATGGAGACCTGTCTGGCGGGCGCCGACGCCTGGCGCGGCGGCTCGGGACCCCTGGTCCTGGAGCGCGGCCCCGCCACGTCGCCGCTGTTCGGCGCGTTCTTCGAGGCCGTCCAGCAGGCCGGGTACCCCCTGACCGACGACGTCAACGGCTACCGCCAGGAGGGCTTCGCGAAGTTCGACCGCAACGTCCACCGGGGTCGTCGGCTCAGCGCCAGCCAGGCCTACCTGGCACCCGTCAGGCACCGTCGGAACCTGACGGTGCACACGCTGTCGCTGGTCACCGGCCTGCGCATGCAGGGCACGCGGGTCGTCGGCGTCGACTACCTGCGCGGTGGCCGTCTCGAGCGCTCCGTGGGCGCCGGAGAGGTGATCCTGTGCGGCGGCGCGTTCAACTCCCCGCAGCTCCTGCAGCTGTCGGGCATCGGCAACGCCGAGGAGTTTCGAGCCCTGGGCATCGACCCGGTCGTGGACCTGCCGGGCGTCGGCGAGAACATGCAGGACCACCTCGAGGTGTACATCCAGCACGCCTCGAAGCAGCCCGTCTCGATCGCCCCGTGGCTCAAGCACCGGCACAAGCCGCGCATCGGCGCCGAGTGGATGTTCCTGCGACGCGGCGTCGGCGCGTCGAACCACTTCGAGGCCGGCGGCTTCGTCCGCAGCAACGACCGGGTCGACTACCCGAACCTCATGTTCCACTTCCTGCCCATCGCCATCCGCTACGACGGGTCGAAGCCGGCGGGCGGGGAGGAGAACGGCGGCCACGGGTACCAGGTGCACATCGGTCCGATGTACTCCGACGTGCGCGGCTCGCTCAAGATCCGCAGCCGCGACCCGCGGGAGCACCCCGCGCTGCGCTTCAACTACCTGTCGACCGAGAACGACCGGCGCGAGTGGATCGAGATGGTCCGCGCGGCGCGCGACATCCTCGAGGAGCCGGCGTTCAGTGCCTTCAGCGCGGGCGAGATCTCGCCCGGGCCCGGTGTCCAGACCGACCAGGAGATCCTCGACTGGGTCGCACAGGACGCCGAGACCGCGCTGCACCCCTCGTGCACCGCCAAGATGGGCACCGACGACGCCAGTGTCGTCGACCCCGCGACCATGGGCGTGCACGGCACCCAGGGGCTGCGTGTCGTGGACGCCTCGGTGTTCCCGTACGTGACGAACGGCAACATCTACGCGCCGGTGATGATGGTGGCCGAGAAGGCCGCCGACCTGATCGCCGGCAACACGCCGCTCGCCCCGCTCGACGTCCCCTTCTACCGCCACGGCACGGGCATGCCGCTGCGGCCCGAGGGCGATCCGCGCAACGCCGCGCCCGTGCCGGGCACCGTCCGCGCCGACGCGGGGACGCCGTCGTGAGCGAGCCGGCCGCCGCGGGCACCGACGTCGACGTCGTCCCTCCGCCCAGGTCGCGGGTGAACCTGCCCGTCCTCGTCGGGGCGTCCTCCGTGATCCTCGCGGTCACGGCCTGGGGTCTGCTCGCCCCGCGCGGCGCCGAGGCCGGACTGGGCACGCTGGTCGGGTTCGCGACCGACTGGTTCGGCTGGTTCTACGTGCTGCTGGCCACGGCGATCCTCGTCTTCGTGGTCTACCTCGCCACGTCGCGGTTCGGCCGGACGAAGCTCGGGCCCGAGCACGCGCAGCCGGAGTTCAGCACGTTCGCGTGGGCCTCGATGCTGTTCGCCGCGGGCATCGGGACCGACCTGATGTTCTTCGCGGTCGCCGAGCCGGTCACGCAGTACCTCGCGCCGCCGACCGGCGAGCCCGAGACGGTCGACGCCGCCCGCGAGGCCACCGTGTGGACCCTGTTCCACTACGGCATCAGCGGCTGGGGCATGTACGCGCTGATGGGGGTCGCGCTCGGCTACTTCGCCTACCGGATGAACCTGCCGCTCGCCGTGCGCTCGGCCCTGCACCCGCTGATCGGACGCCGTACCGAGGGCTGGATGGGCGACGGGGTCGACCTCGCCGCCGTGCTGGGCACGATCTTCGGCGTCGCCACCACCCTGGGCATCGCCGTCGTCCAGCTCAACGTCGGGCTGAACATGCTCTTCGACGTCCCCCTCGGACTCACCGCGCAGGTCACGCTCATCGTCGTCGGCGTCGCCATGGCCACGCTCTCGGCCGTCTCGGGCGTCGACCGGGGCATCAAGTGGCTCTCGCAGGCCAACGTCCTGCTGGCCGTCCTCCTGGCGGTCTGGATCCTGGTCACCGGGCGCACGACCTACCTGCTCGACGCGCTCGTGCTCAACGTGGGCGACTTCGTGCGGCTCTTCCCGGAGATGTCACTGCAGACGTTCGCGCACGAGGACACCGGGTCCTGGATGTCGGACTGGACGCTGTTCTTCTGGGCGTGGTGGATCGCGTGGGCGTCGTTCGTGGGCCTGTTCCTGGCCCGCATCTCCCGGGGCCGCACGATCCGGCAGTTCGTCCTCGGCACGTTGATCATCCCGTTCCTGTACCTCCTCATGTGGATCTCGATCTTCGGCAACGCGTCGATCGACCTGGTCCGCCAGGGCAACCAGTCGTTCGGCCAGCTGACGCTGGAGGCACCCGAGCAGGGCTTCTACACGATGCTCGCGCAGTACCCGGGCTTCACCTTCCTGGCCTCCATCGCGACGTTCACGGGTCTGCTCTTCTACGTGACGTCCGCCGACTCCGGCGCGCTGATCATGGCCAACCTCTCGTCCCGCATGCGCGACGTGCACGCCGACGCCGGCGCGGCCCTGCGCATCTTCTGGGCCGTCGCGACGGGCGCGCTGACCATCGCGCTGCTGTCGGTCGGTGGCATCGCGACGCTGCAGTCGGCGACCATCATCATGGGCATCCCGTTCGCCCTGGTGATGGTGGCGGTGATGGTGGGGCTGCACCGTGCGCTCCGCGCCGAGGCGTGGATCGTCGACTCGCGCGACGGCGCCCTGCACGGCGTGCTGTCGAGCCGGAGCGCTCCGGACCGTGGGGGCGCGGGCCAGTGGCGCTCGCGGTTGCGTCGCGTCATGTCGTTCCCGAGCCGCGCCAAGGCCGAGGAGTTCCTCGACCGCGTCGTGGCGCCGGCGCTGGAGGAGGTGGCGGGCGAGCTGGCCACCACGTGCGCGGCGGCGACCGCACGTCGCTGCAGCGACGAGGACGGCCAGCCGGGCGTCGAGCTGACGGCCGAGGTCGCGGACGGGTCCACCCCGTTCTGCTACCGCGTCACGCTGCGCGAGGTCCCGATCCCGGTGTACAGCTCCTCGCTCGTGCCCCGCGGCGACGACTACTACGCACGGCTCGAGGTGCACCTGCGCCACGGCGGCCAGGGGTACGACGTGATGGGCTACACCCACGGCCAGCTCATCGACGACGTGCTCGACGCCTACGAGAGCCACCTGGAGTTCCTGCGCCTCGCCGACGGCACGTCGCTCTAGCGAGAGGCGGCAGGACCGGCCCAGGGGAAGCGACCCGGCCCCGCCGCCCGTCCCGAGAGAAGGTCATCCTCCCTCGCCCGCGCCGGTGAGGAGGGCGTCGGACGGCTCTTCCATGAGAACCGACCGTCAACGTCAGGTCAAGGGTCTGAGGGTCACCGGTCGG
Source organism: Aeromicrobium sp. EU05-FHT14F07 (assembly GCF_058790455.1). Taxonomy (NCBI): domain Bacteria; kingdom Bacillati; phylum Actinomycetota; class Actinomycetes; order Propionibacteriales; family Nocardioidaceae; genus Aeromicrobium; species Aeromicrobium sp. EU05-FHT14F07. The sequence continues at coordinate 151,574 of NZ_JBYTCR010000006.1, forward strand.
TGGGCCACGTGTTCTCCGCGACCAGGTCCGCGAGCGGACGCGGGCTCGTCCAGTGCTCCTGCTCCAGCATCGGGCGCTCGTAGAACGCCTCGACGGGGCCGAGGCACAGCAGGGCCACCGGCTCCGCCCCCGCCGGCATCGCGAGCTCGTGCGCGACGACGGCGGGGTCGAACATCGACACCCAGCCCATGCCGTAGCCCTCGGCACGCGCGGCCAGCCACAGGTTCTGGATCGCGCACGACGCGGAGGCGAGGTCCATGTGCGGCATGGTGCGCCGACCGAACACGTGCTCCTCGCGGCCGTCGGGCAGGGCGACCACCAGCAGCTCGGCGCAGTCGAGGAGGCCCTCGACCTTCAGCCGCATGAACTCCTCGGCCCGCTCCCCCATCGCCTCGGCGGTCCGACGACGCTCGGCGTCGACGTGTGCGTGCAGACGCTGTCGCAGCGCGGCGTCGGTGACCCGGACGAAGCGCCACGGCTGCATCAGTCCCACGCTCGGCGCCCGGTGGGCGGCCTCCAGCAGCCGGGCCAGCACGTCGGCCGGCACCTCGCCCCCGGCGAAGTGCCGCATGTCGCGACGTTCCGCGATGACCCGGTGGACGACCTCCCGCTCGTGCGGGGCGTACGCGTGCTGGCTCACCCGGCGACGCTAGCAACCGCGCTCCCCGATCGACGCGTCGGCCGGTCGCCGACTGTTCACCTCCAGGACAGGGACCTCTGCCAGGGTGCGTCGTTGAGATGACCGTGACCTTCTTCCGCCACGGGGTGGCCTCCGGCGACCCCCTGCCCACCGCCGTCGTCCTCTGGACACGGGTGACTCCCACCGCGAGCGCCACACCCGGCTCCGGGCGCGGACCGCGGGCCGACGTGGCCTGGGTCGTGGCCCTCGACCGGGCCTTCCGGCGCGTCGTGCGCCGGGGCACGGTGACGACCACCGCTGCCCAGGACCACACCGTGAAGGTCGACGTCACCGGCCTCGCCCCCGGCACCACGTACTACTACCGCTTCACGCACCAGCGGACGCGCTCGCCGATCGGCCGCACCCGCACCGCGCCAGCCACCGACGCAGCACCCGCACGTCTGCGCTTCGGCGTCGTGTCCTGCGCCAACTACGAGGCCGGCTACTTCAGCGCCTACCGTCACCTCGCGCAGCAGCGGGTCGACGTCGTCCTGCACCTGGGTGACTACATCTACGAGTACGGCACGGGCGAGTACGCCATGGGCCAGAAGAACGTCGTCGTGCGCACGGCCGACCCGACGCACGAGATCGTGTCGCTCTCGGACTACCGCCGGCGGCACGCCCTCTACAAGACCGACCCCGACCTGCAGACGCTGCACCGCTCCGTCCCCTTCATCTGCACCTGGGACGACCACGAGTCGGCCAACGACGCCTGGCTGCAGGGCGCGGAGAACCACGACCCCGCGACGGAGGGGTCGTGGGCAGCTCGCCGGGCGGCCGCCTACCGCGCCTACGACGAGTGGATGCCCGTGCGGCTGAGCGGCACCGCACGGCTCGGCGACGGCACGCAGATCTACCGGCGGTTCACGTTCGGTCGGCTCGCCGAGCTCTCGATGCTCGACCTGCGGAGCTACCGCACCGCACCGGGCGGGGCGTTCACGCAGGTGCCCTCGCGCGACGACGCCGACCGCAAGATCGCGGGCGACGCCCAGATCGCCTGGCTCAAGCGCGGGCTCAGCACGACCGCCTCCCAGTGGAAGCTCGTGGGCAACCCGGTGATGATCTCCCCCGTCCTCGTGCCCCCGCTGCCGAACCGCGTGCGCGACGCCCTCCAGGACTCCGTCGGCCTGCTGCCCGCGGAGGGCGTGCAGTACAACACCGACCAGTGGGACGGCTACACGGTCGAGCGTCGCCAGGTCCTCGAGCACCTCGCCGACCAGAACATCACCGACACGGTCTTCCTCACCGGCGACATCCACTCCGCGTGGGCCTGCGACCTGCCGACGAACCCCGGCACGTACCCGCTCAGCACGACCGTCGGCACCGAGCTCGTGTGCACGTCGGTGACCAGCAACAACCTCAAGGACATCCTGGGAGCCCCGCCGCGCACCGCGTCGGTGGGCGTCGAGGAGGCGATCAAGACGGCGAACCGTCACGTCAAGCACCTCGACTTCGACAACCACGGCTTCTCCGTGCTGGACGTGACACCGGCACGCGTGCAGATGGACTGGTACGTCATCAGCAGCCGCGCCGACCAGGCGGCGACCGCCACGTGGTCGACCTCCTACGAGGTCCCGGCGTCGGCCCACAAGGTCCGCAAGGTCAGCCAGCCCACGACAGGAGCCACCGCATGAGCGCCCGCCAGGTCGACCGACGGACCGTGCTGCGCGCGGCCGCCGCCACGGGCGGAGCGGTCGTCCTCTCCGGCGCTGCCGGAGCGCCGTGGGCCTCGGCCGCGTCGACCACCTCCCAGCGGGTGTACGTGCTCGTCATCGACGGCTGCCGGCCCGACGAGATCACGCCCGAGTCGACCCCGAACCTGCACGCGCTGCGCACCGCCGGACGCTGGTTCCCGCAGGCGCGGTCGATGCCGATCGCCGAGACCATCCCGAACCACGTGATGATGATGACCGGCGTGCGTCCCGACCGCAGCGGCGTGCCGGCCAACTCGATCTACGACCGCGCGCAGCGGAAGGTGCGCACGTGCGGCGAGCCGACCGACATCGTCTTCCCCACCATGCTCGAGCGTCTGCGCGAGCGCGGGCTGACCACCGGGTCGGTCCTCAGCAAGGACTACCTCTACAGCGTGTTCGGCACCCGGGCGACCTACCGGTGGGAGCCGTTCCCGCTGCTGCCGGTGACCAACCACGCGCTCGACGTGTTCACGATGAGCGCGCTGCGCACGATGGTCTCCGAGGCCGATCCGCACCTGGTGTTCGCCAACTTCGGCGACATCGACCGGTTCGGCCACAGCGACCTGACGGGCTCCAACCTGCAGGTGCTGCGTCGGACGGCGCTGACCTCCACCGACGCGCAGATCGGCTCGTTCGTCTCCTGGCTGCGGACCCGCAGCACCTGGGCGTCCACGACCGTCATCGTGCTCGCCGACCACTCGATGGACTGGAGCGACCCCGACCGCCTGATCAACCTGACCCGCGCGTTCAAGGGCAACCCGCTGCTGGACGGCCAGGTCGCGATCGCCGACAACGGCGGGGCCGACGTGATCAGCTACCTCGGACGCAGCGCCGACCGGTCGCGGGCCCTGGCGGAGGCGACGCGGGTGGCGCTGGCGACGCCCGGCGTGCTCAGCGTCCGCACCACGGCGCAGCTGCGCCTCGGCGCCAAGGCAGGGGACCTCGTCGTCTACTGCAAGTCGGGATACCGCTTCTCCGACCCCGACCTGTACTCCAACCCGATCCCGGGCAACCACGGGCACCCGGCGACGGAGGCCATCCCGTTCTTCCTCACGGGCGGGGCCGTCCGTCGAGCGGTCCTCAGCGAGCGCGCCGCGACGATCGACGTCGCGCCGACCATCGCGAAGATCTTCGGCCTCGCCGCCCCGCGCGACGGCTTCGACGGCGTGGCTCGGGTCTGAGCAGGTCGGAATCGTCACGACGGCGGCGGGCTGGCCCCGTCGTCCGTAGGATCAGCCGGGTGGTGGGAGCCGTTCGTCGTGTCGGGCCGCCGGTGTCGGTGCTGACGCTGGTGTGCCTCGTGCTGTCCGTGCTCGCCGCCGCGGCCCCGGCGGAGGCGGCGAAGGACCCCCGTCTGACCCGCGCGGTGTACGTCGACCCCACGACGGCGTCGGCGCGGGCGGCGGCGAAGGACAAGCGCTTCGCGCCCATCGGCTCCCGCGCCCAGGCCCTCTGGCTGACCGAGGGGTACCCCGCCTCCAAGGTGGCGGCCGTGGCCTCCGGGTACGCCGACCGCGCCCGCCGTACGAAGCGGACGCCGCTCCTGGCGGTCTACGCGATCACCGGACGCGACTGCGGCCAGCACTCCGCCGGCGGGCTCAGCCCGACGCAGTACAAGGCCTGGATCGACCAGGTCGCCAAGGGTCTGCGGGGACGCTACGCGATGGTGGTGCTCGAGCCCGACGCCCTCGCGCTGCTCGGCGCGTGCTCCGGCCAGGGCGACCGTGCGGCGCTCCTGCGGTACGCCACGCGCAGCCTCGCGCGCGCCGGCGTCTGGGTCTACATCGACGCCGGGCACAGCCGCTGGATCACGCCGCAGGACATGGCGAAGCGCCTGGTGTCCGCCGGTGTCCGCGACGCGCGCGGGCTCGCGACGAACACCTCCAACTTCCGTCCGACGGCCGAGGAGCGCACGTACGGCGCCGCCGTCGTGGCCGAGCTCGCCAAGCTCGGCGTGAAGGGCAAGCGCTACGTCGTCGACACGTCACGCAACGGAGCGACGAAGCCGGTCACCCCCGGCGTCTGGTGCAACCCGCCGGCAGCACGGCTCGGCCGCGCGCCGACGGTCGTGGACAGCAAGGGTCTCGACGCCTACCTGTGGGTCAAGCGGCCCGGCGAGTCCGACGGACAGTGCGAGGGCGGCCCGACTGCGGGCACCTGGTGGCCGACTGGGGCCCGCCGCCTCCTCGCCCGCTGAGCCCCCGCGTCACGGGACGTAGGGCGCGGCCAGCAGGAAGAACGCCACCGCTCCCCCGGCCGTCACGATCAGCAGGAACGAGAACGCCAGCGCGCCGAGCCGCGGGCGCATCCCGAGGATGCCCCGGAGCCCGAGCACGAGGGCGACCAGCGGCGCGAGCACCCATGCCGTCGTCAGGGCGTCCGCGAAGGGGTCACTCGGGGCGACGACGCCGGCCGCCGTCATCGCGGCCAGCAGGCCGAGGACGTACCACGGCACCAGCAGCGGGAGCGTGCCCACGACCGCGGCCCGGAGGGCCATGCGCACGCCTCGGCCGACACTCGGCGCGAGCGGACCGTCCGGCAGCGGGCTCCCCACCTCCGGGCCCGCGAGGTGCTGGAAGAAGCGGCGACGGCGCACCAGCAGGAGCGTCAGCGCGAGGCCGACGGAGAGCATCCACCACGCGTCGGCCGACATCTGGTCCATCGTCTGCGGGCGCACCCGGGCGGGCGCGAGCTCGAGGCTCGCCCACGCCAGCATCGGCACGACCGTGAGCACCACGGCACAGATCCCGAGGCCCAGCAGCAACGAGACGAGCCGCGTCCAGCGCGTCACGGCAGGGCCGGCGAGGGACAAGACCGGCTCGCGCGTGCCGTCGGGCCGCGCGTCACGGGCGGGCACACCGGGTCGGTCGCCGAGGTCGGCGGGGCGGCTCAACGGCCGGACGAGAGGGGCGGCGACGGCTGCCGCCGGTGCGAGCACGACCGGTGGGGTCGCCGCGGGCCGCCCGGACGGCGCGTCCACCGCCGCAGACGCTTCAGGGGCGGCAGGGTCGGCGACGTCGTCGACCGCCGACCTCAGGGCGCGCGCCATCGCCTCCACGCCGCTGTACCGCTCCTCGGGGTCGACGGCCATCGCGGTCTGCACCACGGCCGCCAGACGCGGTCCGACCCAGGGCGCCGACGCCCGCGGGTCCGGACGAGGTTGCGTGCGGTGCGCCATGAGCTGCGCGGCCATCGTCCCCTCGAACGGTGCGCGCCCGGTGAGGGTCTCGAAGAGCAGGCAACCGACGGAGTACACGTCGCTGCGCTCGTCGGCGCGACCGTCGTACTGCTCCGGCGCCATGTAGTGCGGCGTGCCGGCCACCGTGGCCGTGGCGTCCGAGGCTGCCCGCGCGATGCCGAAGTCGACGATCTTGATGCCACCGGAGTCGGTGACGAGCACGTTGGCCGGCTTGATGTCGAGGTGGAGGATGCCGGCACGGTGACAGGCCGCGAGGCCGTCCAGCACTCCGGCGACCACCAGCACCGACCGCGGGCTGGGGCCGCGCAGCGCGAGCAGGTCACGCAGCGAGGTGCCCTCGACGAGCTCCATGACGAGGTGCGGTGTGACCTCGCCGTCGCCGTCAGGCATCCGCACGAGGTCGTGCACCGTGACCACGTTGGGGTGGGAGACGCGCGCGAGGGTCTCGACCTCGCGCGTGATGCGCCGCATCGCCCGCGGGTCGTCGGCCAGGAAGTGGGAGAACCGCTTGATGGCGACCTGGCGGCCCAGGTGCCGGTCGAGCGCGCGGAAGACCACGCCGTGGTTGCCGGCGCCGATGCGGCCCTGCAGCTCGAAGCGGGCGGCGTCGACCTGCGGCTCGATCGTGTCGCGGCCGTCGGGCCCGCCGACGGGCACCGTTCCCGGTGGCGCCACGAGCGGCACGGGCGCGGTCGAGGCGCCGTCGGGCCGCGGCGTGGTGGCGGGGCCGGGCGTCGGCGTCGGGCGACGCCTCCTCCACCGTCGGGAGCGACGGTCGCGCTGGTCGGCCATGGACACCATTGTCACGGCTGACGCGAAACGCCCGACACGGCCACCGTGCCGTGCGTGTCGGACCCGACGGCGACCTTGACCCCCGCGAGCGCGAGGACGGCCCCGTCGCGGACCGTCACCCACGTGTCGCCGATGCGCTCGCCGTCGACCGAGGTGCCGTTCGTGCTGCCGGCGTCGCGCACCTGCCAGGAGCCCCCCAGGAGCCGCAGCTCGGCGTGACGGTAGGAGATCTCCGGCTCCTCCAGCGGCAGCGGGCTCTCGGGCAGCCGGCCGAGCACGGTGACGCCCTCGCGCGGCACCCGGACGCTGTGGGCGCCCCGGTGCAGGAACAGGTCACGTGGTCCCGCGATCGTCGGAGCCGCGTCGGCTGGCACGAGCACGGGGAAGGCCATGGTCTCCTGCGCGGCCGGCGCGTCGGTCCGCACGGGCAGGGGCGTCGGCGCTGACGGCGCGGTGGACGCGGTGGGCGTCAGGTCGGCCACGACGTCCCAGTCGGGGACGACGGACTGTCGGTCGGGGCGAGCGGACGACTCGAGGGGGCGTCGCACGGAGGCGCCGGTGCGGCTCCCCCGAGCCGGGGGCACCCATCCGGGGCGCAGCGCCGGGTCGACCTCGACCTCGACCCGCACCTCCTCGGGCGTGCTCCAGCCCTCGCGCTCCGCGTGAGTCAGGTAGAGCTTCGCCGCGTCCTCCCCCAGCCGCTCGACGTCGCCGTCAGGGTCGAGCCGCTCGAGGTCCTCCGGCGACACACGGACGACGAGCTCGCTGAAGGCGACCCGGTCCCCGCTCGGCATCACCACGTGCTGCCCGGTGAGCGCCTTGACGAAGCGACGCCGCAGGACGGCTGCCGAGCCGGTCGGGTAGGCGACGAGACGCGCCGCGGCCTCCGTGGCGGCGGCCTTCTTCGAGCCCGTCCCGAAGATGCTCTGGGCGACGCGCAGTCCCACCAGGACCACGCCGACGAAGGCGACGAGGATCAGCAGGTTCGTGGCGATGGAGGTGAGCGTGGTCATGCTGCCATCGTGGGCCGAGCGGCCGGGAATAGGCGAGCCGCGGTGGAACATGTTCCACCGCGGCTCATCCCAGGGCACGACACGCCCCGGCCAGGACGTGGCGTGCGGGTCCGTCAGTCGTCGACGACGACGATCTGCACGTCGATGTTGCCGCGCGTGGCGTTCGAGTAGGGGCACACCTCGTGCGCCTTGTCGGCCAGCGCCTGCGCCTCGTCGTGCGGCAGGGTCGGGACGGTGACCTCGAGCGTGACGGCCAGGTCGAAGCCGCCCTTGCCGTTGGAGCCGATGTCGACCTTGGCGCCGACGCTCGAGTCGCTCACGTCTGCCTTGGCCTGACGGGCGACGAGCTGGAAGGCACCGTGGAAGCACGCGGCGTAGCCGGACGCGAAGAGCTGCTCGGGGTTCGTGCCCTCGCCGTTGCCGCCCATGCTGGTGGGCAGTGCCGTGTGCAGGTCGAGACGGCCGTCGCTCGTGACGACGTGTCCGCCGTCGCGGCCGCCGCCGGTCGCCAGCGCCTCGGCGGTGTAGATCGCGTCCATGGTTCCTCCTGGAAGTCGGGGATCGGGCCGGCTCGTGCCGCACCCGCCAACAGTATGATCGCACACAATTACATCGTGTGCAATCTATTGCTTACGCTCGACCGCAGCGGGCTCCTGGCATGATCGTCGTCGACGACGAGACAGGGACGAGACAGGAGGGGCGGAGGCGTGCTGCGCATCGGCTGGTCGGTCGGGCCCGAGTTCTCGGGTCGTACCGTGGTGGAGCCCGGCGGGAAGCTGGTGCTGGCCCGGCGGATGACGCTCCCCGAGCAGCGGTCCGTGGCCGTGGAGGAGATCGCCGGCTCGACCTACGTGTTCGTCCGTCTGCCCTACCTGAGCGACCCGGCGGTGGTCGTGCAGGCCGGTACCGGCCATCCCGTCCTCCACCGCGGCCAGCGGGCGAACGGCGTGGTCGTGGAGGTGGTGACTCCGGACGGCGAGGCCTCGACGCCCGTACCCGGTCAGCGGATGTCGCTCACGGCGCCCGGCACCCGCGTGAGCCTGCGCTTCCCGGACCTCAGCATCGACCTCGTCGTCGACTTCGACCCGCCGACGCTGGCGCCCGCGGGCACCGGGACGGTGCAGCTCGACGTCGACGCCCTGCAGCACGACGACGCCTGGCTCGTGGCGGCGATCGCGGTGGCTCTGTCGCCGGAGCACGGCGTGGTCGGGCATGCCCAGCTCAAGGAGGCGTTCGCGCAGTGGCGGGAGGAGCCCGAGCGCAGCGACGGCGCGTTCGACCGCAACGTCCTGCGACCGGCTCTGGAGTCACGCGGCGTGGAGCTGCCGGGCCCCCGGCTCAACAAGATCCTGTACCTCGTGGAGCGCTGCCGCCGCACGCACGAGTTTCCGGCCCGGGTGCTCGAGCAGGTGCGCGCACGGCTCGACCCACCGGCGGGCTGAGTCGGCCCCGGACGCACGAAGGCCCCGCACGGACTGGTGTCCGCCCGGGGCCCTCCCGACCCTGGGGTCAGCGCTGGTCGTCAGGACCTGAGGTGTGGACGATCTCGTCCTCGACCTCGGGGATGTGCGCGTCGGGGTCCTCGAGCGCCGCAGGGACGCCGGTCTCGTCGCCCGCACCCTGGGCCTTCTGCGCCACCCGCTCGACCGCCTCGGCCGACTCGTCACGCACATGCTTGGCACCATGCTGCGTCGACCCGACGGCGTCGGCGATCGCATCCTCGTCGCTGGAGCGCGGCGCGGCCTCCGCGACCTTCTCGCGCACCTCCCCTGCCTGGTCCGCAGCCTCGTCCTTGACGTCCTTCGCCGCGTCCTTGGCCGTGTCGACCGCGTCGGACAGCCCTCCCTCGTCGGCGGCGTCCTTCACGTCCTCGGCCTTCGAGACGGCCTCGTCCTTGACGTCCTTCGCCGCGTCCTTGGCGGTCTCGACAGCGTCGGACAGCCGGCCGTCCGTGGCGTCCTCGACGGTCTCCTTGACCGCCGCGACCGCACCGGTGGCCTGGGCGCGCGCGGTCCCGACGGTCTCCTTGAGCGAGTCGACGACCTCGTGGCGCTTGTCCTCGTCGCGCACGGCCTGCACGGCCTCCTCCGCGAACGACTCCGCCTTGTGCACGGCGTCCTGCACGCGCGGGTCGGACTGGAAGCGCTCCGCCGCGTCACGCAGCTGCTCGTACCGTTCGCGGCCGGCTCGGGCGCCGAGCACGTAGCCGACGCCGAACGCCAGCGCGTAGACGATCTTCTTCATGGGGTTCCTCCCGAGTCGTGGTCCGTGACCTCCAGCCTGTCAGGGCTCGTGTCGACCTGCATCCCAGGAGGAGGTGTGGCGTGTCGGACGCCAGGCTCACGGAGCGACGACGGCCGCGAGTCGGCGCGCGACGCCGCTGGCACGCGCGGTGCGGCGTTCGACGGCGCGGCGGAGGACCTCGGGGGTCGCGACGATCGTCAGGCTGGTGCGCGCGCGGGTGATCGCGGTGTACAGCAGCTCGCGGGTGAGCACGAGCGAGTCCTCCTCGGGCAGCAGGAGGGTGACGTGGTCGAACTCGCTGCCCTGGCTGCGGTGCACGGTGCTGGCGTAGGCGCTCTGCACCGAGGAGAGTCGCGTCGAGGAGACGGTCGTCGTCGAGTCCAGGTGCACGACGAGCCGGTGGCCGTCGTCGAGCGTCACGCCGACGTCGCCGTTGTTGACCCGCAGCGACGCGTCGTTGCGGGTGACCAGGACGGGTCGGCCGACGAACCAGGGCCTCGCCGGGTCAGGGAACGTGCGCACCTCTCGCTCCAGACGCTCGTTCCAGTGGCTGACGCCGTACGGGCCGTCACGGTGCGCGCACAGCAGACGGTGCTCACCCAGGGCCGCGAGCGCGGTGGACACGTCGCCGTCGGCCGCCGCGCGCGCGACCGCGCGAGCCTGCTGCGCGGGAAGGCCGGACACGACCTCCTCGACCTCGTCGGGACGGTGCAGGGACACCCCGTCCACCCCGTCGGCGAGCAGGTCGAGCACCCGTGACGCATCGCCCTCGACCACCGCCGCCGCCAGCGCTCCGATGCCGCCGTCGAAGCGGTGCGACTGTTGCAGGTGGGTGACGACCGGGCTGTCGTCGCCGCCCAGACCCTCCACGACGTCGCGCAGCACCGCACCGGCCTCGACGGACGCGAGCTGCTCGGCGTCACCGACGAGCACCAGGCGGCAGCTCGAGGGGACCGCCTGCACCAGGCGCTCCATCAGCAGCAACGAGACCATCGACGTCTCGTCGACGACCACGACGTCGTAGGGCAGCTTCTGCCCCGCGTGGTGCCGGAAGGCCGTCCGGTGGTCGGGTCGCGAACCCAGCAGCCGGTGCACCGTGCCGGCCGGCAACGTCCGCAGCCAGCCGCGCTCCGCCTCGGTGAACACCGGATCGGCCGATGCGGCGGCGACCGCCTCGCGCATCCGCGCCGCGGCCTTGCCGGTCGGCGCCGCCAGCCCGACGGCCAGGGGCCGGTCGTGCCCGACCGCGGTGTGCTGGCTCGCGAGCGCGACCAGCAGACGCGCGATGGTGGTGGTCTTGCCCGTGCCCGGACCGCCGGTGAGCACGGTCGTCCACGCGTGTGCGGCGCGGGCCGCGGCAGCACGCTGGTCGGCGAAACCCGGGTCGCCGAAGAGGCGGGCCAGGTCGGCCTCGAGGGAGGTCCGGTCGACGGCGGGAGGTCGCAGCGCGAGCCGCTCCCCCAGCCGTCGACACAGCGAGACCTCGAGCGCGTGGTAGCGCACCAGGTGCAGCAGCGGAGCCTCTGCGACGAGCACACGGTCGCGTCCGGACGTCAACGGGCTGTCCTCGACGCGTGTCCACCAGGCGTCGAGGTCGTCGACGAACGAGGGCCACACGACCTCCGGCGCCTCCAGCCGCAGGTCGTCGACAGCGCCGCTGAGGTCGACGCACGACGACCCGAGCCGCACGCCACGCACGGCGAGCGCCAGGGCGAGCAGCACCGCCTCGTCGTCCTCGCCCGCCAGCCCCGCGACGGTGCGTGTGACGTGGACGTCCGCGGCCGCGAGCACACCTGCGTGGTTCAGGGCGGCCAGCAGACCGTCGCTCTCGACGTCGAGACCCTGGACCACCTGCCGGTCGAACGGGTCGCCCGACCCGACCTCGACCGCGGGGGGCGGGGACGTGTCGCTCATCGCGGACCTCCGTCGGTCGGGCTGCCGTCGAGCAGCGCACTGAGGTCCAGCACCAGCGCCGACGGGGGGCGCCAGGCGAAGACGCCGAAGGGGCTGCCGTCGGCTCCGCGGGGTCCGTCGGGCCCGGTCATCCCGCGCACGAACAGGTACAGGACGCCGGCGAGGTGCTCGTCGGGGTCGTACCCCCGCAGGCGCCAGCGCAGGAAGCGGTGCTGGGCCACGGCGTACAGCAGGGCCTGCAGCGGGTAGGTCGTGTGCAGCATCGCGTCGGCGAGCCGCTCGGGCGCGTACGCCTCCAGGCCACCACCCGCCTCGACGAGCGCGCCGCTCTCGAGCCGGTTCGTCTTGTGGTCGACGACGAGCGTCCGGTCGCCGTCGAGCCGCAGGAGCAGGTCGATCGATCCGGTGAGGTACCCGCGCAGGGTGCGGCCCCGCAGGCTGGTGTCGCGCAGCTCCGCCGCGAAGGGTCGCAGCGCGTCGTCGGACGGAAGGTGCGCCTCCATGAGGTCGGCGACGTCGGCGAGCGTGCCGGTGCGGCCGGACCGCCGGGCGGTGTCGCCGCCGGCGAGCGGCAGCTCGAAGTCCATCTCGCGGAACGGGCGACGACCCAGGGCGTCGGCGAGCGTGAGGTCGTCGGCGAGGGGGCCGAGCGGGGTGCACAGGGCCCCGACGAGCGCGGGGGCGAGGACGTCCACGTCGACGGCGAGCGGCCGCAGGGTCAGCTCGTCCTCCACCCGGCGACGGACCTCCGCGTCGAGGTCGGCGGCACCGACGTCGACGTGCTCGAGCACGCCGTGCACGAGCGTCCCCAGCGCTGCGCCACCGGCCAGGTCGGCCCAGGGCGAGGGACCGAGCGCGGGTGCCGTGTCGACCTCGGCGACCACCTCCACCTCGTCGTCCGCGGCACTGGACTCCGGCTCGCTCGAGACGCTGGGGCCCTCGTCGCGCCGTACGAGCGAGGTGTACGACGTCCGGGTCCAGACGGTGTCGACCTCTCGACGCAGGTGACGGACCTCGAGCCGTTCGCTCTCGCCTGCGGCGGGTGCGAGCTCGTCGTCTCCCGTGGCCATCTGCTCGACGACCGGGCCCCCGCGCTCCTGCCAGGCCCGCAGCCGCGCGACCGCGTCGTGGTCGGATGGCACGGCCTGCACGTCGGGGACGTCGGGCTGCGACGGGTCGGAGCGGAACAGCAGACGGTGCAGAGCGCCGTGGCGGGCGTTGAACGTGGGCGACCAGTGCACGACCAGCCGCGACTGGGCGCGGGTGAGGGCCACGTAGAGCAGGCGAAGGGACTCCCCTGCCCGCTCCGCGTCCGACCGTCTGGCGTGGGCGGTCCATGAGGGTCCCGCCCCGCCGACGTCGAGGCAGCGACGGCCGTCGTCGTCGTGCAGGCGGACGATGCTCGGCTCCGGCACCCACCGGTCGAACAGGAAGGGCACGTAGACGACGGGGTACTGCAGTCCCTTGCTGACGAACGTGGTGACGATCTGCACGGCGTCGGCGTCGGTGTCGAGACGGTGGGTGCGGTCGGCGGCCGGGGAGGTCTCGCTGCGGCGGTCGAGCAGCCAGCGTCGCAGCCCGGACAGGCCGAGTCCGTGCTCCCGGGCTGCGATCGCGAGCACCTGGCCGACGTGCTCGAGGTCGGTGAGGCGACGCCGCCCGCCCTGGTGGCTCAGCAGCCGCTCGACGACGGACGCGTCGGCGGTCAGCGCCTCGACCATGCCGGCGGTACCGCGCTCGCGCTGCAGGTCGGTGAGGTCGCGCAACCTCGCGGAGACGCGATCAGTCACGGCGTCGCCGTCGTCGGCGGCCAGGTCGTCGGCCGTGCAGCCGAGGAACGGACCGAGTGCGGCGGCACGGGTGTAGCCGCTGCGGTGCGGCGACTCCATGGCGGTCAGCAGCGTCACCCAGTCCTCGCCCGCGCGACTCTGCAGCACGTCCGACCCACCGGTGCGCACGGCCGGCACGCCACGACGCTCCAGCTCGGTGTGCAGCAGCTCGGCATCACCGTGCCGCTCGACGAGCACCGCCACGTCGCCCGCCGTGAGCGGCACGGGGCCGGCGCCGTGTTCGTAGCTCGCACCTGAGCCCAGCAGCGCGGCGACGTCGGCCGCGACGTCGCGGGCCACCCGGGGCCGGACGTCGCCGATGCGCAGGGCGTCGTCGGCGGACCCGGCGTCGCTGCGCAGGTGGGCTCGCAGCCGGAAGGGGGCGTCGCCGCGCGGGTCGCTGAGCCGCGACCCGTCGAGCGCGGCGCCGGCCGGACGCACGACGATCGCCGGGTCGCCGAGCGCAGCACCTCGCAGGACCGCGTCGACGGCGGCGACGAGCGGCGCGTCGCTGCGGTGGTTGACGGTGAGGGTGCGTCGGGTGTCGGCCTGCGCGGCGGCCCGTAGGTAGGTGTCGACGTCGCCGCCCCTGAACCCGTAGATGGCCTGCTTCGGGTCGCCGACCAGCACCATCGTGGCGTGCCCCACGAAGGCGCGCTCCAGGATGCGCCACTGCACGGGGTCGGTGTCCTGGAACTCGTCGACGAGCACGACCCGCCAGCGGTCGCGCATGACGGTGCGGGCCGGTGAGTCGTCGGGCTCGAGCGCCTCGGCGAGCCGCTGCAGCAGGTCGTCGTAGGAGAGGGTGCGGGCCGCCAGACGCCGACGCGCCGACTCCTCCCGGACCGCTGCGGCGAACCTGCGACGCAGGTCGGGTGCGGATCCGGGCTCCGCGTCGGTGGGCAGCAGGAACGCCGACGGGTCCTCGACCGCACGCCGGCCGAGCACGGCCGCCTCCTGGTGGTCGAACGGTGGTGTCTGGCCTCGGCCGACCGCCCGCAGGTAGAGGTCGGAGACGACCTGGTCGACGATGTCGGTGTCGTCCTCGACGAGCACGGACCCGGGCTCGACGTCGCCGGTGGTCCCGAGGCTGCGCAGCACGGCCTGGCAGAACCCGTGGGTGGTGGTGATCGTGGCCTCGTCGAACCGTGCGACCGCGGCGCGCAGCCGGCGGCGACGGACGCTGCGCTCGGTCTCGTCGACGCCGAGGAGGAGCTGCTGCAGGGGGTCGCGGTCGTCGCCGCGACCGGCGGCGAGGACGGCGTCGGCCTGCACGAGCCGTTCGCGCACCCGGTCCTTCAGCTCGGCGCTGGCCGCCCGACCGAAGGTGACGACGAGCAGCTGGTCGAGGGTGGCGACGCCCTCGGCCACGAGGCGAGTGACCAGCGCGGCGATCGCCCACGTCTTGCCCGTGCCGGCGCTGGCCTCCAGGAGCGTGGTGCCGCTGGGCAGGGGGTCGGTGATGTCGAACTCGGCGACCGGTCGGTCGGTGCTCACGCGTCGACCTCCATCCGGTCGAGGAGCGGGAACCACAGCGTGGAGGCGTGCTGCTCGAAGCCGCGCCCGATCAGGTCGCCCAGTGGCGCGTCGGGCCCGAGCACGAGCCGGTGGTAGGGGTCGGCGACCTCGCCCGGAATGTCGCGGCTGCCGATCCACTCCCGTTCGGCCTTGGCGAGGGCGATCTCCGGGCGCGTGCGCCGCGCGAGGTCGGCGTAGGCCTGGGACGTCTTGACCGGCAGCGGGAGGAAGGTGGTGCGACCGAGGGCGTGCAGGTCGAGCAGCTCGGCGAGGACCGACCGTGCGTCGTCCTGCGCCGGCGCCGCGAGCGTGACGACACCGGGTGCCTTCCGGTAGCCGCTCGGCACACGGCCGACGAGGTGTGCGGGTCGTCCGTGGCCCGCCGCCGCGAGGGCGAGGACGTCGACCCACGCCTCCAGCAGCTGACGTCCTTGCACGGTCGAGGCGGTGACCCGCAGGACGTGGTCGGGGTGCACGCCGGCGACGGTGCCGAGCACGCGCCGACCGTCGCCGAGCTCGACGTCGACGTCGACGCTGCGGGCGGTGTCGGCGCGCAGGGGTGCCGCCAGCGCGAAGAGAGTCCTCACCTCGGGACGCACCCGCTCGAGCTCGGCGTCGCCGAGCGCGCCGGGCGGTAGGAGGCCACGGCGGCGTTCGTCGGCCTCGGCGTCGTGACCGGGGACTCCGGCCAGCACGGCAGCGAGGACGCGGTCCTTGACCTTCCACCGGTCGAGGTGGTCGAGCCCGAGGGGGACGCTGTCGTCGATCGGCTCGTCCTCGTAGGGCAGACGCACGTCGAGTCGGCCGGTGACGAAGGACCTCACCGGGTGACGGACCAGGTCGCGCAGGGCGTCGAGGGTGATGATCCGGTCGGCGTCGCCCGGGAGCGCAGCCGGAAGGAACGGGGGCTCGGCGACCTGCGGACGCACGGTGGCGCGGGCGCCGGCGTAGGCGGCGGTGTCGAAGCTGAAGGAGGAGCCGGGGACCAGGGCGCCCGGGACGAACGAGCGCGCGTCGAAGGCCTGCAACGGGTGCTGCACGAGCACGTGGCTGCGCACGTCGGCGGTCGGCACGGTACGCGCGAGCTGGTCGAGCAGCTCACCGACCGGGGTGGCTGGCGGGAGTGAGCGGCCGGTGTGCTCGCTGGCGCCGGTGTAGGTGATGACGAGGTGCTCGGTGGCCGACAGGACGGCGTCGAGGAACAGCTGGCGGTCCTCCCCCGCTGCGTCGCGTTCGCCGACCAGCGGGGTGCGTGCGAGCACGTCGTCGCCGAGCGGGGTGGGCGTGCGAGGGAAGGCACCGGAGTCGAGGCCGAGGAGGCAGACGACGCGGTGCGGCACCGAGCGCATCGGCACCATCGTGCACACGGTGAGGGAGCCGGTGCGGAAGCTCGTGCGGGTGGGGCGTGGGGCGAAGGCGTCCGTCAGGAACGCGGCGACCTCGCCGACGGTGAGGGTGCCGCGGGCGGCTGGGGCGGTGTCGGCGCGGGTGAGGTCGGCGAGGACGCGGAGGACCTGCTCGCGCTGCCACGCGTCGCGGGTGGGCACGTCGGTGAGGGTATGGACGGCGGTGGTGAGCAGCTCGACCCACTCGTCGACGGGCTGGGGGCGCGACGCGTCGAGCACTGCGGCGAGCCGCTCGACGGCCTCGGTGAACCGGCCGACGAGGTCGACGCCGGTGCTGCCGAGGTCGTCGAGCGGGAGCACGCCGCCGAGCCGGTTGCCGGTGTGGGTGCCGTCGTGGGCGTCAGGGTCGTCGTGACCGTCGGTCACGACGCCGAGGGCGAGGCGTTGGAGTCCGCTGCGCCAGGTGTTCTGCGCGAGTCCGCCGAGGTGCCAGGCTGCGCGGGCGTCGGCGTCGACGCCCCAGCGGATGGCGGTCTGCACGGTCCACTCGTCGATCTGCTCGAGGTCGTCGTCGGTGAGCGCGAAGCGTCGTCGGACGGGCGCGAGGCTGAGGAGGTCGCGCACCTCGGTGGCGGTGGTGCGGCGTGCTGCCGCGATGGCGACGACCTTCTGGAGGACGTCGGCGACGGGGTTGGTGGCTCCGGTGGCGCGGTCGGCGAGGCGGACGCGGAGGCGGTGGCCGGGGTGGTCGACGTCGGGCACGTCGTCGAGCCCGAACGCGGCTTCGACGAGGGGCGCGAAGGTCTCGACGTCGGGGCACATCACGAGCACGTCGCGCGGCTCGAGGGTGGGGTCGTCGGCGAGGAGGCCGACGACGACCTCTCGCAGGACGTCGACCTGCCGGGCAGGGCCGTGGCAGGCGTGCACCTGCACGGACCGGTCGAGCGGGTCGAGGTCGCGCGGGTCGCCGTCGGGGCCGTCGCGGTCGGCGGCGAGGTCGGCCTGCAGGTGGCCGAGCAGGCTGACGGGCCGGGCGGGACCGGGCAGGTGGTGGGTGGTGGTGTCGCCGGGGAGCGCGAGGAGGCTGCGTTCGAGCTCGCCGACGTCCCGTGCGCAGGCCGCGAGGAGCGTGTTGCCGGTGTCGGGGGTCTCGACGGTGTCGCGGCGCACGGGCTGCCGTGCGCTCTCGTCGAGGCTGCGGGCCACCTCGTCCCAGCGGGTGCGTGACGGGTGGGGCAGCCAGAGGTGGACGTCGCGGGTGTCGGCGAGCGCGCCGACGACGTCGAGCTCGGCGTGCGGCATGCGGGTGTGGCCGAAGAACGACAACCGCCGGGGCAGGTCGGGGTCGAGGGTGTGCTCGCGCAGACGCGTGGCGGTGTCGGCGAGGCGGAGGTCGGGCGAGGGGTGGCCGTCGAGGAGCGCGTGGGCACGTCTCCAGATCTCGGCCTGCCAGCGGACCTCGGGGACGAGCGGCGCGCCCACCCCGTCGACGTCGTCGCCGGCAGTCCAGGACTGCACCATCCAGGGCCGCTGGACGGCGTACCCGTGCAGGAGCGAGGCGATGCGCTTGGCGGTCGGGTAGCGCCGGCTGCGCCGCAGCGCCTCCTCCCTCGGTTCGAGACCGTGGCCCACGTGACGGGCGACGATCGCGAGCCAGGGTTCGTCGAGGTGCTGCTGGATGACGTCGAGGACGACCCAGGCGAGGCGACGCGGCGCCCACGGGTCGTCGCGCTCCTTCTCGGTGAGCTCGGTGAGTAGGTGGAGGGGGCGCACGAAGGAGACGCCGGCGCAGATGCCGTCGTCGTGCCCGGCGGCGGTGCCGAGGCGGTGGCTGAGGGTCTGCGCGAGCCACCGTTCGACCCCGGCGGCCGCGACCACGACCAAGTCGCGCTCGAACGGGTCGTCGGGCGGCTCGGCCAACAGCCCGGCGAGCCCCTCCGCGAGCACGTCGGCCCGCTCCGCCCGATGGATCGTCAACGCCACACGACGAACCTAGCCGTAGGGGCGGACACCCGTCCCCACCCCGTCCACCGCCGCCGCACCGCCCGCCGTCCCGAACGGACGGACGTCCGAGCCTTGTGGATGACGACTTCACCCTCCGGCGGGTTTTCGCTACCTTCTGACGCGTCAGATCGGGGGATCACGAATGAAGAAACTTACGATCGCGGCGACCTTGACAGCCGCGCTTCTTCTTACCGGATGCACCGGCGACCCGGACGTCCTCGAGCCGGGGCCTGGACCCTCCGAAGACGCATCGGCGTCCGCAAGTTCTGCGCCCAAGCCTCCTGAACTCCCCGAGCAAGCCTCAAAGTCGACAGACGAAGGCGCGGCATCTTTCGCATATCACTGGGTTCAGCTGTTCAACTTTGCCGCTATCACGGGCGATACAGAGGACCTGCGAAAACTGTCGTCAGGCTGCAAGCCCTGCCTGCGCTACATATCGACACTCGGGGCCGTCCCCGAGGATGAACGACCTACATCCGCACCGTGGGACGTGAAGGCCACTCGTGTCCACCGCGACGGGACTGCCGCCGACGTGCGCTTCAAGATCGAGATCCCTGACGGTTCAACGGAAGACGTCGCCTTTGAACTAAGCCCCCGCGCTCCCTACGAGATCCGAGACCTCTACGTCGTGGAGGGGCAGTGATCGTCCGCTCGATGCTCGTCGCTCTTCTGGTTGGCGGCCCAAGCACCCTGACTAGCGGCGATGTGGAGGTGAGCCCGGACCCGTTCAAGCCGTCCGTCAACATCGAATCGAACGTGTGGCGTCCCGCGCGCACGCCTAGCCAGGTCGAGGGTCCGAAGGCAGCGCAACGCGTGTCCTCGAAGATGTCGAGGGATTCGGCCTGTTTCTTCAGCAGCTCGAACACAGACGCTCCCCGATACGAAGCCACTTTCCGCTGCGGCGCGCGCGGCATTGTCGCCTCCGACCCGGAAGAAGCGGCGCCGCCGGAGGAGCCGGAGCTTACGGAGGGCGACGTGCGGCGGGCGGTCAGTGAGATTCCCATGCCCGCGCTGCGCGTGACCGTGCAGCCTGGTGGGCGGACGCTGGTGAACGTGCCGACGATCCTGCACACCGACCCGCGGCCGGTGCGCGAGAGCATCACGCTGCTCGGGCACGACATCGACGTCGAGGCCACCCCCACCCGCTTCACCTGGCACCACGGGGACGGGACGAGCCGCACCACCACACGTCCCGGCCGCCCCTACCCGGCGAAGGACGTCACGCACACCTACCAGCGCACAGCCGACCGGGTCAGCATCCGCGTCGACACCACCTACACGGTCCGGTTCCGCGTCGACGGCGCGGCGTGGACACCACTCGGACAGCCACTCACCGCGACCGGTGCCGCGACCCCGCTCCAGGTCACCGAAGCAGCACCCGTCCTCGTCGCACCCCGACGCTAGCCAGGAGACGACGAGGTCCCGGGACCCACGAAGGATGTCCCGGGACCTCGTCGGACCACGTCAGCGCAGCGCCGACACCGCAGCCACCACGTCGACCAGACCGTGTCCCTTGTCGAACGACGTGCCGCCCACGTAGGCGCTGCCGTCCGTGTACTTGTACGCCGTCGACGTCAGCGCCGACTCCACCTCGGCCGGCGTCGCCGACGGATCCGCCTGGAACAGCTGCGCGACGATGCCCGCCACGTGCGGTGCAGCCATCGACGTTCCGCTGATCGTGTTGAACGTGCCCACGTCGAGCGGACCAGGCCCGTCCTTCGGGTCCAGGCCCGTCGCGCAGATCACCAGGTACGGCCGGCACGAGGAGGTGATGTCCTCCCCCGGCGCCGACAGGTCCGGCCACGTCGACCGGTCCGACGCCGCACCCCGGCTGGAGAACGACGAGACCCGGCCGTCGCGGGTTCCCGTGTCGAGGTCGTAGTACGACGCGACCGAGACGATGCCGCCCGTCGGGTCCTGACCGGGCGGGTTCGTCAGGCTCTCGCTGCCGTCGCCACCGTCGTTGCCGGCCGCCCACACCGTCACCACGCCCTCCGCGGCAAGGGCACGCTGCAGCTTGACCGTCGTCGACTCAGGATCGAACGACCCACCACCCGACGGGCCGTAGGAGTTGTTGGTGACCTTGATCGGCGGGCACGCGGCTGCCGAGACACCGTCGCCGCAGGGCTTCTCGTGGTTCTCGAGGACCCAGTTCAGCGACGCGTCCGCGCCGAGGATGAGGATCCCGGCCCCGGTCGACAGCGACACGAGGCTGGCCCCCGGCGCCGCACCTTGCAGCTTCTCGCCGCTCGTGAGCGTGGTCGGACGACCGACCGCGATCCCGGCGACGTGCGTCCCGTGACCGCCGACCGACGTCGTGTCGGTGTCGAAGGAGTTGGGCACCCGCAGTACCTGACAGCTCGACTCGTCGAGCGGCGAGCACACCGACTTCAGGTTCGCGACCGTCGCGTCCTCCAGGTACGGGTGCGTCGGGTCCACGCCGGAGTCGATCACGGCGACGCTGACACCGCGCCCCGTGAGCGCAGTGCCGTCGGCACCCGTGAGCGTCGCCGCGGCCTCAGCACCGCGCGTGGCGATGTTCGACGTCTCCTGGTGGTACTCGATCGGCTGGTCGCCCTCCAGGTACGTGACCCCCTCGGCCGAGCGTGCCGCCTCGATCTCGCTGCGCGAGCCTGTGGCGATCACGACCCCGATCTTGTCGAAGCTGCCAGCCCGCTGGAGCCCAAAGTCGCGCACCGCGCGCTCGGCATCGGCCAGCGTGCGGCCGTGGACCATGACGGTCGTGACCGCGTCGCCCCTGAGGGCAGACAGCTGGTCGGCCAGGAACGGCTGGAGGCGTGCCTGGTCGTCGGCCCCGGCCTGCGCCGGAACGGTGAGAGCAGCCAGCGCCAAGGCGGCCGCTCCGATGGATGTGGACATGATGCGTCGACGCATGTCTATCGTTCCCCCGAACGTGCGCTCCGTCGGAACCGGAGCGCGTGTAGCACTGCCAACGACGTGACCGCGGCGTGGTTACTGCTCTCCTAGGAACTGTTCTCGACTTCACCTTCACCCGGCCGCTCCCACCGGCACTCCGAACGGGACGAACGGCGTCCAGGCGGCCTGCACGGCCACGCGCTCCGACGAGGTCACGACGTCGTCGAGGATCGCGACGAGCAGGCACGACTCAACGGAGTCCCGGACCAGACGGCCCAGGTGCTGCTCGACGCAGCAGCCGTACGGGAGGTCGGGGCGACGACGCTCCACCGCCACGGCCGTCCGGTATCCACGACGCTGGCTGATCGCGCGCACGACGCGTCCGGTGAGCCGCTCGACGGGTTCGAGCGCATGCACTCGACCGACCGTGCGGGAGCGTTCGCGCAGCTGGGTGCGCAGCTCAGGGTCGCGCTGCGCGACCACGTCGTCGACCAGTCTCGACACGACGGCGCTGGCGGGCGCCGAGGCGAGCGCCTGGGCGACGGCGTGCACCCAGGGCGCGAGTGGACCGAGCGCGTCGTCCGTCGCGGGGAACGCGGTCGGGTCGGGATCCTCGAAGCCGTGGACCCGAGGCGTCCGCGCCACGAGATCCTGCACGCGGCGTCGCCAGCCGTCGACGTCGCCAGGCGGCAGACCCGGATCGGCACCGACCGGGCACCGCACGAGAGCCCACGGCAGCGGCACGACCGCGTCCGATGACGCTCGCAGCGCCTCCATCCAGCCAGCGGGCACGGGCGCTCCGACCTCGAGGTAGGCCGTGCTGAGTCCGCCATCGAGCTGCACGTCGACGTCGTCACCGAGCGTGAGTTCACCGGCGACCATCGCCGCCGCGAGGTCGTCGAGCACGCGAGCCATCGCGCGCTGGCCGAGGACGTAGTCGGCCCCAGGATCGCACCCCAGTGCTGGTCTCGACGTCAGATGGAGGTCGTGCAGCCCGTACCGCGCCAGCCCGACGGTGTAGCCGAAGGACGGCTCGCCCGGTGGGTCGCTGATCGTGCGGATGCGCCACCAGCGGTGGTCCTGCTGGTCGTCGTACATGGTCATGAGTCCTCCCCTGGATCGGTGTTTCGACACTATGTTCGAGGTCGGACAGGGGGTCTCGGCCCGCGCGACGTCAGGCGGGATCGTCGAGTTGACCAGAGACTGGGGGCATGTCCCCCGAGTCGAAGACCTGCGCGTCGTGCGGACGTCGCATCGAGTGGCGCAAGAAGTGGGAGCGCGACTGGGACCAGGTGCGTTACTGCTCGCAGGCCTGCCGCAAGCACGGCGTGACGCGCACAGACCAAGAGCTCCAGACGGCCATCGTGGACCTGCTCGACGCCCGGGCTGGCGGAGCGACAATCTGTCCGTCGGAGGCTGCGCGGCGGGTCGACCCCGACGGCTGGCGCGAGCTGATGGAGCCGGCGCGACGAGCAGCGCGGCGTCTCGTCGCCGACGGTTCCGTGGAGATCACTCAGGGCGGACGCGTCGTCGATCCTTCAACGGCGAAGGGGCCCATCCGCGTGCGGCGCGCTCTCTGACCGGTCCGCCGACGCGCCCCCGTGGACCGGTCGTCTAACGTTGTGGGACGTGGCCAAGCTCCTCCCCCAGTTCGCCCGGTGGACCCCCGCAGCACTCGACGTCCTTCGCGAGACCGCAACCCGGTACGGCGCCGTGATCACCGTCAGCGACCTTGCTGATCAGGTCCTCGTCCGCACGCGCGTCGACAGCCCGACGTCGCGCCGCACGTGGCTCGGCGACTTCATGGAGATCACCGCCCTGGCGGCGGCACGCGCGGGCGACCCGCCCCTCACGTCGCTCGCGGTCCAGCGCGATGGCACGGTCGGCGACGTCTACGCACGGGCGGTCCTGGCGACGACGGGTGACGTCGTGCGCGACGTCGAGCAGCGCGCCGCCGAGGACCGTCTGCTCTGCTACCGGGCTCTCGCGACCGACCTGCCCGCCGACGGCGGCACCCCGCGTCCTGCGAAGGTGCGCCGCACGAGCGCGACCACGACCTCGACCCGCCCCAGCAGGGCGCGGGCTGCCGTCGAGACGAAGCCGGTCAAGGTCTGCCCGACGTGCTTCACGGCGCTTCCCGCCACCGGCCTCTGCGACTACTGCGACTGACTCAGACCTTGCGCTGCAGGGTCAGGTGCACGACGCCCGACGGGGACGACACGGCCTCGACGTCGTAGTCCTCCTGGAGGCCTTCGAGGCCCTGCCACAGCTGCGCTCCGCGTCCGAGCACGATCGGCACCTGCACGACGTGCGCGACGTCGACGAGCCGCTCGGCCAGGAACTGCCGGGCCACGTCGGCACCCCCACCGATGCGCACGTCGAGACCACCCGCCATCTCCCGAGCCTTCTCCAGGGCTTCGGCCGGAGCGGCGTCAAGGAAGTGGAACGTCGTGCCGTCCAGGGCGAGGGGTTCGCGGGGACGGTGGGTGAGCACGAGCACCGGTGTGCCGAACGGCGGCGTCTCGCCCCACCAGCCGCGCCAGTCGGGGTCGTCCTGCCAGCCCGGCGGTCCGAACTTCCCGGCGCCCATGATCTCGACGCCGATGCCGTCGGCGAAGCGCTGCGCATACGCCTGGTCGAGCCCGTCGGACCCGCCGGCGCGTCCCATCATCGAGGCACCGAAGGCGGTGTCGAACATCCAGGTGTGCAGGCGTTGCCCCGCGTGGCCCATGGGCGTCTCGAGAGCCTGCGGCTCCCCCGCCACGAACCCGTCGAGGGAGATCGAGATGTTGTGCATACGGACACGGCTCATGCGTCCGTCCTACACCCCACCGCCGACGGTGTCACCGCTTCTCGCAGGCGACGCCGTCCTTGTCGCGGTCAGACTTCTTGTTGGCGTTGTAGACCGCCTTGTTCTTCGTGAAGTTCGTGACCGGCTTGGTCTTGCCGCGCACCTTGTCACGCGCTCCCGGCAGGCCGACGCCGTGCATGTACACCTTGTTGAGCTCGGTGCAGTTCTTGTAGGTCGTGGCGGCCTCGGCGGGGGCCGCAACGGCACCCAGCGTTCCGATCGACAGGGCCGTGGCGAGGACCAGGGCGCTTCCGCGTCGCTTCATCGTGTTCTCCTTCGTCGATCATCGACGGTAGGTCGGATCACCTCGCTCGTCGGGTGATCCTGGGAAGATGACCCAGACGAACTAGGTGTAACCGGCCATGAGGTTGGTGCCCGGTCGTTGACGTGGAGAGAGCCTCCGGGGTGAGGTGTGGATTGTCTAGATTCACGCCGCCCAGGAGGCTCTCGTGTC
>NZ_JBYTCR010000007.1:0-170703 GCF_058790455.1 Aeromicrobium sp. EU05-FHT14F07
ACAATCAACGACGCCACTCAGCCCTCGCAGGACTGCCCCCGATCAGCCGAGTGTCATGAACGTCCCCGCCAAGTACACCTAGTGCGGCACCCTCCTGCGTCAGAGCCAGCCGTTGGCCTCGGCGACGCGCACGGCGGCGGCGCGGTTGTCGCCCCCGGTCTTGCCGATCGCCGCCGACAGGTGGTTGCGGACCGTCCCCTGCGACAGGTGGAGACGCTCGGCCACCACGGCGACGCTGGCGCCGTCGCGAGCGGCGCGCAGCACGTCGGTCTCGCGCTCGGTGAGCGGTGAGTCCCCGCTGACGAGGCTGTCCGCGGCGAGGGTCGGGTCGACGACGCGCAGGCCCGCGTGCACCCGGCGCACGGCGTCGGCGAGCTGCGTGGCGGGCACGTCCTTCACGACGAACCCCGACGCACCGGCCTGCAGCGCCCGCCGCAGGTACCCGGGTCGCCCGAACGTGGTGACGACCAGCACCCGGGTCCCCAGGCCCGCCGCGACGACCGCGCGGGTCGCCTCGATGCCGTCGAGGCCCGGCATCTCGATGTCGAGCAGGGCGACGTCGGGGCGGTGCTGCCGGACGGCGTCGAGCACGTCGGCGCCGGACCCGACCTCCGCCACGACGTCGAGGTCCTGCTCCAGCGACAGCAGCGCCGCCAGCGCGCCGCGCACGAGGGCCTGGTCGTCGGCGAGCAGCAGACGGATCGTCATGGGCCCTCCCTCCCGACGCGCAGGCTGACGCCGGGGTCGAGCGAGCGCACCACGACCGTCGCACCGACGGCCGCAGCGCGTTCGCGCAGCCCCGCCAGCCCGTGACCACCGACGTCGGCGTGGGCCAGTCCGCGCCCGTCGTCGCGCACCTCGACCGCCCGCGCGTCGACCGTGACGGTGCACCGACGCGCGGCCGCGTGCCGCACGACGTTCGTGACCCCCTCGCGCACCGTCCACGCGAAGAGGTCGCGCAGCTCGGTGGGCACGTCGTCGACCGTTCCGGGCAGCGACGCCTCGACGTCCGCGGCCGCCAGCGCCGTGCGAGCACGGGAGATCTCGCCGGGCAGGGTGATCTCGCGGTAGCCCTCGACCGCGCGACGGACGTCGGCGAGCGCGTCGCGGCCCAGGCGCTCCAGGTCGCCCACCTCGGCGAGCGCCCGGGCGCGGTCCGCGGCGTCGCCCGACTCGAGCAGCCGCCGGGCCAGCTCGGCCTTCACGGTGATGACGGTCAGGGAGTGGCCGAGGATGTCGTGCAGGTCGCGGGCGAAGCGCGTGCGCTCGTTCTCCACGGCGAGCTCGGCATTCTCGGCCTGGGCGTGCAGCAGCTGCGCGTTGCGGCCGACGAGCGCGCGGACGCCGAAGATGGCGACCGATCCGGCGAGGACGGCGAAGGCCAGCCCGGCCTGGCTGCCCCAGCCCTCGACCGCCCCGAGCCCCAGGGAGCCGACGACCGCAGCGACGGTGAGGGTGGCCGCCACCGCGGCCCGGAAGAGCAGGACGCCGGCGATCGCGACGTACACGATGCAGGCCGTGCCGACCTCCCCCAGGAGCGCGACGTCGGCGGCGCACAGGACGACGAGGCCGAGGAAGAGCGCGACCGCCCGTGCCGGTGGCGGCGTCCGGTCCGCCAGCCAGCGCTCACGACGTGCCTGCCACCAGGTGAGCATGTACAGCGCGGCGAACAGGACGGTCACGACGAGCCCGCCGATCCCGGCCGCCTCGTCGCGGCGTGCCCACGCGGCGAGCAGCGGGTCGCCGAGGAAGAACAGCCAGATGAGCGCGAACCACGGACCCCAGCGTCCCGTGGGGACGACGACGGTCCGTGGCACGCTCATGTCGGGCAGCGTACGGCTCACCCGCGGGCCGTGTCCTTGCTCATCCGCCACGCCGCACCGGCGACGAAGACGGCCAGCCAGCCCACGGCGTTGACGACCGCGTACCAGGGCAGCTCACCGGCAAGCGGCGCGCGGCTGATCTCGGCCACGCCGAACATCGGGGTCACCGACGCGATGTGCCACAGGGTGCTGCCCTCGGTGATGGGGATGAACAGGTTGCCGAGGAAGGCGAACAGCGCGAGCCCGGGCCCGAGCAGCTGCATGGCGTTCTCCCCGGGCACGACGTAGCCGACGAACAGGCCGAGGGCGGCGAAGACGAACGAGCAGAGCAGCGCCAGCAGCGCGCAGGCCAGCCACCGTCCGGCGGGCAGGTCGGCCCGGCCCTGCAGCACCGCCGCGACGTTGACCACCGCGACCGCGAGCGCGCCGAGCACCAGCGCACAGGCCGCCTTGGTGGCGATGTAGGCGAGCGGGTGCAGGGGCGTGAGCCGCAGCTGTCGCGACCAGCCGACCGATCGCTCGAGCGCCACCGACGAGCCTGCGGACGCGGTGGTGAGGGCGGCGCCGTACAGCGCCATCGACACCATGACGTACGCGGACACGTTGCCGTGCCCCACCCGCTCGTCGCCGCCGCTGCTGCCGGCGAAGGCGAAGAAGAGCGCCGCGGGGAACAGGAGCGAGAAGAAGACGGTGCGGCGGTTGCGCAGCATCCGGCGCAGCTCGAGGGAGAGCAGGACCCGGTTGAAGCCCCCGAGCCGGGGAGTCGTCCGGGGCCCGGTGGTGGTGACGGGGATGGCGGGGGTGATCATGCGGGGGTCCTCTCGTCGCCGCCGGTGAGGCTGAGGAAGGCGTCCTCCAGGCCTCGTCCGACGATCTCCAGGTCGTGCGCGGCAGTGCGGGTGAGCAGGTGGCGGGCGACGGCGTCGGAGTCGGTGCCGTGCACGACGACGCTGCTGCCGCGCACGTCGACGCCCTCGACGCCGGGGAGGGCCGCGATCTCGGCGACGGTCGCGTCGTCCGCGTCGGGGAGGGTCGCGCGCACGGTGCGCCCGACGGCTCGCGCCTTGATCTCGGCGGCCGTGCCGTCGGCGACGATGCGGCCGCCGCTGACGAGCACGATCCGGTCGGCGTACGCGTCCGCCTCCTCGAGGTAGTGGGTCGCGAACATGACGGTGCGGCCGTGCCGCGCGTCGTCGCGGATCGCGTTCCAGAACGTGCGGCGTCCCTCGACGTCCATGCCGGTGGTGGGCTCGTCGAGCAGCAGCAGGTCGGGGTCGCTGAGCAGGGCGAGGGCGAACCGCAGGCGCTGCTGCTCGCCGCCGGAGCAGAGCCCGACGCGACGGTCGGCGAGCGCCGTGAGCCCGGCGCGCGCGAGCACGTCGTCGACGTCGCGCACGTGGGTGAAGAGGCTGCGGACGTAGCGGACGGTCTCGGCGACCGTCAGGTCCTTGAGCAGCCCTCCGCTCTGCATGACGGCAGCCACCCGACCCTGGGCGACGGCGTCGCGGGGGTCGAGACCGAGCACCTGGACGGTGCCGGAGGTGGGTCGGCCGAGGCCGAGGACCATGTCGAGGGTGGTGGTCTTGCCGGCGCCGTTGGGGCCGAGGAAGGCCACCACCTCGCCGGGACGGACGACGAGGTCGATGCCGCGCACGGCCTCGACGTCACCGAAGGTGCGACGCACCTGCTGCAGGCGGACCGCGTCGGGTCGCGTCGTCGCGGACTGCGGCGACAGGGTGCTGGTCTGGTTCATGCCTCGAGCATGGTCCGCACGGCCGGTCCGGTCCCGGATCGCGCGTCACGACCTCGCCGTGACAGATGTCAGGGCTCGCGCCCGGGGTCAGCGGCGCAGGAACCGCTCGAGGAGGGGGCCTGCCGTGGCCGAGCCGGAGTCGCCGTCCGCCACGAACACGGCGACGGCGAGGTCGCCCTGCGTCGCGATCATCCAGGCGTGGGTGCGGGGCGGCCGGTCGTCGCCGTACTCGGCGGTGCCGGTCTTCGCCCGGACCGGGCCGCCCGGAAGGTCGCGCAGGAACGCGCCGCTGCCGTCCGTGACGACCGCCCGCATCAGTCCGGCCAGGCTCCTGACCTGCGCGGGGGTCACCGGCTCGTCGGGCTCCGGCGCCTCCTTCGTCCGCCGGTCGGGCAGGAGCACCGGCGTCACCGTGCCGCCGTGGGCGACGGACGCGGCGACCACGGCCATGGCCAGCGGGGACGCCTCCACCCGGCCCTGGCCGATGACCGACGCGGCGCGCTCGGTGCCGTCGGCCTGCGTGGGCACCTGGCCGAGGAACGCGGGCATCCCGAGGTCGACGTCGCGGCCGAGCCCGAGCCCGGCGGCCGCGGCGGCGAGCTCGTCCTGCGGCGCCCGGTCCCGCTCGGCGATCATGGCGGTGTTGCAGGACTGCGCGAAGGCGGTCCGCAGGGGCACGTCGCCGAGCGCCGACGCGGGGTAGTCGGAGTAGTTCGTGAACCGACGGCCGTCCACGGTCACGGTGGGGGTGCACGGCACCTGGCTGTCCGGGGTGAGACCGGAGCGCAGGAGGGCCAGGGCCGTCGCGACCTTGAAGGTCGAGCCCGGCGCGTACCGGCCGGTCAGGGCCGTGTCGGCGCCGTCTCCGCCGGGGCCGCTGGAGACCGCCAGCAGCGCACCCGTCGACGGCCGGATCGCGACGATCGCGCTGGCCGGGCCGACGTCGGCGAGGGTCCGGTCCGCCGCACCCTGCAGGTCGGGGTCGAGCGTGGTGCGCAGCGGCTCCCCGGCCTTCGGGTCGCTGGAGAAGAGTCGCCGGGACTCGGTGTCCGGGTCGTTGTCGACGGCCAGCACCTCCACGCCGGGGGTGCCGCGCAGCTGCTCGTCGTAGCGCGCCTGCAGCCCGGACAGCCCCACCGGGTCGCCCGGGCGGACGGCACCGTCGGACTTCTCCACGACCTCCGCGGTGGCCTCGCCGACGGTGCCGAGCAGCGGCTGCCCGAACGCCCGCGTCGGGGCCAGCGGCAGGGTGCCCTCGACGGCCAGCGACCCGGGGATCGCGGCGAGCTCCTGCCGGGTGGGCACGTCACCGTCGGCGCGCAGGACGAGTCCCTCGACGAACGCCTGGTCACCGGCCGCTGCGACCCGCCGGCGGTAGGCCCCGGGGTCGATGCCGAGCAGTCGCGCGAGCCGCTCGGCCGACGTCCCGGCAGCGTCGGGGTCGACGTCGGTCTTGTCGATCCCGACCCGCACGACCGGTCGTGCGGTGACGAGGACGGCGTCGTCGGCGCCGAGCACGTCGCCCCGCTCGGCCGGCGTCGTCCGCACGCCGAGCGTCTCGCCCTCCTCGACCGGCGCGACGACGGACGGCTCCCACCGCACGCGCCAGGCCCCGTCCTGCTCCACGAGGGTCGCAGCGGTGTCGTACGTCCAGGTGGCCCCGCCGATCGTCCACCGGTGCTGGAGCTTGGCAGTGGTGGCTCCGTCGTCCTCTTCCACCGACGTCACCCGCACCCGCTGCGTCCCGCCGACGTCGCCGACGACCCGTTCGAGGTCAGCCTGGTTGCGGGTCCCGTCGCCCGTCGTCGGCACCGACGTGACGTCGCCCTTCGACAGTCCCTCGGCGAGCGTCTGGGCCGCGTCGTCGGGGTCGGGTCCGCCGAGGCTGCACCCGGCCAGGACGCCGGCGGCCAGCAGGGGTCCTGCACTCGCGGCGACGATGCGGGCACGGGCGGGGCGACGCAGACGCATGACGGCAGTAGACCAGCCCGGGCCGGACGGTCGACGACGACGCGCGGCACCCTGGACGCACGCCTGACGTCGCCGGCCCCGCAGCGAGACCCTCTGCAGCGGTACGACCTGTTCAGGTTGTCGGCAGGTTCGCGTCCCTACGGTCCCACCCATGACGACGCGCGCCTTCCCGGCCACCAAGGTCCCCTCCGTCCTGGCGACGTTCTGGGTGGTGAAGCTGCTCACGACCGGCATCGGCGAGACCGGGTCGGACTTCCTCGGCACGGTGAGCATCCCCCTCGCCGCGGCCGTCGGCATCGGCGGCTTCGCGCTGGCACTGTGGGTGCAGCTGCGGGCCGACCGCTACCACCCGGTCCGCTACTGGACCACGGTCCTCACGGTCGCGGTGTTCGGCACGATGATCGCCGACGGCCCGCACGTCGTCCTGGGCACGCCCTACTGGGTCGACTCGATGGTCTACCTGGCGCTGCTCGGCGCGGTGCTGGCGTGGTGGAGGCGCAGCGAGGGCACGATCTCGGTGCACTCGATCACGACGGCCCGACGCGAGCGCTTCTACTGGGGCGTCGTGCTGCTGACGTTCGGCCTCGGCACCGCACTCGGCGACGCGGCCGCGGTCGACGCCGGCCTCGGCTTCGTCTGGTCGATCCTCGTCTTCGGCGTCGCGATCCTCGTGCCCTGGGGCCTGTGGCGCGCGGGCCTGAACCCGACGATCGCGTTCTGGTCGGCGTACGTGATGACCCGCCCGCTCGGCGCCTCGGTGGCCGACTGGCTGGGCAAGGGCACGAAGGACGGCGGGGTCGGCTGGGGCACCGGACCCGTGACGCTCGCCGGCCTGGTGCTGTTCGCCGGCCTGGTGACCTACCTCGCCCTCACCCACCGCGACGTCGACCACGAGACGCCCGACGCCTCGATCGACGACACCCCCACCGGCGACACCCCGCGGGACGCGGTCACGCAGCGGTGACTCTCGCGGTCCCGGGCTGCTCGTAGCATCGAGGAGTGTCCCCCGCCGTGCGCCTGGTCCCGATGACCGCTGAGCAGTTCCCTGCCTACCGCGAGCTGGCCGAGCGGGAGTACGCGGAGAACATCGTGGCGGCGGGGATGATGCCCGAGGCCGAGGCCCGCCGGAAGGCCGCCGAGGACTTCGCGAGCTCCCTGCCCGACGGGGTCGACACGGCGGACCACGAGCTCTGGACCGCGTGGGACGGCGACCACGAGGTCGGCATGCTGTGGCTCGGGTTCACCGAGAGGTCCGACGGTCTGTTCGCCTTCGGGTACGACTTCCTGGTGACCTCCGACCGACGCCGCCAGGGCTACGGTCGAGCGATCATGCAGGCTGCCGAGCAGGTGTGTCGCGACCGCGGCGTCGTCGAGGTCGGCCTGTCGGTGTTCGGGTTCAACTCCGGGGCGCGGTCGCTGTACGAGCAGATGGGCTTCGAGGTCACGATCCTCCAGATGCGCAAGCGCCTCTGAGCCGGACGCGACCGGGTCGAGCCGTACCGAGGTCCCGGCCTCGACTACGCATTCTCCGACCGTCACTACCGAGGCCCTGGAAGCGTGGGGCGGCGTGCGGTGGACGTGTCGGCCGGCACAGGTCGCGGACGTCGACCTGCACGCCACCGCAGTCCTAGAGTGTCGCCAGCGGTGCCGGGACACGCCCGGCACCCACAGTTCGGGGGAACTCATGACACGAAAGATGATGGGCTGCGTCGCGGCCCTCGTGACCGCGACGACAGCAGCGGGGATCGTCGGCCTCGGGAGCACGAGCGCGTCGGCACGCGGCGAGGCGCCGACGGTGGCCGCCGCCGACTCCTACGCCCGGCAGCACGGTGCACCGCGTGCGGACCTGCGTCTGGACCGCACCGTCCAGGTGCCCGGCGGCAGCGTCGCGCACTTCCAGCAGTACCTCGCCGGCAAGCCGGTGATCGGTGCCGAGGTCGTCGTCCAGCTCGACGCCCGCGGGAAGATCCACGGCACCACCGGCGCCGTCACGTCGGCGCCGCGCAGCGTCACGGCGGCACCTGCACGCACGGAGGCGAGCGCCGAGAAGACGGCGAAGGCGTCGCTGCGCAAGGCCGGCGCCTCGAAGGTCGACGCGACCGCAGCGGCCGCGACCGACCTCGCCTGGTACGACGCGGGCCTCTTCAAGGGCGCGGCGTCGAAGGGGGCGGTGACGCTCGTGCACGACGTCGAGGTGACCCCGACCGCGGTCGACGCCGTCGGAGGTCGGGTGCTCGTCGACGCGAACGACGGCACGCCGGTCTATACCGAGACCACCCAGCGCGACGCGACCAACCGCCGCGTGTGCGACGCCCGCAACCGGTACGTCACCAACCTCGACTGCCCGAGCCCGGTGCGCACCGAGGGGTCGGCGGCGAGCAGCGTCTCGGAGGTCAACGTGGCCTACGACCAGCTCGGTGCGACGTCGTCGTTCTACACCAGCCGGTTCGGGTACGACCTGTCGACGCAGATCGGCGAAGGAGCACTCCGCGCGACCGTGCGCGCCTGCTACCGCGACTCCGGCGGCGACTACGGCTGCCCGATGGAGAACGCGTTCTGGACGGGACGCAGCATGGTCTTCGGCCAGGGCTTCGCGTCCGCCGACGACGTGGTCTCCCACGAGCTGACGCACGGTGTCATCCAGAACACCGCGGACCTCGTGTACTCCTACGAGCCCGGCGCCATCAACGAGTCGATGGCCGACGTGTTCGGCGAGTTCGAGGACCTCGACAACGGCACCGGGAACGACACGTCCTCGGCCCGGTGGCTGCTCGGTGAGGACCTGCCCATCGGCGCGATCCGTGACATGAAGACCCCGGAGCGCGGCAGCCAGCCGTCGAGCTACCGCGGCCAGTACTGGCAGAGCGGCTCGAGCGACAACGGCGGTGTCCACACCAGCTCGGGCGTGGGCAACAAGGCGGCGTTCCTCATCACCGACGGCGGGACGTTCAACGGCCAGACCATCACGGGTCTCGGCCAGGCCAAGGCCGAGCAGCTCTACTGGCGCACGCTCAACGCGCTAACGAGCTCGTCGAACTACGCCCAGCTCGGCCAGACGCTGGAGTCCTCCTGCTCGGCCCTCGCCTCGGGCGGGACCGCCGGGTTCACGTCGAGCGACTGCCAGCAGGTGAGCAAGGTCGTGACCGCGACGCGGATGTAGCGGGACGCTGAGGGGATCGCCCGTACCGCCTGCGCGGTGCGGGCGATCCGCTCTTCAGAGGTCAAGCGTCGACGCGTCGGCGTAGGTGCGCACGGCGAACCTCGACGCGAGGACGTCGAACATCTCCTGCTCGGCACGCATCCGGGCCAGGAGGTCCGGCGCGCCGGTGGCGCCGTGGCCGACGAACTCCTGCCCCGCCGTGAGACCGGCGTATGCCGCGTCAGTGAAGACGTCGACGGGCGCGCCGTGAGGCGCGTCCAGGCCGGACAGGCCCGTGGCCACCGCCGGCGGAGCGAGCTCGGTGACCCGGACGGCGGTCCCGGCGAGCGCGTGGCGCAGGGTGAGCGTGTAGCTGTGCAGGGCGGCCTTCAGCGCGGAGTACAGCGGCGCGAAGGGCTGGGGGACGAAGGCACCCCCCGAGGTGACGTTCACGACCTGCGCGGGTGTGCCGCGACGGACCAGGTGCGGCACCAGCAGGTGGTTCAGGTGGACCGGACCGCTGAGCAGCACGTGCAGCTCCTCCTCCCGCACCGACCACGGGTCGTGGTCCTCGGCCAGAGCGACCCGGCGCTGGATCCCGGCGTTGTTCACCACGACGTCGATGTCGGGCAGGACGTCGAGCACGTGGTCGGCGAGACGCTCACGGTCGGACGCACGGCCCGCGTCGCTGACGACGGTCTCAAGACCGGGCAGCTCACGAGCGGCGCCGGCGAGCCGCGAGGCAGACCGTCCCGTCACCAGCACCCGCGCGCCGTCCTGCAGGTAGCGCCGTGCCAGCTCGAGCCCGATGCCCTGGCTGCCACCGGTGACGAGGACGTTGCGACCGGGGAGCTGATGAGTTGTTTCCATGACAACATGGTGCGCGCGAGATGTTGACACGTCAACACCTCGCCTATGATCGGTCCGTGGACCAACGATTGAGCGCCGACGAGCTGGCGGCGTGGGTGGCGTGGAAGAGAGCGTCGGACACCGTCTGGGACCAGGTCGTCGCGGCGATCACCGCGGCCTCGGGGCTGTCCGCTGCCGACTTCTCCGTCCTCACCCGCGCCGTGGAGGGCAGCCGACCGTTGCGTCAGCAGGACCTCGTGGACGACCTCGGGTGGTCGCGGAGTCGACTGTCGCGGCAGGTCGCCCGCATGGAGGAGCGCGGCCTGGTCCGCCGGACGGCCTCCCCGTCGAGCACCGTCGTCGAGGCGACGGCCGAGGGGCGACGACGGGTCGCGGTGGCCCGGAGCGCGCACGCCGAGGCCGTGCGGGCTGCGCTGCTCACGCGCGTCGGCGAGGCGGAGCGTGAGGCGTTCTGGCGGACGGTGCGCACCCTGGCCGGGGAGTAGGACCCGGTGGCGACACGGGAGCCTTCGGTGGAGCTGAGGGGACTCGAACCCCTAACCCCCTGCTTGCAAAGCAGGTGCGCTACCAATTGCGCCACAGCCCCTCGCGGGATCAGACCGAGTCGGTGGCCTGCTCCCAGGTGGTGCGGGTGGCGGCGGTCCCGTCGTCGCGACGAGCCACGGCCCACAGCACCCCGAGCGCGGCAAGGACGACCGCGAGAAGCTTCTTCATCGCCGTCCTCCTCGGGCGTCCGGTGGTGGGCCTAGCTGGACTTGAACCAGCGACCTCTTCCTTATCAGGGAAGCGCTCTAACCGAGCTGAGCTATAGGCCCGCAACAGCGATGAACTCTACCCCACGGTCGTCCGGCCGGACGAATCGGGGGGCCCACTGCCGCACCCAGCGGATCTCGATACAGCGAGACCGGCTTCGCCGGTGCACCACTCGATCTCCCTGAACCGTGCCCTCGCAGAGCTCGGTCAGGTTCAGTGATCCGTGAAGGTCACCTCGATACCGCCCAGCAGCTGGGCGGCGAGGTTGTACAGGTGCGCGGCGATCGTGGCGATCGCCGTCATCAGCACGACATTGACCGCGCTGAAGATCAGCGTGAGACCGACGAGGCGACCCAGGCCCAGGTAGTCGGTCAGGTCGAAGCTGCCGGCGCTGTCGGACAGCACGTTGGAGACCGTGCCGTTCAGCTGGTCCCAGATGCCCGTGAGGTCGAGCACCACCCAGAAGATGGTGACGGCGACGACCGAGACGATCATCAGCGCGACCGACACGACGAAGGCCAGACGCGTGACCGACCAGGGCTCGACGTGGGTCAGCCGCAGCCGGGCCTGACGTCCCGACGCCGAGGCGGCCGCGGGCGAGGCGGAGGCCTTCGGGGTCGGCTCGTCCTTGACCGCGGGGATGACGGCGGTGCTGTCGGGCGACTGGCTCGTGGTGCCGGCGTAGTCGGCTGCCGTCGGCGTCTTCTCCCGGGCAGCCGCGCCCTTCTTCGCGGGGGCGGACTTCTTGGCCGGGTCGGGCCGACCGGTCTGGCTCGGCGCCGCCTTCTTCACGGTGGTCGAGGCCTCGGTGGACGGCTTCGACGACTCGGGCTTCGCGGGCGCGGCGTTCCCGGACGGCGTACCGCCCGGACGACCGCGACCCGAGGCCGGGCGGGCGGGTCCGGCGGGACGGCGGTTGGCGCCGCCCTGCGTGGTGTCCTTGCTGCCGGTGACGGGCTTGCCGTCGCGGTCGAGGCGCGGGATCTGCTGCGTCCGTGCGGCGTCACCGGCGCCCGAGCTGGGTGCCCGGTCCTGAGGCTTCTGCTGGTCGCTCACTCGTCGTGCCCCTCGTCAGTGGTGTCAGTGACCTCGGTGCCCGCGTCGTCGGGCGTCACCGGGTCCACCGTACCGGCCGGGGCGTCGTCGGCCTCGCTGTCAGGCTCCGCCGCGCCGCCGAGGTCGGTGTTCCGTGCGATGGTGACCACACGGTCGTCGCCCTTGAACTTGACGAACGTGACGCCCATCGTGCCGCGACCCTTGGCCGGCACGCCCCGCACCTGGCTGCGCGTGACCTGGCCACCGGCGGTGACGGAGATGACGTCGTCGGAGTCCTTCAGCACCAGTCCGCCGACGAGCTCGCCGCGGGCCTCGGTGATCTGCATGGCCTTGATGCCCAGGCCGCCGCGACCCTGCAGGCGGTACTCGTCGATCGACGTCTTCTTGGCGTAGCCGCCGTCGGTCACGGTGAAGACGTAGAGGCGGTCCTCCTCGGGAACGTCCTCGACCGCGACGTCGGCGTGCTCGTGCCGGATGACCGTCATCGAGAGGAGCGCGTCGTCGTCGCGGAACTTCATGCCCGTGACGCCGGACGTCGCGCGACCCATCGGGCGCAGCTGGTCGTCGTCGGCCCGGAAGCGGATGGCCTGCGCCTTCTTGCTGATGAGCAGCAGGTCGTCGTCGGGACCGGCGATGTCGGCGCCGATCAGCGCGTCGTCCTCGTCGCGGAAGTTGATGGCGATGACGCCGGCCTGCCGCGGGCTGTTGTAGTCGGCCAGCCTCGTCTTCTTCACCAGGCCCTTGCGGGTGGCGAGCACCAGGTAGGGCGCCTGGTCGTAGTCGCGGATGGCGAGCACCTGCGCGATCTCCTCGTCGGGCTGGAAGCTCAGCAGCCCGGCGACGTGACCGCCCTTCGCGTCGCGTCCGGCCTCGGGCAGCTGGTAGGCCTTCGTGCGGTACACCCGGCCGGCCGTCGTGAAGAACAGGATCCAGTGGTGCGCCGTGGTCGGGAACAGGTGCTCGACGAAGTCGCCGTCGCGCAGCTGCGCGCCGCGCACGCCCTTGCCGCCGCGACCCTGCACCCGGTACTGGTCGGTGCGGGTGCGCTTGGCGTAGCCGCCGCGGGTGATCGTGACCACGACGTCCTCGTCGGGGATCAGGTCCTCCATCGAGAGGTCGCCGTCACCCGGGACGATCGGGGTGCGGCGGTCGTCGCCGTACTTGTCGACGATCTCGGCCAGCTCCTCGCTGACGATGGCGCGCTGACGCTCCTCGCTGGCGAGGATGGCCTTGAAGTCGGCGATCTTGGCCTCGAGCTCGGCGAGGTTGTCGATGATCCTCTGCCGCTCGAGGGCCGCGAGGCGACGCAGCTGCATGTCGAGGATCGCGCGGGCCTGCAGCTCGTCGATCTCGAGCAGTGCGATCAGGCCTTCGCGCGCCTCCTCCACCGTGGGGCTGCGGCGGATGAGCGCGATGACGTCGTCGAGCGCGTCGAGCGCCTTCACGAGTCCGCGCAGGATGTGGGCCTCGGCCTCGGCCTTCTTGAGGCGGTAGGCGGTGCGCCGCTGGATGACCTCGATCTGGTGGGCGATCCAGTGCGACACGAACCCGTCGAGCGTGAGGGTGCGCGGCACGTCGTCGACGAGCGCCAGCATGTTGGCGCTGAAGTTCGACTGCAGGTCGGTGTGCTTGTAGAGGTTGTTGAGCACCACCCGGGCCACGGCGTCGCGGCGCAGCTCGATGACGATGCGCATGCCGGCACGGTCGGACGACTCGTTGCGCAGGTCGGAGATGCCCTGCACGCGGCCCGCGTTCACCAGGTCGGCGATCTTGCGCATCAGCGCGTCGGGGTTGACCTGGTAGGGCAGCTCGGTCACGACGAGCTGGATGCGGCCCTTCGTGTCCTCCTCGATGTTGACCACGGCACGCATCTGCACCGAACCGCGGCCCGTGCGGTACATGTCCTCGATGCCGCGCGTGCCCACGATGAGGCCGTGCGTCGGGAAGTCGGGGCCCTTGACCCGCTCGATGAGCGCCTCGAGCAGCTCGGCCTTGCCGGCGTCGGGGTGGGCGAGCGCCCACTGGACGCCGTCGGCCACCTCGCGCAGGTTGTGCGGCGGGATGTTGGTCGCCATGCCGACCGCGATACCGGCCGAGCCGTTGACGAGCAGGTTCGGGATGCGGGCGGGCAGCACCGTCGGCTCGGAGGACCGGCCGTCGTAGTTGGGCTTGAAGTCGACGGTGTCCTCGTCGATGTCGCGCACCATCTCCATGGCGATCGGCGCGAGCTTGCACTCGGTGTACCGCATGGCGGCGGCCGGGTCGTCGCCGACGGAGCCGAAGTTGCCCTGGCTGGCGATCATCGGCGCCCGCATGACCCACGGCTGCGCGAGCCGGACGAGGGTGTCGTAGATGGCCGTGTCGCCGTGCGGGTGGTACTGACCCATCACGTCACCGACGATGCGGCTGCACTTGGAGAAGCCGCGGTCGGGGCGGTAGCCGCCGTCGAACATCGCGTACAGCACCCGGCGGTGCACCGGCTTGAGCCCGTCGCGCACGTCGGGCAGCGCCCGCGACACGATGACGCTCATCGCGTAGTCGATGTAGGACCGCTGCATCTCGTCCTGCAGCTCGACAGGCTCGATGCGGTCGCGCTCGATGGGGGTGTCGGTCATGTCTCGGATCTCGTTTCAGGAAGGCGTCGCGGGAGCGGGCTGGCGGCCGGACGGCCTAGATGTCGAGGAAGCGGACGTCTTTGGCGTTGCGCTGGATGAAGCTGCGACGCTGCTCGACGTCCTCGCCCATGAGGATCGTGAAGATCTCGTCGGCCATGGCGGCGTCGGCGAGGGTGACCTGGCGCAGCACGCGCGCGTCGGGGTCCATGGTGGTCTCCCACAGCTCGCCGGCGTTCATCTCGCCCAGACCCTTGAACCGCTGCACCGGCGCCTCCTTGGGGAGGCGGTAGCCGGCCTCGTCGCCGGCCGCGAGCAGCGCGTCGCGCTCGCGGTCGGAGTAGGCGAGCTCGTGGGCGTGGTTGGTCCACTTGATCTTGTACAGCGGCGGCTGCGCGAGGTAGACGTGACCGTTGTCGATCAGCGGCTTCATGAACCGGAACAGCAGCGTGAGCAGCAGCGTGGAGATGTGCTGGCCGTCGACGTCGGCGTCGGCCATGAGGACGATCTTGTGGTACCGCAGCTTGGCGATGTCGAAGTCGTCGTGGACGCCGGTGCCGAGCGCGCTGATGATCGCCTGGACCTCGGCGTTCTGCAGGATCTTGTCGATCCGCGCCTTCTCGACGTTGAGGATCTTGCCGCGCAGCGGGAGGATCGCCTGCGTGCCCGGGTCGCGGCCGTTCTTGGCCGAGCCGCCGGCGGAGTTGCCCTCCACGACGAACAGCTCGCACTTCTCGGGGTCGCGGCTGGAGCAGTCGGCGAGCTTGCCCGGGAGGCCTCCGCCGCCGAGGAAGCCCTTGCGGTTGCGGGCGAGGTCGCGGGCCTTGCGGGCGGCGAGTCGGGCGGAGGCGGCGTCGATGGCCTTGCGGATGACGACCTTGCCCTCCGCCGGGTTGCGCTCCAGCCAGGCGGCGAGCTCGTCGTTGACGACCTTCTGCACGAAGCTGCGCGCCTCGGAGTTGCCGAGCTTGGTCTTGGTCTGGCCCTCGAACTGCGGCTCCGCGAGCTTGATCGAGATGATCGCGGTGAGGCCCTCGCGGATGTCCTCGCCCGACAGCTCCTCCTTGCCCTTGAGCAGGTTGTTCGCGTCGGCGAACCGCTTGACGGTGGTGGTCAGCGCGGTGCGGAAGCCCTCCTCGTGGGTGCCGCCCTCGTGGGTGTTGATGGTGTTGGCGAACGTGTGCACCGACTCGCTGAAGGAGTCGTTCCACTGCATCGCCAGCTCGAGGGAGAGACCGTTCTCCTCGTCGTCGCGCTCGATGGAGATGACCTCGCCGTGGATGGGCGAGCGGGTGCCGACGTTGATGTGGTGCACGTAGTCGACGAGTCCGCCGTCGTAGCGGAAGCGCACCTCACGCTCGAGGTCGTCGGCTCCGTCCTCGTCGTCGCTGCCGAGGTCGCGCTCGTCGCGCAGGTGGATCTCGAGGCCCTTGTTGAGGAACGCCATCTCGCGGAAGCGGCTCTTGAGGGTGTCGAAGGAGTAGTCGGTGGTCTCGAAGATGTCGGCGTTGGCGTAGAAGGTCTGCGTCGTGCCCGTCTCGTCGGTCGCCTCGCCCTGCTCGAGCTCACCCGTGGGAACGCCGTTGTCGAACGTCTGCCGCCAGACGAACCCGTCGCGCTTGATGACCGTGTGCATGGTCGTGCTCAGGGCGTTGACGACGGAGATGCCGACGCCGTGCAGACCGCCCGACACCTTGTAGCCGCCACCGCCGAACTTGCCGCCTGCGTGCAGCGACGTCATGACGAGCGTGACGGCCGGGATCTTCTCGGTCGGGTGCATGTCGACGGGGATGCCGCGTCCGTCGTCGACGACGCGCACGCCGCCGTCGTCCTGCAGCACGACCTCGATGTGGGTCGCGTGACCCGCGAGCGCCTCGTCGACGGAGTTGTCGACCACCTCGTAGACCAGGTGGTGCAGACCGCGCTCGCCCGTGGAGCCGATGTACATGCCCGGACGCTTGCGGACGGCCTCGAGACCCTCGAGCACCTGGATGTTGCTCGCGTCGTACGACCCCTCGACCTGGGAGCGGGAGACCTGCTCCTCCGCGATGGGCTCGGGCGTGGTCTCGTCGTCAGGAGAGGTGGTCACTGTTCCAGTATACGGGCGATTGTGTGGCTCCCAGCGCACGAGGCCTCGTGTCACCACGGCTCCGCCACGTCCAGGATGGTGCTGAGCGGCCTGGGAGCGGCTCCAGGAGGGCCGCGCGGGGTGGGGCCCCATGCCCCGATCGTCCCTGGGGGCGTTCGGGCGTCTGAGACCCGTTCGGGCGCCTCGACCCGGTTGACCGCGTCCGTCATCGTAGGAGGCATGACCCTCCTGGACCCCGACGTCGCTCCCTTGCCGGCCCCGCCGACGCGGCGCACGGGCTCGAGCGTGCGCGGCACGGCTGCCCTCGTGGGCCTCGGCGCCACGCTCGCGTGCACCGTGCTGGCGTGGTTCGTGCTGCGCACGCCCCTCGGGCAGCGCCTCGACCACCGGGCCATGAACGCGGTCGTCGCCGGCCGGGACACGCAGCTGCAGGTCCTCAGCGTGCTCGGCTACATCTCCATCGGCGCGATCGTCGTGGTGGCGCTCGCCTGTGTCGTCGTCGCCCTGGTCCGCGGCCGCGCCGCCCTCGCGCTCGGTGCCCTGACGGTGATCGCCGGGGCCAACGTCACGACCCAGGTGCTGAAGCACGTCCTGCTGACGCGGGTGGACGTCGTCGACGGGGTCGTGGCGCCGGTCAACAGCTTCCCGAGCGGGCACACGACCGTCGTCGCCGCCGGCGTGGGGGCACTGTGCCTCGTGTCGCCACGGTGGATGCGCCCCCTCGTCGTCCCCGTCGGTGCGTTCGCCGTGACCCTCACCGGCGCGTCCACCGTCGTCGCCGGATGGCACCGTCCGTCCGACGTCGTCGGCGCCGTGCTCGTGACGACCGCCTGGACCGCCGTCGTGTCGTGGGTGCTCGGTCGCGAGCACGTCGCCGTCCGCGGCACCTGGCTGCTCGCCCTCCTCGGCGCCGTCGTCGCCATCGGCACCCTCGTCGCCATCGGCGTGCGCCCCTCCTACGGATGGGACGGCTTCACCGACGCCGCCCTCGTCCTCGGCGCCCTCGGCATCACCCTCGGCCTCGCCGTCGCCGCCGGGAACCGGGCGACGCCGACGTCGTAGGGGTTGTCTTCTCTCGTCCTGCGGGTGCGCTGCCTCAGGGATTCTGTGGTCGCTGGTGCGCTGCCGCGGGGGGTCATCACCTTGCTGGTGCGCTGCCGCAGGGGGCCTGTCCTTGCTGGTGCGCCGCCTCGGCCCACGCTGGGTGTGGTCTCCGAAAGGGCCTCGACCGGGCGGCTGGGCGCGAGCTGGTCGGGGTTCTCGGGCTGCGGCCCGCGTTGGACGCGAGATTCTGCGTTTGCGCGTGCCGGCGGTGGATCTGCCACCTTCTGAGCGCTGTTCAGGTGGCAGATCCACCGCTGAGGGGGCGAGGGGTGTGAAGGATTCTTCTTTCTCGTGGACCGTTCCACGAGAAAGAAGAATCCTTCGTCTCCCCAACGCAAAGGGCACACAAGATTCTGCATTCGCGCGAGATAGGTCGAACGCTTCTGCGTTCACGACGGGATCCCGTAGCAAACGCAGCATCCTTGGCCATTCCGCACACGAACGCAGCATCTTGCGTCCACCCACAGCGCGAGCCACAGCCCGAGACCCCAGACCAGCGCGGTCGCCAACCGCCCGGTCGAGGCCCTTTCGGAGACCACACCCAGCGTGAGCCGAAGCAGCGCACCAGCAAGACAAGACCCCCCGCGGCAGCGCAGCAGCAGGCAAAGACTCAGCCGTACGTGTCCCGCGGACCGCGACCCTTGACCGAGCGGGGGCCGCGCTTCCAGGAGGGGGCTTGAGGGCCGCGGACCTCGATGCGGACGACGGCGCCGTCGCCGAGCTCCTCGTTGAGGCGGGCGACGAGGCGGGGGGCGAGTAGCCGGAGCTGGGTGGCCCAGGCGGTGGAGTCGGTGGTCACGTGCAGCACCGCGTCCTCGTAGCCGTCGACGGTCGAGTGCCGCGCCACCTCCGAGCCGACGATGGAGGCCCAGTCGGTGAACACGCGCTGCGCCGACAGGCGGTCGTCCCAGCCCTGCTGCCGGACCAGCGCGCCGAGCGCGTCGGCCACGGTGGTCGGGTCCTCCCGACTCTTGCGCCGGCGTGGGGTGGAGCCGTCGGTGCGGCGACGGCGGGGGCGCAGCGGCGCGCCCGTCCCGCGGTAGCTGTCGGCGATCTCGCGGGCCAGGCCGAGCGGGTCGTCGGAGTCGGGCGGCTCCGTGCCGTCGTCGGCGGGAGGGGTGCCGGACACGTCAGGCCTCCGTGACCTTGCCGGCGTGCACGTCGAAGCGGTGCCCGGCGAGCACGGCAGGGACGTCGTCGGCGACGGCCGCCGTCACGAGCACCTGCTCGGCGTCGCCGACGAGCTCGGCGAGCTGCTCGCGACGCCCCTCGTCGAGCTCGGCGAACACGTCGTCGAGGATCAGCACCGGGTCGTCGCCGTCGTCGT
Source organism: Aeromicrobium sp. EU05-FHT14F07 (assembly GCF_058790455.1). Taxonomy (NCBI): domain Bacteria; kingdom Bacillati; phylum Actinomycetota; class Actinomycetes; order Propionibacteriales; family Nocardioidaceae; genus Aeromicrobium; species Aeromicrobium sp. EU05-FHT14F07. The sequence goes on from NZ_JBYTCR010000007.1 coordinate 18,498, forward strand.
CGCGCAGCAGCGTGAACGACGCCAGGCGCAGCGCCAGGGCCAGCGACCACGACTCCCCGTGGCTCGCGTACCCCTTCGCGGGGAGCTCGCCGATGACCAGCTCCACCTCGTCGCGGTGCGGTCCGACGAGAGTGACGGCCCGGTCCAGCTCGTCACGCCGCCGCTCCTCGATCCCGGCGAGCAGGGCCTCGCGCACGCCGGCGGGACTCTCGTCGTCGCCGACCACGGAGCCCCGGTAGGTGGCCGTGACGTCGCGGCGCTCGGGAGCGGCACGGGTGGCGACCGTGCGGTAGGACTCGACGAGGAACGGCGCGAGGTCGTGGAGCAGGGCGATGCGGGCGGCGACGATCTCGCCGCCGAGCGTGGCGAGCTTGTCGTCCCAGATGTCGAGAGTAGACAAGTCGACTTGTCGGTTTGTGTACCTTCCCGAGCGAGCCGACTTCAGCAGGGTGTTGCGTTGGCGGAGCACGCGCTCGTAGTCGGCCTTGACGCCCGCCAGCCGCGGCGTGCGCAGCACGAGCAGACCGTCGAGGAAGCGCCGACGGTCGGAGGGGTCGCCCTTCACGAGGGCGAGGTCCTCGGGCGAGAAGGTGACGGTGCGCAGCACGCCCACCAGGTCCCGCGTGCGCGGGAGGGCGGCCCGGTTCACCCGTGCGCGGTTGGCGCGGCCCGGGGTGATCTCGAGCTCGAGCAGGGCCGTGCGGTCACCGCGCACGACCTCGGCCCGCACCACCGCACGCTCCGCACCCGCCCGTACGAGCGGGGTGTCGGAGGAGACGCGGTGCGAGTCGAGCCGGGACAAGTAGTCGATGGCCTCGACCAGGTTCGTCTTGCCCTGGCCGTTCGCCCCGACGAACGCGGAGGGCCCGGGCTCCAGCGTGATCTCGACCTCGGGGTAGGACCGGAAGTCGTGCAGCGAGAGGCGGGCGACGCGCATGCGTCAGGAGGGGTCGGCGTCGAGGTCGGCCGGCGCGTGCCCGCTCTCCTCGGCCGCCTGCACGGCGTGACCGCCGAACTGCTGACGCATCGCCGCCACCGCCTGCATGGCCGGAGACTCGTCCTGGCGCGAGACGAAGCGCGCGAACAGCGACGCGGCGATCGTCGGGGCCGGGACGGCGTGGTCGATCGCGGCCTCGACGGTCCAGCGACCCTCGCCGGAGTCCTCGGCGTAGCCGCGGATCTTCGACAGGCCCGGATCGTCCTGCAGCGCCTTGACGAGCAGGTCGAGCAGCCACGACCGGACGACGGTGCCGACCCGCCACGAGTCGAAGACGTCGGTGACGTTCTCGACGAGCTCGGCCTTCTCGAGCAGCTCGAAGCCCTCGGCGTAGGCCTGCATCATCGCGTACTCGATGCCGTTGTGGACCATCTTCGAGAAGTGGCCCGCGCCGACCCGACCGGCGTGCACGAACCCCGACTCGCCCTCGGGCTTGAGGACGTCGAAGACCGGCTGGACCTTGGCGATGTCGTGCGGGTCGCCGCCGGCCATCAGCGCGTAGCCGTTCTCCAGGCCCCAGACCCCGCCGCTCACGCCGCAGTCGACGTAGCCGATGCCCTTCTCCGCAGCCAGCGCCGCGTGCTTCTCGTCGTCGGTCCAGCGGGAGTTGCCGCCGTCGACGATGACGTCGCCCTCGTCGAGCAGCTCGACGAGGTCCTCGACCGTGGAGCGGGTGATCTCGCCCGCCGGCACCATGACCCACACGACCTTGGGCGAGGGCAGCTCCTCGACCAGGGCCTGCAGCGAGTCGACGTCGGTGACGTCAGGGTTGCGGTCGTAGCCGGTGACGGTGATGCCGCCGTTGCGCAGACGGGTGCGCATGTTGCCGCCCATCTTGCCGAGTCCGACGAGTCCGAGGTGCATGGAGGTCCCTTCAGGTGACGACGTTGGTGCGGTGCGGTGGGCGGGTCAGCCCTGGAGCCGCACCGGCATGATCAGGTAGCGGAACGCGCCGTCGGGCGCGTCACCGATCTCGCGGACGCCGGAGATGGCGGCCGGCTTGGTGTGCTGGGTGAAGGCGAGGTGCACGACCGGGTCGGACATGACGCCGAGTCCCTCGAGCAGGTATCCGGGGTTGAAGCCGATCGAGATGTCGGCGCCGTCGATGGTCGCCTCGATGGACTCCGACGCCTGGGCGTCGTCGCCGCTGCCGGCCTCGAGCAGCACCTGGCCGTCCGAGAAGGTCAGCCGGACGGGGGTGTTGCGCTCCGCGACGAGCGAGACGCGCTTGACCGCGTCGACCAGCTCGGACGTACGGACGTGGGCGACCGTCTCGGACTGCGCCTGGAAGAGCTGGCGCACCCGCGGGAAGTCACCCTCGAGCAGCCGGGTCGTCGTGCGGCGTGTGCCGTTGCCGACCGTGCCCTCGAAGCCGATGAGTCCGTCGCCGGCCTCGCCGGAGGAAATGGCGATGGTGATGTCGGACCCGGAGACCAGGGAGCGCGCCGTCTCGCCGAGCACCCGCGCGGGCACGAGCGCGTGGCCGGAGGCGTCGCTCGCCTCGGGCGACCACTGCAGCTCGCGCAGGCTGGCACGGAAGCGGTCGGTGGCCATGAGGGAGATCGTCGAGCCGTCGATCTCCAGCCGCACGCCGGTGAGCAGCGGCAGCATCTCGTCGCGGCCGGCGGCGGCACTGGCCTGCGCGACCGCCGTGGCGAACTCGTCCGCCTTGATGGTGCCCGACGCGGTCGGCATCTGCGGCAGCTGCGGGTACTCCTCGACCGGCATCGTGGAGAGGCTGAACCGAGCGCTGCCGCAGGAGACCTGGACCTTGGTGCCGTCGAGGCTGACGTCGATCGGCTTCGACGGCAGCGACTTGACGATCTCCGACAGCAGCCTGCCCGAGACCAGGGCGCGTCCGTCGTCGGCGACCTCCGCCGGAAGCGTGGCGCGGGTGGAGGTCTCGTAGTCGAACCCCGACAGCGTGAGCCCGTCGCCAGCGGTCTGGATGAGGAGCCCGGCGAGGACGGGCACGCTCGGCCGGGTGGGCAGGCTGCGTGCGGTCCACGCCACGGCGTCGGCGAACGTGTCGCGATCGATGCGGAATCTCACGAATCGAGGCCTTTCGGGCATGAGAAGACTAGGACTGCATCCTGCCACGGACACGGTGCGAAGCGTAGGTCGGGAGAGGCGTCCTGAGGACGTCGTCCCGCTCGTCCACACCCAGGCCGTCCCGTCACTCTTGCGGGGGATCCGGACATGTAACTCCCTCGTCGTCGTCGTAGGCGGTGTGGATTCGGTGGACAACCGACGTCGGCGCAGGTCAGGTGGCGTGTCGGGGCGTGGACGGCGGTGTGGGCGTGCCGTGGACACACCCCAGAGGGCTGTGCACGTCCGTGCGTCGTTCACACCTCGTTCACACGTCGGTCGCGTCTGTCCACCTGAGGTCGAGACTTTCCCACAGAGTCGTCCCCAGGTGTGCATGAAGCCCGCGGGCACGACGCGACGAGGCCGACGTCGCCCGGACGTCGGCCTCGTGGCGGCAGCGGGTGCCGCGCGGATCAGTTCTGGCGCGCCTGCTGCTTGATGCGGTTCGTCAGCTCCGTGACCTGGTTGTAGACCGCGTGCTTCTCGGCCATGAGCTTGCGGATCTTGCGGTCGGCGTGCATGACCGTCGTGTGGTCGCGTCCTCCGAAGTCGGCGCCGATCTTGGGCAGCGACATGTCGGTCAGCTCACGGCACAGGTACATCGCGATCTGCCGGGCGAGGACGAGGTCGCGGCTGCGGTTCGTGCCGCACAGCTCCTCGATGCTGAACTCGGAGTAGGCCGCGGTCTGCGCGAGGATCACGCCCGACGTGATCTCGGGCTCCTCGCCCTCGGCGACGAGGTCCTTCAGGACGATCTGCGCGAGCTGCAGGTCGACGGTCGTGCCCTGCAGGTTCGCGAAGGCGGTGGCGCGGATGAGCGCGCCCTCCAGCTCGCGGATGTTGGTCTGCACCTTGCTGGCGATGAACTCCAGGACGTCCGCCGGCGCCGTGAGCTTCTCGATGGCCGCCTTCTTGCGCAGGATGGCGATGCGGGTCTCGAGGTCGGGCGGCAGCATCTCGGTCTGCAGGCCCCACTCGAACCGGTTGCGCAGCCGCTCCTCGAGCGTGCGCAGGTTCTTCGGCGGCCGGTCCGACGTCATGACGATCTGCTTGTTGGCGTTGTGCAGCGCGTTGAAGGTGTGGAAGAACTCCGTCTGCGTCGACTCCTTGTTCTCCAGGAACTGGATGTCGTCGACGAGGAGCACGTCGATCTCGCGGTACTTCTGGCGCAGCGCGGCGGTGCGGTTCTCACGGATGGCGTTGATGACGTCGTTCGTGAACTCCTCGCTGTTGACGTAGCGCACGCGCGAGGACGGGTAGAGGTTGAGCACGTAGTGGCCGATGGCGTGCAGCAGGTGGGTCTTGCCCAGACCCGAGTCGCCGTGGATGACGAGCGGGTTGTACGCCTTTCCGGGAGCCTCGGCCGCCGCGACGGCGGCCGCGTGGGCGAAGCGGTTGGACGAGCCGATGACGAAGTTCTCGAACAGGTACCGGGCGTTGAGCCGGGCCTCGTGCGCGCTGGTCCGACGTTGCACCGGGTCGGGCTCCTGGGCCCAACTCGGCACGAACTCGTCGACGTCGATCTCCTCGCCCTCCTCCTCGGGTGCGGGCGGCACCACGGAAAGTGGATGTGTCGACTTGTCGTCTTTTTGAGGTGCTGAGGACTGCGGTGCGGTGTGCTGGGGACCGGTCGGGTGCGGGCGGTCCTCGACCTGCGGTGCGGCGGAGGCAGGACGGTCGCGGGCGCGGTCGGTGAGCGAGGGCTCGATGGTGACGACGAGGCGGACCTGCTCGCCGAGGTGCGACGACAGGGCGTGCTCGAGGGCGGGGCGGACCCGCGACTCCAGCTGCGCACGACTCAGGTCGTCGGGCACGCCGACGATGAAGATCCCCGGGTGCCGGCTGATCGGCTCGGCGCTGTAGACCCAGACGCGGGCGCCGTTCGACAACGTCGAGACGGCGTGGTCCCACGCTGTGGAGAGCTCGAGGTCGTCCGAGGTCTGCCCTGAGGCGTCGGTCATGCAGGTCTCCCGAGGGGTCGCGTGGTCCACAGAGTTGTCCACACGGTGTGCATCCAGCTACCCGCTGGTCCTGCGCTGTGGAAAAAGGCGCAGAGCGGCGACGCTAGCAGCGGTCGCGAGGTGGTTTCAAGCGGGTTGGCAAGATTGCCGCGGTGCGCTCGGCGTGTCGCGTGGACCGGTCGGTCGCAGGTAGCCTATGGGGCGGGTTTGACCACGCTCCAGCCGCCCCGTACCGTGGAGCAGTCGTGCAACACGACCGTTGCCGCATGCCCACGACCGAGATCTTCGCCGTGGGCGAGCGGTGGCCGTCGATCCCGGCCCGAATCGTCGAAGGACCAAACTCGTGAGCAAGCGTACGTACCAGCCGAACAACCGCCGTCGCGCCAAGAAGCACGGCTTCCGCCTGCGCATGCGCACGCGTGCGGGCCGCGCCATCCTGGCCAACCGTCGCCGCAAGGGCCGCGCGAACCTCTCCGCCTGAGCCGTGCTCGGGCGGCCCCACCGGATGCGTGAGGCCGGCGACTTCAAGGTCGCCGTCCGCCGCGGGGTGAAGGCGTCGTCGCCGACCCTCGTCGCGCATCTCTCGATCGGAACCGACGGAGACACCTCCGTCGGTTTCGTCGTGTCCAAGGCGGTGGGGTCGGCCGTCGTGCGCAACCGCGTGAAGCGTCGGCTGCGGCACCGCGTGCGCGACCACCTCGAGCACGGGGCGCTCGCCTCGGTGCCGCCGGGGTCACGCCTCGTCGTCCGTGCGCTGCCCCGTGCGGCGTCCGTCGACGGCGCGACGTTGTCGGCCGACCTCGCCGCCGTGCTGGGCACCGCGGTCGAGAAGGCGGAGCGTCGAGCCGGGGTGCGTCCGTGAGGACGGTGCTCGTGTGGCTGCTCCGGGCCTACCGGTTCGCCATCAGCCCGCTGTACGGCCAGGTCTGCCGCTACTACCCGACCTGCTCCGCGTACGCGCTCGAGGCCGTCGAGACCCACGGTGCCGCCCGCGGGTCGTGGCTCGCCGCACGACGTGTGTGCCGGTGTCATCCTTGGGCTGCCGGTGGCGTCGATCCCGTGCCGCCACGACGGGGCACGCGGTCCGCGCCCGAGGACGAGCAGCACCCCTCTGAACCTCCCGTCGCCCCGGCGACGGTCACCCCCACCCCTGGAGAACCATGTTCGACTTCCTAGGTTCGATCGGCTCGGCCATCATGACGCCGCTGTACTACGCGGTGTCCGGCGTGCTGCTCGTCTGGCACGAGATCTTCACGCGGCTCGGCCTCGACCCGTCGGGAGGATGGTCGTGGGCCCTGGCCATCGTCGGCCTGACGGTGACGATCCGTGCGCTGCTCATCCCGCTGTTCGTGAAGCAGATCAAGAGCAGCCGCAACATGCAGCTCCTGCAGCCGCACATCAAGGAGCTGCAGAAGAAGTACGGCCACGACCGGGAGCGGCTGGCCCAGGAGCAGATGAAGCTCTGGAAGGAGCACAACACCAACCCGTTCGCGTCGTGCCTGCCCCTGCTGCTGCAGATGCCGGTCTTCTTCGCGCTGTTCCGGGTGATCGACCAGGCGGCCAAGAACGGTGCCGACGGTGCTCGCGGCTTCATGACCGCGAAGCTGGCCGAGGAGCTGCAGGACGCGGTCTTCCTCGGTGGTCGGATCGCCGACACCCTCGTCAGCGCGACGCACGTCGAGACGCGCATCATCGCCGTGATCATGGTGCTGACGATGTGCGCCACGCAGTTCTTCACGCAGCGTCAGCTGATGAGCAAGAACATGCCGCCGGACGCGCTGTCGGGCCCGTACGCCCAGCAGCAGAAGCTCCTCCTCTACGTGCTGCCGGTGGTGTTCGCGGTCGGCGGCATCGCGTTCCCGGTGGGTGTGCTCATCTACTGGACCACGTCGAACTTCTGGACCATGGGCCAGCAGTTCTACGTGATCCGCAACAACCCCGCGCCGGGTACGCCGGCGTTCAAGGCGAAGCAGGAGCGCGACGCCAAGCACGGCAAGAACGTCCCGGAGGATCCGCTCAAGGAGATCGAGAAGCCGCACCCGGGTCTGCAGCGGAACCAGCCGAAGAAGCAGACGCGCAACCAGCGGACCGCCGGGTCCAAGCCGAGCCCGAACAAGAAGAAGAGGAAGTGATCCGGTCATGACCGACGCTGCGAAGCTGGAGGCCGAGGGCGACATCGCCGCGGACTTCCTCGAGGAGCTGCTGGACATCGCCGACCTCGACGGCGACATCGACATGGACGTGGAGAACGACCGCGCGTCGGTCTCGATCGTGGGCGGCGGCCTGGACCACCTGGTCGGTCGCGGTGGGGAGGTCCTCGAGGCGCTCCAGGAGCTGACCAGGCTCGCGGTGTACCGCGAGACCGGTGAGCGCAGCCGCCTCATGCTCGACGTCGGGGGCTTCCGCGTGCAGCGCCGCGTCGCGCTGGAGTCGGTGGCGGCCGGCGCGATCGAGCGCGTGCGTGCCGGTGAGCCCCGCGTGGAGCTCGATCCCATGAGCCCGTTCGAGCGCAAGGTGGTGCACGACGCCGTGGCCGCAGCGGGACTCGTGAGCGAGTCCGAGGGTGCGGATCGCAGCCGGCACGTGGTCGTCCTGCCGGCGGCGGACGCCTGAGGTCCCGATGAGTGTTTCACGTGAAACACCCCCGCCGCCCTCCTCGGCCGCGGGGGTGTTCCATGATCGGCTGCCTCTGGTCTCGCGCTACGCGAGCATCCTCGCGAACGACGGCGTCGAGCGCGGCATGATCGGTCCCCGCGAGGTCCCGCGGCTGTGGGACCGGCACCTCCTGAACAGCGGGGTGGTCGTGCCCCGTCTCCCCGCCGGCGCGACCGTCGCGGACGTCGGCTCCGGTGCTGGGTTGCCCGGACTGGTGTGGGCCATCGCCAGACCTGATGCGCAGGTGACGCTCATCGAGCCGTTGCTGCGTCGCACGACGTTCCTGCAGGAGGTCGTGGACGAGCTCGAGCTCGCGAACGTGGAGGTGCTCCGGGCCCGCGCCGAGGACGTCGATCGGCAGTTCGACGTCGTCACCGCGCGTGCCGTCGCCGCACTGGAGAAGCTGGCGAAGTGGTGCATGCCGTTGGTCGCGCCCGGAGGTGTGCTGCTGGCACTCAAGGGTCAGTCGGCGGCGGACGAGGTGAGGGACGCCAAGCGCACCCTCGGTCGGCTCGGTGCGACCGCTACGCTGATCCGGACGTACGGTGATGTCGAGATCCCGACCACCGTGGTGGAAGTGTCGAAGTGACGACCCTCGCCCGGACCACGGCGGGGCATGTTTCACGTGAAACGAGGTCCTGTGAGCGCTGACGAGAAGCCGACCGCCAACCAGTCGACGTCGCTGAGCTCGGTGGCGTCGGGCGCGGCTCCGGCATCGAGCTTCACGTCGACCGAGCCGGACCAGCCCTTCGACACCCCCCTCGCCCGTGAGGCACGCGACCACGTGGACCTCGCCCGACGTGCCCGCAGCACGACCCAGCTGCCGCGGCCCGACCAGACCCGGATCTTCGTCGTGGCGAACCAGAAGGGCGGGGTCGGCAAGACGACCACGGCCGTGAACGTCGCCGCTGCCCTGGCCCAGAAGGGCCTGCGGATCCTGGTGGTGGACCTCGACCCCCAAGGCAACGCGTCCACGGCGCTCGACATCGCGCACACCGAGGGGACGCCCGGTGTCTACGAGGCGCTGGTGGAGGACGTGCCCGTCTCCCAGCTGGTGCGCTCCGCTCCGCAGCTGCCGGGTATCACCGTCCTGCCCGCGACCATCGACCTGGCCGGCGCGGAGATCGAGCTCGTCTCGCTGGTGGCACGCGAGACGCGTCTGAAGAAGGCGCTCGCAGCCCACCTGGAGGAGCGTGAGCGTGCGGGCGACCGGATCGACTACGTGGTCATCGACTGCCCGCCCTCCCTCGGGCTGCTCACCGTGAACGCCCTGGTCGCCGCGCGCGAGGTCCTCATCCCGATCCAGTGCGAGTACTACGCCCTCGAGGGTCTGGGCCAGCTCGTGCGCAACATCGAGCTGGTCCGCGCGCACCTCAACCAGGACCTCGAGATCACCACGATCCTGCTGACCATGTTCGACGCACGGACCCGCCTCTCGGCCGGCGTGGCCGAGCAGGTGCGCAGCCACTTCGGTCCAAAGGTCCTGGCCACCGCGATCCCGCGGTCCGTGCGGATCTCCGAGGCACCGAGCTACCAGCAGTCCGTCCTCACCTACGACCCCGGTTCGTCGGGTGCGCTCTCCTACCTCGAGGCCGCCCGGGAGATCGCCCAGGCGGGGACGTCCGACCCGACCACCAGCGAGAGGGGCGCCTGATGGCACCACGTCGTGGACTCGGCCGAGGGCTCGAGTCACTCATCCCGTCGACGCCCGCCGAGGCGCAGGAGTCCGGGCTGAAGGAGGTCCAGGGTGCTCGGTTCGCCGAGCTGCCGCTCGACGCGGTCGTCCCCAACCCCCGCCAGCCGCGGCAGGTCTTCGACGAGCAGGACATGGCCGAGCTCGTGCACTCGATCCGCGAGGTCGGGCTGCTGCAGCCCGTCGTCGTCCGTGAGACGTCACCGGGTGCCTACGAGCTCATCATGGGGGAGCGCCGGTGGCGCGCCTCGCGGTCGGCCGGGCTCGAGACGATCGGCGCGATCGTCCGTGACACGACCGACGAGGACCTCCTGCGCGACGCGCTGCTGGAGAACCTGCACCGCTCCCAGCTCAACCCGCTCGAGGAGGCAGCGGCCTACCAGCAGCTGCTCGACGACTTCGGCTGCACGCAGGAGGAGCTCGCGGACCGCATCGGTCGCTCGCGGCCCCAGGTCACCAACACGCTGCGCCTCATGAAGCTGCCGCCGGCGGTCCAGCGCAGGGTCGCGGCCGGCGTGCTGTCCGCAGGGCACGCGCGGGCCCTGCTCTCCGTGTCGCACCCCGAGGTGCAGGACAGGCTGGCCGCGCGGGTGGTCGCCGAGGGCATCTCCGTGCGAGCGCTCGAGGAGATCGTGAAGTTCGGCGACACCGGCGAGCCGGCCACGTCACGCTCGCGCACGCCCGGGCGCACGGTCTCCGCCCCCCGGCTCGCCGACCTCGCCGCGCGGCTCTCCGAGCGGTACGACACCCGGGTCAAGGTCGACCTCGGCAAGGCCAAGGGCAAGATCACCGTGGAGTTCGCGACGATCGACGACCTGGAGCGGATCGTGCGACTGATGGACCCGCCGCGGAGTCAGTAATCGATATGTCGATAAAGCGTTAGATCGTTTTGTCAGCTAACCTCCGCCGCCCGCGGCCGGGGGGTACGACGAAGCCCCGGTGCACCGCACCGGGGCTTCGACGCTTGCCAGGTTTCGATCTCCCCCGCGGCTACGCCCTCAGTGCGGCGGCTCCATGCGGGGACGGCTTCGCCGGTGAGACCACTCGACCTGCCTGAACCGCTCAGACGCTAGGCGCCTTCGGGTTCACGCATATTCAGACAACTCGTTGAGGATGGCCGACTTCGGGCGGACGCCGACGATCGACTTCACGACCTCGCCCTTGTAGTAGAGGTTCATGGTGGGCAGACCGGTGACGCGGTAGTCGCTGGGCGTCTTCGGGTTGGCGTCCGCGTCCATCTTGACGATGGTGAGCGCCTCACCCTTCTCCGACGCGATCTCCTCGAGGATCGGGGCGAGCTGACGGCACGGGCCGCACCAGCTGGCCCAGAAGTCGACGAGCACGGGGCCGTCGGCCTGCAGGACCTTCTCGGCGAAGTCGGCGTCGGTGACGGCGGTGATCTCGGGCATGGGGTTCTCCTTCAGCGGATGGGGGTCGTAGGGGTGCGGGTCACTCGGCCCACTGGGCCATGGCGACGTCGGGTGCGGGCTGACCGGCCTGCTCGCGGTCGGCGAGGAAGCGCTCCGCGTCGAGCGCGGCGGCACAGCCGGTGCCGGCCGCGGTGATCGCCTGGCGGTAGGTGTGATCGACGAGGTCGCCGGCGGCGAAGACGCCGGACAGGTTGGTGGCCGTGCTGCCCTGCTGGACGAGCACGTAGCCCTCGTCGTCGAGGTCGACCTGGCCGGTGAGCAGCTCCGAGCGCGGGTCGTGACCGATCGCGATGAACAGGCCGGTCGCGTCGAGGTCGCGGGTCTCGCCCGTGACGGTGTCGCGCAGCGTCACCTTCTCCAGACGACCGTCGCCGTGCAGCTCCGCCACCTCCGAGTTCCAGGCGAACTCGATCTTCTCGTTGGCGATCGCGCGGTCCTGCATGATCTTGGAGGCGCGCAGCTCGTCGCGGCGGTGCACGAGCGTCACCTTCGAGGCGAAGCGGGTGAGGAACGTGGCCTCCTCGACGGCCGAGTCGCCACCGCCGACGACGACGATGTTCTGCTCACGGAAGAAGAAGCCGTCGCACGTGGCGCACCAGCTCACGCCGTGGCCCGACAGCTCGTCCTCGCGGGCGACGCCGAGCTTGCGGTAGCCCGAGCCCATGGCCAGCACGACCGCGTGGGCGCGGTAGGTGCTGCCGTCGGCGAGCGAGACCGACTTGATCTCGCCGGTGAGGTCGACGGACGTGACGTCGTCGGCGACCAGCTCGGCGCCGAAGCGCTCGGCCTGCGCGCGGAAGTTGTCCATCAGCGCCGGGCCCATGATGCCCTCGGGGAACCCGGGGAAGTTCTCGACCTCGGTCGTGGTCATCAGTGCACCGCCGGCGGTGACCGAGCCCTCGAAGACGAGCGGGGCGAGGTTCGCGCGGGCCGCGTAGACGGCTGCGGTGTAGCCCGACGGACCGGAGCCGATGATGATCAGGTTGCGGACGTCATTGGCGGACGACTCAGTGCTCATGGGTGCCTTCTCGTAGACGGTCTTGCTCTGCTCAACGCAGTCTAGGTGGGGATCATTCCGCCGCCCGACCAGAGCGTCGGCCGCCCCGGGCGACCGGCCCGAGGACTCAGCGCCGGCCCTTGAGGCCGATCTCCCGGATCTCGCCCTGGTACTCGCCGGCGCCCACCTGGGGCAGCGCCGTCAGCCACACCACGACGCGCCGGGTGATGGTGTTCGCGGGGAAGGTGACGGTGACGTCGGTGCCCGCGTCGTCGAGCGTCGCGATGCGCCGCAGGTCGCGCAGGCTGCCCGGGACCTCGCCGCCGGGGCTGGTCGCGTACACCGTGAGCGCGGTGCCGGAGCCGCCGAGGAGGATCCGCATCGAGTCGACCTCGCGCGGCCCACCGAGGTCGACCACGAGACCCACCCCGTCCTTCAGGCCGCCGAGGTCGGGACGTCGGTAGTAGGTGCTGGTGCGCCAGCCCGTCTCGGGGTCGCCGTCGACGGCGAGCCCCACGTCCTCGGGGTTCTCCTGTCCGTCCTGGCCCTGCGGGTCGAGGTCGCGCACGGACGCGATCCGCAGCGTGCGTGCCGGTGCCTCCTCGCTGACGGCCGTCGCGGTCGGCGGTCGGCGGTCCTCGCCGGTGAACCGACCGACCGCGAACGCCAGGAGCCCGACGACGGCGAGCGTGAGCGCGACACCGGCCAGGACGAGCTTGCGGTCGCCGCCGGCCGTGGCGCGCCTCGCGCGGTGCACGCTCCGCTCGAAGGTGGTGGGCGGGGCGGGCTCGAACGCCTTGGGACGACGTCGAGGCGGCTCGAGGCCCGGCGGCGGCCCCTCGGGCACGATCACGGGGTCGAGGCGCAGCAGGTCGGGCGAGGAGATGTGCAGCGGGCTCGGGTCGTCGACGTCGGCCTCGTCCTCGCCGGTGAGCCGCAGGGCACGACCGATGTCGGCGGCCGTGCGCAGCGGCGTGCGGTGGTTCAGCGGCGGCCGGCCCAGGATCCGGTCGACCACGGCGTCGACGTCGCGCGAGACGCCGGCGCGCACCTGGCGGGGTCGCAGCAGCTTGCCGCCCTCGGCCGGTGCGGCGCGCAGCCCGTCGACGCCGACGCCGGGCCACCGGGCCACGAGGCAGGCGTAGAGCAGCTTGCCGAGCGCCTCGACGTCCATCTGCTCGTACGCGCGCAGGTCCTCGAAGGTGTCCTGGTGGCCGGCCGGCGCCAGGGCCGTCGCGACGCCGAGGCCGACGATGCGCACCGCGCCGGTCTGCTTGAGGAGCACGTGGTGCGGGGTCAGGCGGCGGTGGAACAGGTTCTTCTCGTGGGCGTGCGCGAGCGCCTCGGCGACCTCGGCGACGACGGTCGCGGCCCGCCGGTTGGGCAGCGGCGACTGGCGCAGCAGCTGGTCGAGCGGGAACGCCCGCGCCCACTCGCGGACGATGACGTGGTGGTCGTGGTCGGACTCGACGAGGTCGAGCACGCGCAGGAACCGCGGGTCGGTGACCGACGTGGACTGCCGTGCCGCCTCGAGGAAGTTGTCGGCGCGCGGGTCGTCGCTCGGGACCATCTCGATGCCGACGTTGCGCGCGAGCACGCGGTCGTGCGCGCGCCACGTGGACGACCCGAGCTTCTCCGTGACGAGGTCCTGCAGCACGTACCGGCCGTCGAGCACGTCACCGGCGCCCAGGGCCCGCCGCTCGGTCATCGTCACCTCTTCCGTGTGCGGTCCATCGTAGGCCGACGGACCCCACGGCGCCCGCACCGCGAGCGGGTCAGCCGACGAGGAACCCCGGCGGCGGAGCGGCCGGGGTGATGAGCAGCGTCATGCCGGCCTCGGCGGGCGTGCGGTCGGCCTTGCGGTGGTTGCACCGCAGACACGCCGCGACGGCGTTCTCCCAGGTGAGCGCGCCGCCGCGGCTGCGGGGCAGCACGTGGTCGACGGTCTCGGCGCGGCCGCCGCAGTAGGCGCACATCTGGTCGCGGGCCTTGACGGCCGACTTGGTGCACAGGTGGCCGCGGCGGTGCCGCCACCGGGTGACCACGTAGCGCACGAGCCGCAGGACCTTGGGCTTGGGGAACGGACCGAAGGTGCCCTCGGCCTCCTCCTCGATGACCGCCACCTCGCGCACCAGCATCTTGATGGCGTGCCGCAGGGACACGCGTTGCAGCGGCTCGTAGCTGGCGTTCAGGACCAGGACGTGCTCGGCCATGGGCGGACCCTTTCCACGGCCAGAGTATCCGCCACGCCCGACATCGGGGGGTGAAGCGCGTGTGTCGCGTCGGTGAAGGTCAGAGCACCCAGACGAGACCGGCCGCGGACGGCACGAGCGAGAGCAGGACCCACGGCCACGAGAACACCGGCTGGGCCGCCAGGATCGCCCGCACGGCGACGCTGATGCCGATGGCCAGGAACGTCGACATGACGACGAGGACGACGGCCCCGCTCTGCCGACCCTGGCGGGCGATGACGTCGGCCACCACGACGAGTCCGACGACACCGTGGATGGCGACGACGAAGAAGCAGATGGCGGTGGTGCGCCGCCGCACCACCTGGAGCGCGCGGGTCTCCTCGGCCGACAGGGTGCGGGCCGTGGGGCGGGGGTGCGACCCGTGGCTGCTCATGGGGGCAGCCTAGGAGCCCTCAGTCGTCGCGGGTGGAGCGGCCCAGCACCGCACCGAGCAGCGTCCCGAGTCCGAGACCCACGACGAGCGGGCGTACGTACCCGACGTCGACCGGCTCCTCCTCGAGGTCGTCGTCACCGCGCGCGTCCTGCGCGTCCTCCTCGGCGTCCTCCAGCGCGGCGAGCTCGGCCAACGTGGACTCGTCGGTGCACGCCCAGGAGATGCCGTACATCACGAGCCGGGAGAAGAAGTAGATCCAGACCACCAGGGTCAGCGCGATCGCGAGCGACGCGACCGGCACGGAGCTGGCGCCGCGCAGCACGAGGCTCGCGAACTGCTTGATGAGCTCGAACCCGATCGCTGCGAAGAGGGCGCCTCGCCACAACGCGTTCTCGGGCAGGTCGGGCTTCGGCAGCAGACGGAAGATCGCCCAGAACAGCACGGTGCTGACGGCCACGCCGACGACCACCGAGAGCAGCGTGAGCAGGACGGTGCCGACCGGTCCCGACAGGCCGACGAGGTCGAGCAGGAAGGAGCCCAGGGCGACGGGCAGTCCGCCGACGGACACCGAGAGGAGCAGGATGAAGCCCAGCACCACGAGCGTGACCAGGTCGGTGCCCTTGGCCTTCACGAGGTTGCCGGTCTCGGAGGTGGGCAGGTCGAGCATCTGGTTGAGCCCGTCGCGCAGCCCGCTGACCCAGTTGAGGCCCGAGTAGAGCGCAGTGAGCAGGCCGACGGTGTAGATCGCCGGAGCGTTGGAGGCGATCTCCGTCAGCGCGATGCGACCCGGCTGCGGGTCGACGGACACGATGCCCGGAAGCACCCCGCTGAGCGCTTTCACGAAGTCCTGCTGGGCGTCGGGGTAGATCTCGGACAGCTGGCTCACGACCGCGAACGAGACGGCGAGCAGCGGGAAGAAGCTGAGGAAGCCGAAGTAGGTGGCGCCGCCGGCGGCGAGGTTGCCCCGGTGCGCGCCGTAGTGGTCGAGGGTGCGGATGACGTGGGCGAGCACGGGGTGCCAGCCCGCGATCCGGTCCTTGATCCCGGGCTTGGACGCCTCGTCCTGGTCGGCCCGCTCCCCGTCGTCGCTCATGGCTCGACCCTAGGAGGAAGCGCGCGCCGTGGCCAACCGGCGGGGTGGCTCTGGGGTGCAGGCCGAGCGGGTCTCCGCTAGACAGGTGACGAAACATGATCGACACCTCTCCTCCCTAGGGTGGCCCCCGTGAGCGACGCGCACCTCTTCGACGGCTACGGACCTGTGGCCGGGTTCGACGAGATGTTCGACGGCTCCACCCTGAGGACCGAGTACGCGCAGGTGCACGCGGCGTTCACCCGGATGGGCAACGACGAGATCCGGGCTCGGGCCGAGTCGCTCGCGTCGGCCTATCTCGACCAGGGCGTCACGTTCGGCGTCGGGGGCGAGGAGCGCCCCTTCCCGCTCGACATCGTGCCCCGCATCATCGAGGCGCGGGACTGGACCGACGTCGACACCGGGGTGCGCCAGCGTGTCAAGGCCCTCGAGGCGTTCCTGGCCGACGTGTACGGACCGGGCGAGGTGTTCACCGACGGGGTCGTGCCGCGCGAGACGGTGCTGACGTCGCCGCACTACCACCGCGTCGTCGCCGGCATCGAGCCGCCGAACGGGGTGCGCGTGCACATCTCCGGCATCGACCTGATCCGTGACGGGCAGGGCGACTTCCGGGTGCTGGAGGACAACTGCCGCGTGCCGTCCGGCGTCTCCTACGTCATGACGAACCGGCCGGCGATGTCCGCGGCGCTGCCGGAGGTGTTCGCCGACCACCGCATCCGTCCGGTGCAGCAGTACTCGCGCAACCTCCTCGCGGCGCTGCGGGCCGCGGCGCCGTCGGGCGTGAGCGACCCGAACGTCGTCGTGCTGACGCCGGGCGTCTACAACTCCGCCTACTTCGAGCACACGCTGCTGGCCCGGACGATGGGCGTCGAGCTGGTCGAGGGTCGGGATCTGGTGTGCCAGCAGGGTCGGGTCTCGATGCGCACGACGCGTGGGCTGGAGCCGGTGCACGTGATCTACCGGCGTATCGACGACGAGTTCCTCGACCCGATGCAGTTCTTCCCGGAGTCGGTGCTGGGCGTGCCGGGCCTGGTCAACGCGGCGCGGGCCGGCAACGTGACCATCGCGAACGCCGTCGGCAACGGCGTGGCCGACGACAAGCTCATCTACACCTACGTGCCGGACCTGATCCGCTACTACCTCGGCGAGGAGCCGGTGCTGCGCAACGTCGACACGTGGCGCCTGGGCGACGCCGACCAGCGCGAGGAGGTGCTCGACCGCCTGGACGAGCTCGTCCTCAAACCCGTGGACGGCTCAGGCGGCAAGGGCATCGTCATCGGGCCGGCGGCGTCGCGCGAGGAGCTCGACGAGCTGCGGGTGAAGATCGACGCCGACCCGCGGGCCTGGATCGCGCAGCCGGTCGTCTCCCTCTCCACCGTGCCGACCCTCGTGGAGCAGGGCATCCGGCCCCGGCACGTCGACTTGCGGCCGTTCGCGGTGAACGACGGCGACGACGTGTACGTGCTGCCGGGTGGCCTGACCCGGGTGGCGCTGCCCGAGGGCGAGCTGATCGTGAACTCCTCCCGGGGCGGCGGGTCGAAGGACACGTGGGTGCTGGCCGACCCGTCCACCCCGGCCGACCCGAAGGACGCGGTCGACGAGGACGCCGACGGCCCGGAGAAGGCCAAGACCCTGCGGACGGCCGCGCCGTCGGTGCTGACCGAGGACGGGGGCGACCTCTGATGCTGAGCCGGATCGCGGAGTCGTTGTTCTGGATCGGCCGCTACCTCGAGCGCGCCGATGACCCCCAGCGAGAGGTGGCGGCCGGATGCTGAGCCGGATCGCGGAGTCGTTGTTCTGGATCGGCCGCTACCTCGAGCGCGCCGATGACACCGCGCGGATCCTCGACGTCCAGCTGCAGGTGCTGGTGGAGGACCCGGCGATCGACGAGGCGGCGTCGTGCCAGCAGCTCCTGTCGGTGATGGGCGTGGAGGACCACGCGGGTGCGGTCAACCGGTGGACCATCCTCGACCTGCTGGCGCACAACGTCGACTCGCCGGGGTCGATCGCGTCGGCGATCACCGCGGCGCGCGAGGGTGCGCGCGGCGCGCGGGAGACGTTGTCGACGGACATCTGGGCGTCGATCAACACGATGTGGCGGGGCCTGCCGTCGGCGCGGACGAAGCGTCCGCCGGACATGTTCGCGTGGGTGCGGAACCGGACGGCGATGGTCAACGGCATCGCCGACGGGACGATGCCGCGCGACGAGGGCTGGAACTTCTTCGTGCTGGGCCGCAGCATCGAGCGGGTCGACATGACGGCGCGGCTGCTGTCGACGGCCGCGTTGGCCTCGGACACCCAGGTGGCCTGGCCGACGACGCTGCGGGCGTGCGGGGCGTACGAGGCGTTCATCCGCGCGTACCGGGGTCTGGAGGGCGACCGTCAGGCGGCGGAGTTCCTGCTGCTGGACCGGTGGTTCCCGCGGTCGGTGGTCTCGGCGTTGATGGAGGCCGAGCGGGCGCTGAGCCGTCTGGAGGCGCGCGGTCAGCGCTCGGGATTCGGTGACGAGGCGCAGCGGCTGCTGGGTCGGGCGCGCACGGAGCTGGAGTATCGGCCGCTCGCGGAGATCGTCGAGGCGATGCCGATCGAGATGGAGCGGCTGCAGCGCACGTGCGCGGCAGCGAGCGAGGCGGTCGGCGCGCGGTACTTCTCGCACTCGGACACGCACGCGTGGACGGGAGGGGTCTCGCTGTGAGCATGCAGGGACAGGTGCAGGGCCAGGGGTCGGCGTCGCAGTGGCAGAGCGGGTCGGCGCGACCCATGCAGCTGCGCGTGCGGCACACGACCGGCTTCACGTACGCCGAGGGCGCGGTGGCGTCGTACAACGAGGCGCGGATGACCCCGCTGACGACGTCGGACCAGGTGGTCCTGCGGTCGCGGGTGGAGGTGTCGCCGACGGCGTGGTCGCAGGAGTACCGCGACTACTGGGGCACGGTCGTCACGGCGTTCGAGGTGCACGAGCCGCACGACGCGCTGACGGTGGTCGCCACGTCGACGGTGGAGAGCACGCCGCACCCGGTCGACGTCGCCCCGGTGGGCTGGGCCGACCTCGCGGCGGTGGCCGACGAGTGGTGCGAGTTCCTGGTGCTGGACTCGTGGGTGCGTCCCCACGACGACCTGGCGTCGCGGCTCGACGGGCTGCAGGCCTCCTCCGAGACGCCGGGCGAGTACGCCGTGGGCGTGTTCGGCCTGGTCCACGACCACCTGCGCTACCTGCCGGGCGTCACGCAGGTGTCGACGACGGCGGCGGAGGCGTGGGAGGCCGGCGCGGGGGTGTGCCAGGACGTCGCGCACGCGACGCTCGGCGCGTTGCGCCGGGTGGGGATCCCCGCCCGGTACGTGTCGGGCTACCTGCACCCGTCGGCCGAGCCGGTCGTCGGCGAGACGGTCGAGGGCGAGTCGCACGCCTGGGTGGAGTACTGGGACGGCGACTGGCGCGGGTTCGACCCGACGAACGCGGTCGTGCCCGGCGAGCGGCACGTGCTCGTCGCCCGAGGTCGCGGCTACGCGGACTGTCCGCCGCTGCGCGGCATCTACTCGACGCCGGGTGCGTCGGAGCTGTTCGTGAGCGTCGAGGTCACGCGTCTGCGCTGACGGGTGCCTCGTCGAGCTCGGGCGGCTGACGTCGTGCGCTGGCCGAGCCGGCGACGACGAGCAGCGCGGCGAGGGCCAGGGCGGCGGTGGACGAGCCGAGGTCGATCATCGAGTCGAGCGCGTCGGGCCACCCCCGCAGACCGTTCTCGTCGCTGAACCCGCGCAGGTAGGCGGCCCACGCGACGACGGCTCCGACGGAGCCGACCACGGTCAGCACCTTCGCCATCCGGCGCGCCGACGGTGCCGCGCTCGGCTGGGCGACGACGGCCAGCATCGCCACGCCGATCAGCCCGACGACCCAGGGCGTCGGCGTGACGAGGAACGGCGCCGTGCCGAGCGCCGCAGCCGTGACGATGCCGAGGGCACACGCCCCGAGCACCACGCCGACGACCGTTCGCATGCCCCTAGGGTGACGGGTCGCGGGCGTTTCGTCACGTCGGGATGGAGCGTGTTCCACCACGGGCCCCGCGCAGCGCGGTCCCGGCGGTCCAGTGGGGAGCGTCGAGGGGCGAGGTCCACGGGTGGTCGCTAGCGTCGGGACCATGACCGAGGAGCGCTACTGGGCCGACGCCGTGCCCGAGACCCACCGTCCGTACGTCGCGGCCGAGGACCGCTACCAGCACCTGGAGTACCGGCGGGTGGGCGACAGCGGGCTGCTGCTGCCGCCGATCTCGCTGGGCCTGTGGTGGAACTTCGGCGACGACCGGCCTTTCGCGACGCAGCGCGAGATCCTGCGGCACGCGTTCGACCGCGGTGTCACGCACTTCGACCTCGCGAACAACTACGGCCCGCCGTACGGCTCCGCGGAGGAGAACTTCGGGCGGATGATGCGCACCGACTTCAAGCCCTACCGCGACGAGCTGGTGCTCTCGAGCAAGGCCGGCTGGGACATGTGGCCGGGCCCGTACGGGAAGCTCGGCTCGCGCAAGTACCTGCTGAGCAGCCTCGAGGCGTCGCTGGAGCGGATGAGCGTCGACTACGTCGACATCTTCTACTCCCACCGCACCGACCCCGGCACGCCGGTGGCGGAGACGATCGGCGCGCTCGACACCGCGGTGCGCCAGGGCAAGGCGCTGTACGTCGGCATCTCGTCGTACTCGCCGGAGCGGACGGCCGAGGCGGTGGCGGTGGCGAAGGAGCTCGGCACGCCGTTGGTCATCCACCAGCCGTCGTACTCGATCGTGAACCGCTGGATCGAGGAGGGCGCCAACGCCCGTCCGGCCGGCTTCGGCGGGACCACCGGCTCGGGTGGAGGCACCAGCCTGCTCTCGGTGCTTGACGAGCACGGTCTGGGATCCATCGGGTTCACACCGCTCGCCCAGGGTCTGCTGACGTCGAAGTACCTCGGCGACGAGCCGGCGGAGCGTTCCGGCGAGCGCGGGTCGTTCACCGACGACGTCGTCACCCCCGACCTCGTCGAGCGGCTGCGCGGTCTGAACGAGGTCGCCGAGGAGCGGGGCCAGTCCCTCGCCCAGCTGGCCATCTCGTGGGTGCTGCGGCCGGGCGGCGTCACGTCGGCGCTCATCGGCGCCTCCTCGACCGAGCAGCTCGACGAGAACCTCGCCGCCGCCGCGAAGACCGACTTCACCGACGAGGAGCTCGCCCGCATCGACGAGCTCGCCGGCACGGTCGAGGGCGTCAACATCTGGGACGTCTCCAGCGACCTCTGACCCGCAGCGGAGATTCCCAGGTCGACCTGGGAATCTCCGCCGGGCACGGTTTCCTCAGGTAAGCACGGAGAGCAAGCCGTGCTGGCCTGAGAAAACCGTGCTTCGCGCGCCGTCGGCGCGCTCAGGCCCCCAGGTGCGCGGCCCGGCTCACGACGTCGGCCGGCACGACCTCGTGCGAGCCCGCCGCCGACACCGGGCTCCCCGCGACCATCGACAGAGGCACGACGCCCGCCCACGTGCCGGCCTCGACGTCGACGTCGTCGTCCACCGGGTCGCCGGCGCGCACCTTCACCGACGCCTCGCGCAGCGGGACGGCCAGCACGGCGGTCGCGGCGACCTCCTTGCGGGTGGGCGGCCGCAGGGTCGCCGAGCGGCCGGGCACGACGTGGTCGACGGTCAGGTCGAGGGCGTGCGCCTTCTCCCGTGGGTCGTCGACGATCCGGGCCTCCCCGACGACCACGGCGGAGCGGTAGTTCATCGAGTGGTGGAAGCCGGAGCGCGCCACGACCAGCCCGTCGAGCAGCGTCGCCGTGACGCACACCGTCCGCCGGTCCGACCGGGTCAGCCACCGCGCGGCCACCGAGCCGTGCACGTAGAGCGTGCCGTCCGCGTCGGGGCCGTCGAGGTCGACGGCGATCGCGACCGGCAGCACGACGGGGTGGTCGCCGACGTCGACGCCCAGGTGCGCGACGAGGGCCTCGCGCAGGATCGCGTGCAGCGCGGCCCGGTCGGTGATTCCCCGCTCGCGCGAGCGCCCGAGGGTCGTGCGGGCGGTGGGTGAGAGCGGCGAGACGTCGGTGCTGGTCATGGTCCCAGCCTGTGAGGGCGAGTGGACTGTCGTCCAGGTCCACTATCGTGCAAGACGTGCAGACCACTTCGTCGCCGACCCTGCCGCTCCGCCTCGACCGGACGAGCGACGTCCCGCTGGCGACGCAGCTCGCCGCCGGCGTCCGACGCCTCGTCGGCACCGGCGCGCTCCGCCGGGGCACGCGGCTGCCCGCGAGCCGGGCGCTGGCTCTGGAGCTCCAGGTCTCCCGCGCGGTGGTCACGCAGGCGTACGACCAGCTCGTCGCCGAGGGCTGGCTCGAGGCGCGCCACGGGTCGGGCACCTTCGTGTCGGGCTCCGCCACGGTCCCGGCGCCTGCGGCTCCGCCGCGGCCCGTCGCGACTCCCGACCCGGCGCCTCCCCTGGTGCGCCTCGACACCGGCACGCCCTGGATCGACCCGCGCCACCGTGCGGGGTGGCGGCGGGCCTGGCGCGACGTGGCCGCCGCCGTCCCGCCCGCCGGCTACGACGACCCCTGCGGGAGCCCCGCGCTGCGCGCCGCGCTCGCCGAACGTCTCGGCCGGCTGCGCGGTGTGGACTGCGACCCCGACGAGGTGGTCGTCACGCAGGGCACCACCGACGGCCTGCGCGCCCTGCTGGAGGTGCTGCCCGGTGGTCCCGTCGCGGTCGAGGACCCCGGCTACCGGGCGGCGGTCGCCACCGTGCGGGCCTCGGGGCGAGCCGTGGTCGACGTGCCCGCCCGCGGGACCCCGGTCGTGCCGCCGGACGTCGTCGCGACCTACGTGACCCCCGCCCACCAGCACCCGCTCGGGCACGTGCTGCCCGCGGCCGACCGGGTGGCGCTGCTCGCGGAGGCGACCGGCCGAGGCGTCGTGGTCGTCGAGGACGACTACGACTCCGAGTTCCGCTACGACGTCGCGCCCGTCCCCGCGCTCGCGTCGCTCGACCGCACCCGCGTCGCGTACCTCGGCACCGCCTCGAAGTCGGTGTCGCCCAGCCTGCGCCTCGGCTGGCTCGTGCCGCCACCGCACCTGCTCGACGCCGTCCGTGCGGCTCGCGCGGTCCGGCACGAGGGCGTCTCGTGGCCGGTCCAACGGGCCTTCCTGTCGATGCTGCGCGACGGGTACGTCGACCGCGTCGTCCGCTCCGCCCGCCGGGTGTACGCCGAACGCGCACCTCGCGTCGCCGACGTGCTCGCCCCGCACGCGGCGCCCGCCGGTCCGAGCGCGGGCATGTACTCCACCTGGCTCCTCCCGGCCGCCCGCGCGCTCGCGGCGCACGACGCGGCCCGAGCAGCGGGCTTCGACGTGCCCCTGCTCGCCGACTACACACGCGGCTCCACCCTCACCGGACTCGTCGTCGGCTTCGGCGGCGTGAGCGACGTCGAGCTCGACACCGCGCTGGCGGCTCTGGCACGGGGCCTCGAGGACCGACCGGACCGCCGCCGGTCACGCTGACGCGGCGGCACGCACGACGCTGCGCCCACGACACGCGTGGGGTTCACTGGTGACATGGGTGCCGACACCTCCACGATGCCGCTGCCCGGTGGCGGGCACGCCGACCCCCCGGACCGGCTCACGCCGTTCCAGCAGCGGGTCGCCGACGTGGTGGCCGCCCTGCGACCGGGCGACCTGATGACCTACGGCGAGGTGGCGCTCGAGGCGGGGCACCCGGGCGCGGGCCAGGCGGTCGCGAACGTGCTGCGTCGCGTCCCGGGACTGCCGTGGTGGCGCGTCCTGCCCACGAACGGCCGGCTCTACCGCCAGCACCGTGAGGCGGCCACCCCGCTCCTGCAGGCCGAGGGGCACGTCGTGGACGACGAGGGACGCGTCCGGTCGGGCTCCCCTCAGGCCTGACGACGCGCCGCCGCGAGCGCCTCGCGCCGCATCTGCGCGGCGTCGCCCGGGCTCAGGTGACGCACCGCCACCAGCCGGGCAGGACCCACCGACAGCACCCCGTCGTCGAGCGGCTCGCTGCGGATGCCGGCGTGGCCTCGCATCGCCTGGTGGGCCCCGGGAGCGAGCACCACGTCCATCCACGCGCACGGGTTCGCCCGGGTGAGCGAACGGAACGTGAGGCTGCGGCCCCCTTGCTCGACCGTGAACTCGCTGTGCACGAGCGACTCGACGTCGAGCCCGCGCGTCAGCACGTTGCGGCGCGCCAGGAACGGGTCGAGCCCCGGTGCCTCGAGGGTCGCGCCGACCCCCGCGATCTCCTCGACCGCCAGGAACGTCACTGCCGCGAACCGGTGCCGGGTGCCGAAGTAGCGGTCGCCGACCAGCCCCTTGTGCGCCCGCACGTCCACCGACGTCTGCCGGTCGGAGCCCATCGCCGGACGCGGACCGTCGGAGGGCCGACCGTCGTAGCGGTGCCGCGGCGACACGACCAGGCCGACGATCTCGAGGTCGACCGGCTCGACGTCGACGGGGAGGGCGTCCTGCACCCTGACACGCTAGCCCCCGCGCGGTCGCGCCCCCGCGATTTGGCCCGGCATCGTGGGCACCGCTAGACTTCCGTGGTTGCCCGATCCGGGCACACCTCCTGCTGCGGACCGTCCGTAGCCGTTCAGACCGAAGGAGGACGCACCTTGTCGTTGCGTCACTACGAAGTCATGGTCATCCTCGACCCCGAGCTCGACGAGCGCACCGTCGCCCCGAGCCTCGACACCTACCTCAACGTCGTGAAGAACGACGGAGGCAGCGTCGAGAACGTCGACGTGTGGGGCAAGCGCCGCCTCGCATACGAGATCAACAAGAAGAACGAGGGCATCTACGCCGTCATCGACCTGACCGCCACGCCGGACACGGTCAAGGAGCTCGACCGTCAGCTCGGGCTCAACGAGTCCGTCGTCCGCACGAAGGTCACCCGACCCGACGCGAAGTAAGGGCTCACCCGAGCTCCCTGTGGACGGTGACCCGGTCACTGTCCGCACCCCGGGGTTCACTGGTACAGCATCCACTGGATCGAATCCCACCCACGGCAACCACAGCCACCATCGAAAGGCTGGTCCCATGGCAGGCGAGACCGTCATCACCGTCGTCGGCAACATCACCGACGACCCCGAGCTGAAGTTCACCCCGTCCGGCGCGGCGGTCGCGAACTTCACCGTCGCCTCGACGCCGCGGTCCTTCGACCGTCAGTCGAACGAGTGGAAGGACGGCAACCCGCTGTTCATCCGCTGCTCCGTGTGGCGCCAGATGGCCGAGAACGTCGCCGAGTCGCTCCAGAAGGGCCAGCACGTCATCGTGCACGGCGCCCTCAACGTCCGGCAGTACGAGCGCCAGGACGGCGGACGCGGCACCAGCGTGGAGATGAACGTCTACGAGGTCGGAGCGTCGCTGCGCTTCGCCACCGCGAAGGTCACCAAGGCCTCGCGCGGTGGCGGCGGTGGCGGTGGCGGCGACTTCGGTGGCGGCGGCGGTGGTTTCGGCGGCGGTGGCGGCAGCTACGGCGCAGGACAGGGCGGCGGCAACGCCGGTGGCGGGAACGCCAACCCCTGGTCGCAGCCGCAGTCCGCACCGCAGGGTGGGAACGACGCCTGGGGCGGCGGCGCGGCCGCCGACGAGCCCCCCTTCTGATCCAGCGCACCCCGTTCTTTAGATACACCGTTCAAGGAGAACCATGGCCAAGCCAGTTGTCCGGAAGCCGAAGAAGAAGAGCAACCCGCTCGCGGCCGCCGGCGTCACCACCATCGACTACAAGGACACCGCGCTCCTGCGCAAGTTCATCTCCGACCGCGGCAAGATCCGCGCGCGTCGGGTGACGGGTGTCTCCGTCCAGGAGCAGCGTCAGATCGCCAAGGCGATCAAGAACGCCCGCGAGATGGCGCTCCTGCCCTACACGTCCAGCGGACGCTGAGAGAGGGACTGATCCACCGATGAAGCTCATCCTGACGCACGAGGTCAGCAACCTCGGAGAGCCCGGCGACATCGTCGAGGTCAAGGACGGCTACGGACGCAACTTCCTGCTCCCGCGCAACTACGCGATCCGCTGGAGCAAGGGTGCGGCCAAGCAGGTCGAGTCCATCAAGGCCGCCCGCGACGCGCGCGCCGTGCACGACCTCGAGGAGGCCCGTCAGATCAAGGGTCGTCTCGAGGCCGAGCCGGTCAACGTCGCGGTCCGCGCCGGCGAGGGCGGCCGCCTGTTCGGCGCCGTCACCGTCTCCGACATCGCCACCGCCCTCGAGGCGGCCGGCGGCTCGGTCGACAAGCGTCGCATCGAGGTCGGCAACCCGATCAAGGCGCTCGGTGCCCACACGGTCACCGTCCGCGTCCACCCCGAGGTGACCGCCCAGGTCCGCCTCAACGTGGTCGCCTCCAAGTAGGTCCTGCGACGGGGCTCGGTCCGGCACTGCCGGGCCGGGCCCCGTCGTCGTTCACCCGTCCCGAGACCCCGTTCCCCCGAGGTTCCCGTGCCCCGTCCCCCGCGCACCGCCCTGCTCCTGCCGCTCCTGCTCGCCCTCGTGCTGGCCGGGTGCACCGGCGGGTCCGACCGCGACGCCCGACCCCGGCCGTCCGCGTCGGCCGAGGCGCGCGACGGGACCACCGCCTGGGTGCGCGCCGACACGTCCGACGTCCGGCGCGGCGGCACGCTGCGGATCGGTCTCGGGTCGCTGCCCGTCACCTTCAACCCGCTGCACGCCGACGCCGTCGGCACCGACGTCGAGCGGCTCGTGGGCCCGACGATCGGGCAGGTCGTGCGGATCACCGAGGACGGCGGCTGGGAGGTCGACCCTGACCACGCCCGCAGCGTGGAGGTCGTCGGCGACGACCCGCTCACCGTCGCCGTCCGGCTGAACCCCGAGGCCGTGTGGGACGACGGCACCCCGGTCACGGCCGCCGACATGGTCGCCACCTGGCGGGCCCTGCGCGGCACCGACGAGCGGTACGCCGTCGCCAGCAGCGACGGGTGGGACGCGATCGCCGACGTCCGCCCCGGTCGCGACCGGTTCGGGTACACGGTGCGCTTCGCCGAACGGCGGGGCGACTGGCCCCTGTTCGTCTCGCCACGGCTGCCCGCGCGGATCGCGTCGAGCCCCCGCGCCTTCGACCGCGGCTTCCGCGAGCGGCCGTTGCCGTCGAACGGCCCCTTCGTGACCCGCGAGCTCGACGAGGACACCGGCACCATCACCCAGGAGCCCAACCCCCGCTGGTGGGGCGACCCGCCGCGGCTGCGGCGCATCGTGTGGCGCGTGGCGGAGCCGTCGGTGCAGGCCGACGCCTACGCCGCCGGCGAGCTCGACGTCGCGACCCTCGACACCGACCGTGACGTCGCCGCGTCCCAGCTGCAGCGGACGTCGGGCTCGCAGTGGTCGCACCTGTCGATGAACGCGGGCCGTGGACCGCTGCGCGACGTCGCGGTGCGCCGGGCCGTCGCCCTGGCCCTCGACCGCGACGCCCTCGCGCGCGCCGTGGCCGAACCGCTGGGTGCCGAGCCGCGCACGGCCGACAGCCTCCTCCTGCTGCCCGGGCAGCGCGGCTACGACGCCGTGGCCCGTCCCACGAGGCGCGACGTCGACCGCGCTCGACGGCTGCTCGCCCAGGCCGGCTACACCGAGGCACGTCCGCTCCGTCTGTCCCTGCCGGTGGCCGGTGGCAGCGAGGCGCTGGCGACCCGCGCCCGCGCGATCCGGTCGCAGCTGGCCGAGGCCGGGGTGGAGGTGCGGCTGCGCACCGTCCCGCCCGACGACTTCGCCGCCCAGGTGCTGGTGCCGCTCGACTTCGACCTCCTGACCTTCAGCTGGGGTCCGTCGCTCCTCGCTCCGGACGGTGCACGCGACCGGTTCCTCCCCGTCACGTCACCGGCGAACGTGACGGGAGTCGCCTCACCCGCCGCGCCCTGGGACGCCGTGCGCGACGCTCGCAGCGCCCGGGCCCGGACGGCGGCCACGGTCCGGCTCGAGACGGCGTTGCGCCGCGAGGCCGTCGTCGTCCCGCTCGCCGTCACGCCCACGGTCCTGGCCGTCCGGCCGGGGGTGGTCAACGTCGGAGCCGCGTCGTTCGAGCAGCCGCGGTGGGCGACAGTCGGCTTCCGGACCGGCGACTGAGCCGGTCTAGGGTGTCCGCGTGCCGAAGCTGCGACGAACGACGACGACCCACGTGGCGGTGCTGCGCGAGCTGGAGGTCGTGCGCGTCGAGGACGTGACGCCGGGCATGCGTCGGCTGACGCTCGCGGGGCCGGCCCTCGGCGAGCGCAGCCTCGACGGGGCGACGCTGCCCGCCTTCGCCTCGCCGGGCTTCGACGACCACGTCAAGGTCTTCGTGCCCGCTCCCGACGTCGACCGTCCGGTGCTGCCGCGGCAGCGTCCCGACGGTCTCGACTACACGACGGAGGGTGTGCGCCCGCTCGGCAAGGACTACACGCCACGTCGGGCGACCCCCGACGAGGTCGCCCTCGACTTCGTGCGGCACGGCCACGGGCAGGCGGCGGGCTGGGCGGAGCGGGTCCGGCCGGGCGACCTCGCGTGGATCGCCGGACCGACCGTCGGCCAGGCGTTCCCGCACGACGTCGACGCGTTCGTGCTGGCCGGCGACGAGACGGCACTGCCGGCGATCGGTCGCTTCCTCGAGGAGCTGCCGGCGGGCGTGCCCGCGCAGGTCGTCGTCGAGGTCTCCGGACCGCAGGACGAGCAGGACCTCGCGGTGCGCGACGGCGTCGAGGTGACCTGGCTGCACCGCCCCGCCGGTGCGGAGCCCGGGACGACGACGCTCCTGCTCGACGCGGTCCGTGACCTCACCTGGCCGTCCGGGGAGGTCTACGCGTGGATGGCCGGGGAGTCGACCGCGGCCCGTGACGTCCGGACGCACTGGCGTGCCGACCGGGCCGTCCCGCGCGACTGCCTCGACGTGTCCGGGTACTGGCGGCGCTGACGGTCAGGCGCCGAGCACCATCCACCGGGTGCCGCGCTGCCGCAGCCAGAGCGTGACCAGGCGGGCGAGCTGGAACCCGCCGTAGGCGAGCCAGAGCCAGGCGAGTCCGGCGCCGAGCGAGCCGGCCAGGAGGGCCAGCGGGGCGTAGGCGGCCAGCACGACGAGGCCGGCCCACGCGAGGTAGACGCCGTCGCCCGCCCCGATCAGGACGCCGTCGAGCACGAACACGACACCGGAGACGGGCTGGATGGCGGCCACCACCAGGAGCGCCGGGACGAGTGCGGCGTGGACCTGCTCGTCGGAGGTGAACCACGATCCGGCGATCGGCGTCACGGCGACGAGCAGCAGTCCCGCGACCAGACCCGTGCCGACGCCCCACGTGATCATCCGGCGGGTGAGCACCCGTGTGCCCTCGGCGTCGCCCGACCCCAGCGTGCGTCCGGTGAGGGTCTGCCCCGCGATGGCGATCGCGTCCATCGCGAAGGCCAGGAAGGTCACGAGCGACGTCGCGATCTGGTGCGCCGCGAGCGGTGCGTCGCCGAAGGTGGCGGCCACCGCCGTGCCGAGGAGCAGCGCGGCGCGCAGGGTCGCGGTCCGGGCGAGGAGCGGGACGCCGTCACGCGCAGCGCTCACGACCCCCGCCACGTCGGGACGTCCGGACGACCCGGCCGCGCGGGCCCGCCGGAGCACCACGGTGACGAGCCAGAGCGCCGCGACCCACTGGGCGATCGCCGTGCCGGCGGCGGACCCGGCCACGCCCAGCCCCGCGCCGTGCACGAGCAGCAGGTTGAGCACCACGTTGAGCACGTTCGCGACGACGGTGACGACGAGCGGGGTGCGCAGGTCCAGCACGCCGCGCAGCGCGCCGGTGGCCGCGAGCACGAGCAGCATGGCGGGCACCGCCGGTGCCGAGACGAGGAGGTAGGTCGTCGCGTGCCCCTCGACCTCCGGCGAGCTGCCCAGCACACCGGCCAGGGGTCCGCTCGCGGCGGCGAGCAGCCCTCCGAGCACCGCGCCCAGCCCGGCCGCGAGCCACAGCCCGCCGGTCGCACCGTCGAACGCCGCGCGTTCGCGACCGGCCCCGTGCAGCCGAGCGACCGTCGCGGTGCTGCCGTAGGCGAGGAACACGCAGAGGCCGACGACGGTGAGGAGCACGCTCGACGCGACGGCCAGACCGCCCAGCTCGGCCACCCCGAGGCGCCCGACGATCGCGGTGTCGGCGAGCAGCATCAGGGGCTCGCTGACGAGGGCGAAGAAGGCCGGCACCGCGACGGCGACGATCTGGCGGTCGGCGGCGCCCCAGGTGAACAGGTTTCTGCGTCTGGCTGTGGATTTCACCGGAAATTCACCGCCGCTGTCGACATGTCGATGCGACCAGCAGATGGCCGGAGGATGACGTCCACGTAATGTGGGTCCACACTGTGTGTACGGCATCGCCGCAGGTCAGAGGCGGTTTTCACGTCCAGATCCCCCGGTTCTCCACAAGGCCGTCCACGGACTGTGCACAGGCTTTCCGGCGATTTCCACATTCTCCCCAGCCTTGTCCACACGGGCTGTGCGTGGCGGGCTTTCGTCAGCCCCCACCGGCCCCCTAGTGTGACGCGTCGGCTGTCGCGCAGGACGAGGGACCTCCCCACCGGGGAGGCTGCGCGATCGTGTCGGAAGGTCGACCTACCGTGGGGTGGGTCGAGAGAGGAAGGCTGCTGCGTGACTGTCGCAGATCTGCACGCCAGAGGGCCCGAGCCCGAGGACGACGTCCCCGCCGGACGCGTCCCGCCGCAGGACCTCCCGGCCGAGCAGAGCGTGCTGGGGGCCATGCTCCTCAGCAAGCAGGCGATCGACCCGGCGAACGACCTCCTGGAGGGGCGCGACTTCTACCGACCTGCGCACGAGGCCATCTTCGAGACCATCGTCGACCTCGCACAGCGCGGCGAGCCGGCTGACGCGATCACGGTCGCCGCCGAGCTGCAGCGGCGCGGCGAGCTCGCGAAGGTGGGCGGCGCCCCCTACCTGCACACCCTCGTGGCGGGCGTCCCGATCGCGTCGAACGTCGACTACTACGCCGAGATCGTGCGCGAGAAGGCCATCCTGCGCCGGCTCATCGAGGTGGGTCAGAAGATCGCCGGCTACGGCTGGGCCGAGACCGGCGAGATCAGCGAGGTCGTCGACCGCGCCCAGGCCGAGGTGCTCGACGTCGACGGCAGCAGCGGCACCGACGACTACAAGGTCATCTCCGAGCTGATGGCGCAGACCATCCAGGAGATCGACGACATCCAGTCCCGCGACGGCGACATGGCCGGTCTGGAGTCCGGCTTCCCCGACCTCGACAAGCTCACCACCGGCTTCCGCGGCGGCCAGATGATCGTCGTCGCGGCCCGGCCGGGCGTCGGCAAGAGCACCCTCGGTCTCGACTTCTGCCGCGCGGCGTCGATCAAGAACGGCATCCCGTCGGCCATCTTCAGCCTGGAGATGTCGGGCGCGGAGATCGCCATGCGTCTGCTGTCGGCCGAGGCGAAGGTCGCGATCCACCACATGCGCGGCGGCGGCATGACCGACCGCGACTGGGACTCGGTCAGCCGGGTCATGCCGCGCGTGCAGTCGGCGCCCATCACGATCGACGACTCGCCGAACATGACCATGCCCGAGATCCGCTCGAAGGCCCGCCGCATCCAGAAGGCGGCCGAGGGCAAGCTGGGCCTCATCGTCATCGACTACCTGCAGCTGATGACGTCGGGCAAGAAGGTCGAGAACCGCCAGGTGGAGGTCTCGGAGTTCAGCCGTCAGATCAAGCTGCTGGCCAAGGAGATCAACGTCCCGGTGGTGGCGATCAGCCAGCTGAACCGAGGCTCGGAGCAGCGCACCGACAAGACGCCGCAGCTGTCGGACCTGCGCGAGTCGGGCTCGATCGAGCAGGACGCCGACATGGTCTTCCTCATCAACCGCCCCGACGCGACCGGCGGCGGCGAGTCCGAGCGCCCCGGCGAGGCCGACATCATCGTCGCCAAGAACCGTTCGGGTCCCGTCAACAAGGTCGCCGTCAGCTTCCAGGGCCACTACTCCCGCTTCACCCCCATGGCCCGCGAGGCCGAGGCTCCCCCGGGTGCGGCGGCCGGCGAGTTCTACGGCGGCTGACCCCGCCCGGAGCGTCCGCGGCCTGTGCACGACGGGCTTCGGCGTGTCGGAGTCTGTTCGTACGGTTCACGGGTGGACGACGACACCTTCGCGATCCGGCTGGCCGACGGCAGCCCCTTGCCCCTGCGACCGTCGGAGCTACCGGCCCTCACTCCCTCGGACGAGGTTCACGTCATCTCGGGTGACCCGAACAATGAGGACGCAGGCGGTCACGCGTGGGGCGTCGGCCGGCGGGACAAGACCGAGTTCCCGGAACGCTGGGGGACGGACCTGCGCTCACGAATAGAGCAGGTCATGCGAGCACCCGAGAGCGCCGTGGTGTCGGACGAGGGCGATCGTCTGAGGTTCAGTGCCGACCTCGACGACGTGCGCGTGGTCGTTCGTCTGCGCCGCGACGTGGACGGACGGTGGCGGTTCTCCACGGCCTATCCGGTCGGTGGCCGGGGTGTCGTCAAGAACACGCCGCATGGGCGTGTGGATCTTCCCCTGGATGACGGGCGCATCGATGGCTAGCCTGTTCAGATGACCGACGTCGACGAGCTGCTCGTGATCCTGGAACCGGTCGTCCGGCCCTTCCTCGGCCGCGACGACTCACTCACGATCGACGACCTGGTGATCGGCGGCGAGAAGCTCGAGGCCGTCGCGATCCTCGCGCGCGCCGCGTCCCGTCACCGAGCACCCATCCCCGTCGAGTCCCTCGTCCGTCTGCAGCGCCTGGCTGACGGTCTCGCTCCTGACCGGCTGGGCGACGTCGCCGCGACCCGCGCCGCACTGCACCAGCTCGTCCCGGCGTGAGCTACGAGCCGATCGGCGCAGTGCCGGGCTCGGCGGCCTCGAGCACCTCGACCGGCTCGCCGACGGCGATCGTCGCGCCGGTCGGGAGCGGGTGGTCGGGGATGACGTTGACGCCGAACCAGACGCCCTTGCCGAAGCGACGCAGGCGGGCGAGGGTGCGGGTCGGTTCGGGACCGCGCGCGACGCTGCCGGCGTCGTGGTCGGGCTCCATCGTGGTCATGACGCACCGGGCGCAGCCCTTGACCACGCGGAACGTGACGTCGCCGACCCGGAACCGCCGCCACGTGTCCTCGGCCCACGGTTCCGTCCCGTCGACGACCAGGTTCGGCCGGTAGCGGTGCATCGGCACCGGCGACTCGGCCTCCGCCGAGACGGCCTCGGCCGACGCCACGGTGGTGAGGAGCAGCGGGTACCCGTCGGCCAGGCTCACGCGGTCGTCCGGCGCGGAGTACGTCGGGCTCGTCGGCCGGCGTCGGGGGTCGTCCAGGTGGACCAGCCGCACGTCACGGCCCAGCACCTCGCTCAACCACGCCGCGGCGTCGTCGCCGGCGTCAGCCGCCGTGAGCCGGGACGACCAGATCGAGATCGGCACCTGCCCCGCCGGGTCCGGGACCGGCACGTCGACCCCCGGCGCACCGGGGGCCGTGAGCCGCAGCCCGCTCGCGGTGAGCGTCGGGTGCACCACCAGCAGGCGGTTCAGCTCCCGCGCGGTGACCATCGTCCCGGCCGGGTCGACGACCATCCACCGTCGATCCTGCGCGACGCCCCACGGCTCCACCTCGACCCGCTCGAGCGACTCCCCGCGGCAGGACTTGACCGGGTAGCGCCAGAGCGACGCGACGGTGGGCTGCACGCCGACACTGTCGCACGGGCCAGGTGCGGCCCACCGCCGTCACCGCTGCGAGACGTTCGCACCGACGTCGCAGCAGGTTCGCAGTGCCGAGGAACAGGCTCGTGGAGCGACGGCTCGACCCGCGAGCCCCTGGACGGCAGGAGCACCTCATGAACCGACGATCAGCACTCACCTCGACCCTGGCAGCGATCGCCCTCTGTGCCGGCACCGCCGTGTCCAGCACGGCCGGAACGGCGGGAGCAGCCGAGTCCTCGGCGACTGCGGCGGGAGCGTCGACCGCCGCCGCCGAACGACCCGCGCTCGAGGTCCCGTTCCCCTGCGGTCAGGAGTGGCGCGGCGAGACCCGGAAGAACCACGACCCGCTGAACGCCATCGACTTCAACCTGCCGTCCGGTGGAGACAGCGACCTCGGCAAGCCGGTCCAGGCCAGCAACGGCGGTGTCGTCACCTTCGCGGGCACGGGGCCCGGCGGCTACGGCAAGATGGTCGACGTCTATCACGCGAACGGGTGGTCCACCCGCTACGCGCACCTCAGCGTCATCTCCGTCGTGAAGGGTCAGAAGATCCTGGCGACCCATGGCATCGGCCGGGTCGGCAAGACCGGGGGCAGCTTCCCTGCTCACCTGCACTACGAGCAGCGCTACAACGACACCGCCGCCGGGATCTACTTCAAGACCACGAAGGCGAAGTACTGGGGCGAGCAGATGTACGTCCGCACGACGATGTGCAGCTGAGGCGAGTCCGAGCCGGCCGGGCGGGTCCCTGACCCCCGGCCGGCCCGTGCGCGGTCCGGTCAGCCGACGCGGGTCGCCCTCGGACCGTCGAACGCGCGCGACAGCAGCAGGATCGGCGCGACCAGCACGAGCGGCACGAGGAACGCCACCCGCAGCCAGCCGCCCTGTGCGACGGCACCGATCACCGCTCCACCGAGGATCGCGCCCACGTAGTTGGCGATGTTCATGCGGGCGATGGCCGCGTCGGCGGCCTCCGGGGGGACGGCGGCGCCGACGGCAGCGAACGCGAGCGGGGCGATGACTGCGATCCCGAGGCCGGCGACGAGGAAGCCGGGCACGGCGAGCACCGCGACCGGCGCGGCCAGCACGACGGCGAAGCCGACGACACCGAGGAACGCACCGCCCGCGACCACCCGGGATGCACCCACCCTGCGCACGAGCTGGTCGCCGAGGAGTCGCGAGACCAGGGCACCGACCTGGTACGCCGCGTACCCGAGCGGGACCAGCCAGCTCGCCGCGCCGAGCGCCTGCCGGAGGTACACCGCGCTCCACGAGCCGGTACCGGTGTCGGCCGCGTAGAACAGGCAGATCACCAGCCCGAAGACCAGCACCGGCCGCCAGGGGACGGGGATCGTCGCGGCTGCCGCGAGGTCGTCGACCTGCGACCCCGGCGCATCCGGAGCCAGGTGCCGGGCCGATGCCACGGCGAGCGCGACGACCACGACGGCGGCGACCGACAGTCCAGCGTCCAAGGGCAGCCCGAGGGCGGCGTACCCGGCGCCGACGATGCCGCCGATGCTCCAGCACGCGTGGAACCCGGTCATCACGCTGCGACCCCGCAGTGCCTCGACCCGCACGCCCTGCATGTTCATCGTCGCGTCCACCCCGCCGAGCGCGACGCCGTAGACGGCGAAGGCGGCGACGAGCAGCGGGTACGAGGGCGCCCAGCCGACCAGGGCAGCCCCCGCGCCGATGCCCACCAGCGACGTCGTCAGGGCCGACCCGCTCGAGCGGCGGGTGGCCAGGACGCCCGCGAGCACGCTGCCGAACCCCGCCACGACGGCGACCAGCACCAGCAGCGCGGTCACGTCGCCCTCGCCGAGGTCGAACCGGTCCTGCAGGCGCGGCGTCTGGGTGACGAGCGCGGCGAACGTGAAGCCCTGGAGCAGGAAGCCGGTGCTGACGGCGACGCGCGTCCGGTCCATGCCGTCAGGGTAGGACGGCGGGAGGGTCGCGCGTCGCCTCCGAGCTCAGGCCACGGGACGCAGCTTGAGGGTCACCGACCGCCCGGCCGACCGCGCGGCCTCGTGGGACTCTGCCAGCTGCGCGCGGGCGAGGTCGCGCAGCTCTGCCATCTGCGGCGTGACGTCCGCCAGGGTCAGCTCGGTCTCGATCACGTCGAGGTCCAAGCCCCACACGTCCTCCAGGATGCGACGCAGGTAGGCGGTCGCGTGGTCCCAGCCCTCGCGCGGCGTGCCGGGGCCGTACCCGCCGCCCTTCGCCACCACCAGGAAGGCCGGACGTCCCTTCACGGTCTCCGTGCCGGGCGCGAAGCGCGGGTCCGTGATGACCGTGTCGATCCACAGCTTGAGGTGGGCGGCGACGCCGAAGTTGTACAGCGGCGCGGAGATGATCAGGGCGTCGGCGGCGGCCACCTCGTCGGCGAGCTCCGCGGCCAGGGCGCGCGCGGCACGCTGCTCCTCCGTCCACGTCTCCTCGGGCACGAAGCCGGCGAAGGCCGACGCGGCCCATGCGTCGCCGGGGAGGGGACGGGTGCCGACGTCGCGGCGCACGACCGTCGTGTCGTCGCCCTCGGACTCGACGATCGCCTTCTCGAGCGTGTCGGCCACGGCGCGGCTGGTCGAGCCGTCGGTGCGGATGCTGGAGTCCAGCCGGAAGATCGTGCTCATGGGTACTCCTGGGTCAAGTGATAGTCTGCCACACAGATCATATACATAAAAGATGATCGTGACGGGTGATCGTCGTCACGACCACCCGACGCCCGGTACCCTGGCCTCGTGAGCCCGACCCGCCCCGCCCCGAGCCGTGCCGACCTCGGCCAGGCGCTCGCGGCGGTCCTGCGGCGCTACCTCGAGGCGGCGCACGACGTGGTCGCCGACCTCCCGGGCGGCGCCCGCGGGTTCCAGGTGCTGTCAGTGGCGGGGTCCGAGGTGTGCAGCAACCAGGCGATGATCGCCTCCGACCTCGGCATCGACCGCACGGTCATGACCTACCTCGTCGACGACCTCGAACGTGCTGCCCTCGTGGAGCGCCGACCCGATCCCGCTGACCGGCGCGCGCGCCGCGTGGTGCTCCTGCCCGAGGGCGAGCAGGTCCTGCGGGAGACCTCCCGACGGATCGAGGAGGTCGAGCGGACCGTCCTGGGCGGTCTGTCCGACGCCGAGGCCGAGACCTTCAGGGCGCTGCTGACCCGGGTGGCCGGGGGCGGTGCCGACCCGTCGATCTGTTCGGGCGGCGTCCCGGAGTGCTGAACGGCGGCCTCGCCGTCACTGGTACGTCACGAGGTCCGGCCGTGGATGCACGTCGCGCCAGGTCTGCGGCACGGTGAGCATGGGCTCGTCCTCGTCGAGAAAGTTCTTCCAGCCCCAGTGGACGCCCTGCGGGGAGCCCTGACGGATCGTGTTCCAGGTGCCGGTCTTCGCCCCCGGCGTGCCCTGGCCGTCGACGTGGACCACTGTCGAGAGCTCCGGGTGGCCGACGTCGAGCGTGCTGCGGTCGCGGATCATCGACGTCGAGAACTGGTGGAGCACGAACAGCTTCTGGGGCAGCCGACGCTCGCGGGTCAGCTCGGCCAGCCAGTCGGCGACGGCGTTGACCTCGGAGGCCCGGACCGACCCGATCTGTGCGAGGTGCTTCTGGTCACGCGCAAGTCGCCACTCGGGGTCGAGCGCGAGCCCGACGTGCGGGTGCTCCAGCAGCGAGCGGTAGCGCTTGGCCTGCGTGAGGAAGTCGGTCCGACCCGGTTGCAGGTCGATGACCACGTACTGGCCGGCCTTCTCGGCGGCCTCCACGAGCGGCTCCAGGTCGGCGACGCTGCTCTCTGCCGAGTAGTCGCCGTCGTCGCCCGCCGAGGAGGAGGCGACGGTCGCGATGATCTCCAGCGCCGGCACCACGGGCTGGTCCGACAGCTTCTGGTACTGCTGCGCCAGTCGGGCGGCGCGGCGCACCGTGGCCGTGGTGTCCTGCTCGCCGAGCAGCCCGAGCGAGGGGGTTCCGGGGTGGCCGTACAGGGCGACCACGTGGCGCCCGGGGAACACCAGCAGACCGCCCCCGGGCTGGGTCAGGTCGCGGCGCACCGCGGTGACCTCGTAGCCCAGCCCGCGCCGGAACATCCTCCCGACGCCGACCACGGGTGCCTCGGGCTGCTCACGCAGGGCACGGATCGCCCGACGGTCCGCGCGCGGGTCGCCGCCCTTCACGCCGACGACGGTCGCGCCCGCAGCCCGGGCGGTGCCGACGGAGGCGAGGTCGGTGCGCGGGGCGTGGACGAGCACGACCACGTCTCGCCCGTCAGACGAGGTGCGGGGCACGCGGGCCACGGCGCGGTCGACGTCG
Source organism: Aeromicrobium sp. EU05-FHT14F07 (assembly GCF_058790455.1). Lineage (NCBI taxonomy): Bacteria > Bacillati > Actinomycetota > Actinomycetes > Propionibacteriales > Nocardioidaceae > Aeromicrobium > Aeromicrobium sp. EU05-FHT14F07. Next base: position 56,044 of record NZ_JBYTCR010000007.1, read on the forward strand.
GCCTGGTCGTCGCCGACGAGACGACGTCCGGGCAGGTCGGGCCAGTCGGCGTCCTTCGGCCCGACGGCGAGCGTCGTACGCACGCCGAGACGGTCGAGCTCACCGCGCGTGGTGGGTCCGACCAGCAGCATCGGGACGCCGAGTCGTTCGGCGACCTTCACGGACCGTTGCTGCGACCGGGCGCTGCGGGCCGACACGACCGCCACCGCCGACCGCTCGAACAACCGCCGCGAGGTGCCCACGGCGTTCTGCGCGGGCGTGTGGCCGGCCACGACGTCGATCGCGCGCGACGGCGTGCGGAACGTCGCCGTCGCGTCGCCGTCCCCGTCGTGACCGCCGGTGCAGGCGGTGAGCAGGAGGAGCGACGCGGCGAGCACGGTGGCGCTGCGTGTGACCCGAGATCGCATACTGCGACGGTAGCCCCGGCGCCACGTCGGCCCCGGCTCGGGTGCGCGCAGGTACCCTCGCCTGGTGATCAGCGCAGCCGTGACGTCCGCTCTCGTGCAGTCCGCCAGCTCGACGGGTCCGGACAGCGGTCTGGCTGGTCTGACGGTCGACCTGATGGAGAAGCTGGGCCTGTTCGGTGTCGCCCTCGCGGTCGGCGCCGACAACATCTTTCCCCCGATCCCGAGCGAGATCATCCTGCCGCTGGCGGGCTTCGCTGCCGCGCAGGGCACGTTCAGCCTCGCGGGCGCCCTGTTCGCGACCACGGCGGGCTCGGTCATCGGCGCGGCGATCCTGTACTGGCTGGGCCGCGCGTACGGCCGTGAGCGGACGGTGTGGGTGTTCGAGAAGGTGCCGCTGCTGAAGGTCAGCGACCTCGAGCGGACGGAGGCGTGGTTCGCGAAGCACGGCACGAAGGCGATCTTCTTCGGTCGGATGGTGCCGATCTTCCGCAGCCTGATCTCCCTGCCCGCCGGCGTGGAGCGGATGTCGTTCGGCCTGTTCCTGACCCTGACCACGGCGGGCAGCCTGATCTGGAACAGCATCTTCGTGGTCGCCGGCTACCGGCTGGGCGAGAACTGGGAGCAGGTCGAGCCCTACGCCGACACGTTCCAGAAGCTGGTGATCCTGGCGGTGCTGCTCGTCATCGCCGTGTTCGTGGTGGTGCGGGTGCGCCAGCTGCCGCGGTACCCGCGTCGTCGTCCGCGTCGCCCCCAGTGAACGACGGTCCAGCGACTGACGTGCCCGCGAGCGACGGCCCCGTGACGGCGCGACGGATCGCGTCGCTGCTGCCGTCGGCGACGGAGATCGTCTACGCCCTGGGCCTGCAGGACCGACTGGTGGCCGTGACCTTCGAGTGCGACGAGCCGGTGGCGGCGCGGTCGGAGCACCGGGTGGTGGTGACGGGCGCGGACACCAGCGGGTGGACGCCGGCGGAGATCGACTCCTACGTCCGCGCGCGTCGGGCCGACGGTGTCGACCTGTACACGCTCGACGAGGGTGCTCTCGCCGACGTCGACCCCGACCTGGTGCTGACCCAGGACCTGTGCCGGGTGTGCGCGCTGCCGACCGACCGGGTCGACGAGGCGTTGGCGCACCTCGGCTGCCGTGCCGACGTGGTGACGCTCGATCCCCACACGCTGGATGACGTGTTCGTGTCGGTGGAGCGGGTGGCGGCTGCGGCTGGTGTCGTCGACTGCGGCCGTGCGGTGGTGGCGGGCCTGCGCGGGCGTCTGGCGGAGGTCGAGGCCCGGGTGGCCGACCGACGTCGCCCGCGCGTGGCGGTGGTGGAGTGGGTGGACCCGTTGTTCACCGGAGGTCACTGGATCCCCGACCAGGTGGCGGCGGCCGGCGGCGATCCGGTCGGTATGCACGCCGGGACGCCGTCGGGTCCGTCGGGCTGGGACGCGCTGCGGGCGGAGCGTCCCGAGGTGGTGCTGGTGGCACCGTGCGGCTTCGGCCTCGACGGCGCCGCCGAGCAGGCCGAGGTCGTCGTGCGGGAGCTCCCGGACCCCCAGGTGTGGGCGGTCGACGGCAACGCGGTCGTCGTGCGACCCGGTCCGCGACTCGTGGACGGTGTCGAGGCGTTCGCGTCGGTCCTGCACCCGGAGGTCTTCGACCAGTCCGCACTGGTCCGTCGAGTGCGGTAGGGCGTCAGCCGGCGCGGGTGTGCCGGGGGTGGGACTTGGTGCGGGTGCGCAGGGTGCGGTGGGTCTGGTGGGTGTGGGGGTCGATGGTGAAGAACCCCTGATGGACTGCCGCGTGCTCCCCCACCGCTACGCGCCTTGTGTGGGGGGACCCCCAGTCTGGGACACAAACCGATCAGGTTGGCGAGGTCGGTGGCGGCGCCCTCGGACCAGTAGGCGATGTGGTGGTAGCCGGCTCGCGCTCGTTCCTCGCGCTCGGCGCACAGCTCGCTGGCGCTCGCTGAGGACCGGCTGCCGGGCTTCGCCCGGTTGGCTCACTGTGCGGTGGGTGCGGCCGACGTCGAGGGTGGCGTGTCTGCCGGCGGTGAGGATGGGGGTGAGGTCGGCATCGCAGAGCATCTGCTGGAGCTGGGCGGGGCCGATGGTCCCGAACCCGGCGAGCTCGGCGGTCGCGGTGCTCGCGTCGTCGGCGAGGTCGGTGAGGTCGGCGGTGAGCGTGACGTGTGGGCGCACGCCCTTGTCCTGGGGCAGGCCCGAGGCCAGCACGGAGGACAGCAGGGTGTCCAGCGCTGTCACGCGGCGGACGCTGACGGGGCGCTCGTCCTCGGCGCATGTGGGTGCGGACAGTGACTGCAGGACGGTGTGGAACTTGGCGCCGGTGTCGGCGGGCAGGAACCCGGTGAGGTGGACGCCGTCGCCGACGGGGGTGAGGGTGATGTCGTGGCGGTCCATGCCCTTGATCCAGGCCTCGTCGAGGTCGTCGGGGTGGGCGACCTCGCGGAGCTTCTTGACGGCCTTGCGGACCTGGACCGGCTCGGCGTCTGCTGCAAGGCGCAGCATCCAGTCCATCGAGCGTTCCACGACCATCGGGTCGATGTGCTTCGCGGCGTAGCCGAACGCGTCGACATGGTCGAGCGAGACGGCACCGGCGGTAGCGAGGTCAGCCAGGTCGGGCATGTCCCGCAGGGTCCGACCGGAGCGGACCAGCTGAGAAGCCTGCTTGCCGTCGAGGTGCAGCTGGTCGCGCAGCCAGTTCTTCAGGCTCGAGCAGCCCTCGGCCTCGAAGTCCCGGTGCTCGTCCATCTCCGCGACCAGGGCGACCTTCTCCGCGTCGATCGCGTTCGAGAGTCCCTGCAGCAGCCGCAACGCGTCGGTGGTCGTCGGGTAGGTGCGCAGCTCGGCAGCGACGGCCTCGAGCCGGTCGACGAGTGCGGTGCTGGACATGCCCCCATGATACCGAACACACATACGAAAGAACACGGACCAAGGCCCTGCTTTCAGCGAGGCCAAGGTCACCGGGTGCCGACCGACCGCGACCGTCGTAGCCTCGGGACATGACCTCCTCCGCACTGCCCGACGTCCCCACGCAGCTCTTCATCGGCGGCTCCTGGCGGGACGCGAGCGGCGGTGCGACCTTCGCCGTCGAGAACCCTGCCGACGGCTCGACGCTCGTGGAGGTCGCGAACGGCACCGTCGACGACGGCAAGGCCGCCATCGACGCCGCCGTCGCCGCGCAGCCCGACTGGGCGAAGGTCCCGCCTCGCGACCGGGGCGAGATCCTGCGCTCCGCCTTCGAGACCGTCGTCGACCGTGCCGACGAGCTCGCCACGATCATGACGCTCGAGATGGGCAAGCCGCTCAGCGAGAGCCAGGCCGAGATCACCTACGGCGCGGAGTTCCTGCGCTGGTTCTCCGAGGAGGCCGTGCGCGTCTCGGGCCGCTACTCGGTGGCCCCGAACGGCGCGACCCGTCTGCTCACCCTCAAGCAGCCCGTCGGTCCGTGCCTGATGATCACCCCCTGGAACTTCCCGCTCGCCATGGGCACCCGCAAGATCGCGCCCGCGATCGCCGCCGGCTGCACGATGGTGGTGAAGCCCGCCGGCCTCACTCCGCTCACCATGCTGTGGCTGGCGAAGGTGCTGGAGGAGTCGGGCGTCCCCGAGGGCGTCCTCAACGTGGTGACGACGAAGAGCACCGGCGAGGTGATGGAGCCGATCATCCGGGACCCCCGTCTGCGCAAGCTGACGTTCACCGGCTCCACGGAGGTCGGCCGCAGCCTCGTCGAGCAGAGCGCGGAGGGGCTGCTGCGGGTGTCGATGGAGCTCGGCGGCAACGCCCCGTTCCTCGTCTTCGCCGACGCCGACGTCGATGCGGCGGTCGAGGGCGCGATGCTCGCGAAGATGCGCAACATCGGCGAGGCGTGCACGGCGGCCAACCGGTTCATCGTCCACGCCGACGTCGCCGAGGAGTTCTCGACGAAGCTCGCCGAGAAGATGGGGGCCCTGAAGATCGGCCCCGGCCTCGAGGACGACGTCAAGGTCGGCCCGCTCGTGGAGGAGAAGCAGCGCGACAAGGTCGCCGAGCTCGTCGACGACGCCGTCGACCAGGGCGCCACCGTCGTCACCGGGGGCCAGGTGCCCGACGGTCCCGGCTGGTTCTACCCGCCGACCGTCCTCACCGACGTGCCGCTGTCGGCGAAGGTGGCCACGGAGGAGATCTTCGGCCCGGTCGCCCCCGTCTTCACCTTCACCGACGACGACGACGCGATCCGCATGGCCAACGACACCGAGTACGGTCTCGTCGCCTACGCCTTCACCACCGACTACGCCCGCGCCGTGAAGGTCTACGAGGGCCTCGAGACCGGCATGGTCGGCCTGAACCAGGGCATCGTCTCGAACCCGGCCGCCCCGTTCGGCGGCGTCAAGGCCTCCGGCTTCGGCCGCGAGGGCGGCGCCGAGGGCATCGAGGAGTACCTGGAGACGAAGTACGTCGGCCTCGGCGGACTCTGACGCGGATGGACGGCGCTGCGGTGGCGGCCGGTCGTCGTCACTCGGTGGGTCTGCGACGAGGTGGCACCGTCGTGGCCGCAGGTCGCCCCGGGTCGCAGGAATGCTCCGTCGAGGGATGGAGCGGCATCGTGGCCGTCGCGGCTGGGAACGTCCACGCAGCCCGCAACACGGGCCGGTCGCACACGGTGGGCCTGTGCGCCGACGGCACGGTCGTGGCGACCGGCTGGAACGGCGACGGCCAGTGCGACGTCGCGGGATGGGAGGACGTGGTCGGCGTCGCGGCCGGGTGGCGACGCACTCTCGGTGTCACGTCCGACGGTCGGGTCCTCGCTGCCGGTCGGTGGGAGGACAGGGCGTGCGAGGTCGACGCGTGGCGCGACGTCATCGCCGTCGCGGCCGGTGACTGGCACTCCGTCGGGCTGCGGTACGACGGGACGGTGGTCGCGGTCGGCAACGACACACGGGGCCAGTGCGACGTCTCCGGCTGGCGTGGCGTCCGCTCGGTGTCAGCGGGCTACCTGCACACGGTGGCGGTGGACCACCAGGGACGAGTGCTGGCCACGGGCGACGTTCGCTGCGGTGTCACCGAAGTTGCCACGTGGCGTGACATCGTCGAGGTGAGCGCCGGAAGCCTGCACGTCCTCGGCCTCGACGCCGGGGGCCGGGTGCACGTCGCGGGCGCAGCGAGGTCAGACCATGCCGACGTCGAACGATGGCGTGATGTCGTCGCTGTGGCCGCCGGCGCCGAGCACAGTCTCGGTCTACTCGAGGACGGACGCGTCGTGTCGACCGGCTCGGCGGCGGATGGTCGGCGGGCGACGACCGCGTGGACGCTCTAGACGCTGACGTCCGCCCGCCGCTCGTCGGCTCGCCGCGGGCCCCGGCCGGACTGGAACTGCTCGACGTACAGACGGGCGTAGAGGCCACCGGCGGCGAGCAGCTCGTCGTGGGTGCCCTGCTCGACGACACGGCCGTCCTCGACGCCGAAGATCACGTCGGCATCGTGGATGGTCGACAGGCGGTGGGCGATGGCGATGGTCGTGCGGTTCGCGCGGGCGCGTTCCAGCGCCTGCTGGACGAGCCGCTCGGTCTCGGTGTCGAGGGCCGACGTGGCCTCGTCGAGGATGAGGATGCGGGGGTCGGCGAGCAGCACGCGGGCGATCGCGAGACGCTGCTTCTCACCGCCCGACAGCCGGTAGCCGCGCTCGCCCGTCACGGTCTCGTACCCGTCGGCGAAGCTGAGGATCCGGTCGTGGATGTTGGCGTCGCGGGCAGCCTGCTCGATCTCCTCGGCGCTCGCGTCGGGTCGGGCGTAGGCGAGGTTGTCGCGGATCGTCCCGTGGAACAGGTACGGCTCCTGGGTGACCATGCCGACCGCGCCGGTGACCGTGTCGAGGGTCAGGTCGCGCACGTCGTGCCCGTCGATCAGCACGGCGCCGCGCGTGACGTCGTAGAAGCGCGGGACCAGGTAGGTGGCGGTCGTCTTGCCCGACCCCGACGGCCCGACGATGGCGGCCAGCTGACCCGGCTCGACGCGCAGCGACACGTCGCGCAGCGCCCACGCGTCGGTCGGCACCGGTGCGGCGACGCCGTCCGGCCGGTCGATGCGCACGGTCGAGTCGCCGAAGCGGTCGCCGGTGCGGCCACCGCTGAGCGAGCGCGGCTCGGGGTAGCGGAACCAGACGCCGCGCATCTCCACCTCGCCCCGCACGGTGGGCAGGGTGACCGCGCCAGGCTTCTCGACGACGGCGGGCCGGAGGTCGAGGTACTCGAAGATGCGGCGGAACAGGGCGAGCGACGTCTGCACGTCGAGGGTGACGCGCATGAGCTGCAGCAGCGGCATCTGGAGCCGGGCCTGCAGGGTCGTGAAGGCGACGAGCGTCCCGGCGGTGAGCGTGTCGGCCCCGCCGGGCAGGCTGCCCGTGATCATCAGTCCTGCCAGCAGGTAGATGAGCGCGGGCGTGATCGCGAAGAACGTCTGGACCGTCGCGAAGAACGTGCGCCCGGTCATCGCCTGCGCGACCTGCAGCCGCGCCTGCTCCCGGTTGGCCTCGCGGTAGCGCTCGGTCTCGGACTCCGCGCGGCCGAACACCTTCGAGAGCAGGATGCCGGAGACGCTCAGCGACTCCTCGGTGATGGCCGTCATCTCCGACAGCGACTCCTGCGTGCGGCGGGCCAGCTTCTGGCGTCGTCGACCGACCCGCAGCTGGATGGCGATGAACGCCGGCATGAGCACCAGGGTCAGGACCGTCAGCTGCCACGACAGCAGCACCATCGAGATGACCGCGGCGACGACCGTCACCGTGTTCTGCAGGATGGTCGTCGCGGTGTCGGTGAGGACGGTCCGCACACCGGCCACGTCGTTCGCGAGCCGCGACTGGATGGCACCGGTCTTCGTGGCCGTGAAGAAGGCCAGCTCCATCGTCTGCAGGTGCGCGAACAGCTGGCTGCGCAGGTCGGCCATCGCGGAGTTGCCGATCGTGGCCGTCAGCCAGTTCTGCCCGACGGAGATCAGCGCGGTGACGAGCGGAATGAGGCACATGAGGCCGACGAGGCGCCCGAGCAGGCCGAGGTCGGCGGGACCGCCGTCGGTGGGGAAGAGCGCGTGGTCGAAGACGGCGCGGGTGAGGAACGGGATGACCGACGTCAGCGCGGCGCCCGCCACGACGGCGGCGCAGACGAGCACCAGCTGCCTGCGGTACGGCCGCAGCAGGGAGGCGATGCGTCCGAGCACGGGACTGTCCGCGGCGGCCACCTCCTCCCGCGACAGGTGCGTGACCTGGGCACCCCGTGGCATCAGGCGTCGACTCGCGACAGCTGCAGCTCCTCGCGCACGGTGACCAGCTCGGGGGTGCCCCACACGCCGACGTCGGTGCGCAGCATCGCCCAGAGACGCAGGGTGTCGGCGTCGGGGACGAGGGCGGTGTCGACGGACAGCTCGAACGGCGTGGGCCCGTCGCCGGCGACGCTGGCGGCGGCGGCCAGGACCTCGCCGTCGGGCGAGACGAGCTTGACCGTGAGCACGCCGCCGCCGGGCAGCGCGATCTTCTCGCGGGTCGTGGCGGTCCCGGTGACGGTGAGGGTGCTGATGGAGGCCATGTCCTGAGCCTAGGCCGTCAGCCCTCGGCGAACATCTCTGGCGAGTCGGCGCACGGCCTGGTCAGGTGGGGGCATGGGACGGTGGCTGGTGCTCGGTGGGACGGCATGGCTCGGCCGCGAGGTCGCGCGGACCGCGGTGGAGCGGGGGCACGACGTCACCTGCCTGGCTCGTGGCGAGAGCGGTGGGGTCGTCGACGGCGTGCGCTGGGTGCGGGCCGACCGCGACGGTCCTGGCGCGTACGACGAGGTGGTGGGGCCGTGGGACGCCGTCGTCGACGTCGCACGCCAGCCCGGCCACGTGCGGTCGGCCCTGGCCGCGCTCGGGGAGACGACGGGTCGCTGGACGTTCGTGTCCACCGGCAACGTCTACGCGGACCTGTCGGGACCGCTGCACGAGGACGACGCGCTCCGTGAGCCGGCGACGACCGACGTCGTGGACGCCGAGCTGTACGGGGAGGGCAAGGTCGCGTGCGAGCGGGCCGTGCTCGCGCACCCCGCCCCGCTCGTGCTGCGGTCCGGTCTGCTGGCCGGCCCGGGTGACCCGTCGGACCGGTTCGGGTACTGGCCCGCCCGGTTCTCCCACGCCGGCACGGACGACGTCCTCGTGCCCGACCCGCCGGCCGCGTGGTGCCAGGTGGTCGACGTCCGCGACGTCGCAATGTTCGTGGTGGACGCCACCGAGCGTGGCGTCACCGGCGTCCTGAACGTCGCCGGCGAGGGGTTCCCGCTCGGCGAGGTGCTGCTCCGGGTCGCGGACACGGTCGGGTTCGCTGGACGCCTGGTGCCTCTCGGCCCCGAGCGCCTCGAGGCGCTGGACGTGCGGCCGTGGTCGGGCGAGCGCTCGCTGCCGCTCTGGCTCCCCGAGGGGTACGGCGGCATGATGCGCATGGACACCGACCGGGCCGAGGCCGCCGGCCTCGTCCGCCGCCCGCTCGAGGAGACGGTCGCCGACGTCCTCGCCGACGAGCGTGCGCGGGGTCTGGACCGGCCACGCGCCGCGAGGCTGACGCGCGAGGAGGAGCGGGCGGTCCTGGCCGACGCGACGGCGTGAGGCGTCAGCGAGCCGCGGAGAGCGCCTCGGCGAGCGAGAGCGCAGGACGCCCGAGCAGGCGCGGGACGTCGTCGCTCACGGTGGCGAGCTCGCCGTCGCGGATCGCCGTGTAGGTGCTGACCCAGGCGTCGACCTGCCAGTCGGGCGCGCCGTAGTGGGCGCGGCTGGCGCGGGCTTCCTCGAGCGTCTCGTCGTGGAAGCGGTGCGGGCGGCCGGTGACCTCCGTCAGGATCGTGGCGATTTCCGCGAGCGTCAGCGCCTCGGGACCGGTGAGGTCGTAGGCCCGCTCCGCGTGGTCGCCGGGGTGGAGCAGCACCTCGGCGGCCACGGCGGCGACGTCGCGCTGCGAGACAGCCGCCACGCGCCCCTCGCCGGCGGGTCCCCGGATCACGCCCTGCTCGTCAGCGAAGTGCGGGAACACCTCGGCGTAGAAGCTGTCGCGCAGGAACGTCCAGGCGAGCCCCGCGTCGCGGATGAGGTCCTCGGTGGCGCCGTGGTCCCGGCCGAGCGTGAACGTGCTGTCGGCCGACGCGCCCACGAACGACGTGTAGACGACGTGCCCGACTCCTGCGTCGACGGCGGCCTCGACGACGGAGCGGTGGTCGGCCATCCGGTCGGCGCTCTCGTGCCCGGAGACGAAGAAGAGCGCGTCGACGCCGGCCAGCGCCTCCCCGAGCGCGGGCCGCTCGTCGTACGCGCACTGCCACACCGGCAGCCCGAGGTCGGGTGCGCGACTCGGGTCGCGGACGAGCAGGCGGGCCTCGGCGCCGGCCTCGGCGAGGTGGCGGGCGACGAGCCCGCCGACGGTCCCGGTGGCGCCGGTCACGGCGATGGTGGTCATGCCGGGTGCAACGACGGAGGGCGGGCCGGATGTTCCGCGACGGGGTGTGCGGGCCGTCGGCGGGTCACGGTCTCGTCCCGTCGGCGGCAGGACCCCAGTGCATCGCCGCCGCCACGACACCGTCGCGTGCACCCCACCGTCCCCGCAGACGGGCAGGGAGGGAGGCTCGGTGGACGGGTCCGAGGGTGACCTCGACGCTCCCGTCGGGGTCGAGGCGCACGTCGGCGTCCTCGAAGCCCAACCAGCGTCGTTCCACGGGGAACCAGACCTTGTAGCAGGCCTCCTTGCCGCAGAACAGCAGCCGGTCCCACGGCACGGAGCCGTCCTGGTCGGCGAGGTCGGCGAGGTGACGACGCTCCTCCGGCGTCGCGACCACCTGGAGCACTCCCGGCGGCAGCGGCAGGCTGGGCTCGACGTCGATCCCGAGCGCGCTGACGTCCGCAGCGTGCGCCGCGGCGCACGCCGCGTAGTCGTCGCAGTGCGTGATGCTGCCGACCACGCCGTCCGGCCACAGCGGCTCGCCCCGCTCCCCGCGCCGCAGGACCGGCACGTCCTCGCCGAGCTCGGCCAGGGCAGCGTGCGCGAGGAGCCGACCGGTGGCCCAGTCGTCCCGGCGACGCTCACCTGCACCAGGCACCTCACGGCGTTCCTCCTCGGCGAGGAGCCGCCACGCGCGACCGACCGCACCGGTCCGTCGGGTCTCGTGGACCACGACCTCGGGCGGCAGCAACGACGCGACGAGCGAGGTCACGGGTCGACCGCGGGGGCGGCAGGCCGGCAGGGACGGTCCACGCCAGGCTAGTGGTCGTCGGTGCGAGGATCAGGGGCATGACCCACGTCCGTCCCGCGGTGCTCGCCGACGACGCCGTCCTGCTCGGTCTCGACCTCGCGACCTGGAGCCCGCGGTGGTCGCCGGGGCCCCCGCCCGCACGCGACGCGTTCTTCGGGGAGCGCAACGGCGGGCCCGGAGGCTTCCTGGTGGCGGAGCGGGACGGCGCGGTGGTCGGCTACGTGGCGCTCCACCGGGCGGGCGGTCTGGCCACGCACGCGCACGTGCGGATCATCGACGGCCTGGCCGTCGACCCGTCGGCGCAGGGTCGGGGGATCGGCGAGACGCTCGTGCGGGCCGCCGTCGAGCGGGCGCGCGCCGAGGGCGCCGCGAAGGTGACGCTGCGCGTGCTCGCCACGAACCCGGGCGCCCAGCGGCTCTACGAGCGCTGCGGCTTCGTCGTCGAGGGCGTCCTCGTCGGGGAGTTCCTCATCGACGGCTCACCCGTCGACGACACGTGGATGGCACTGCACCTGCGCTGAGGTGGGAGGCTCGGATGGGCCGCTCAGATGGTCTGGGCGACGACGTCGAGCTCGACGGGCACGCTGCGGGCGCTCGACCCGGCGCTGATCCACAGGCCCACGGTGCGGGCGGCGTCGGGCTCGCCGGGGATCCACTCCGCGATCCACGCGGCCACGGCGCGGTCGGCGGTGCCGGGCCAGACGCGGTGCACGGTGACGCGGGCCGGCGTGTCGAGCACGGGCAGCTCGACGTCGGGATCGATCTCGACGACCACCTGGCCGTACACGTCGGCCGGCAGCAGCGCGAGCGCCGACTGCAGCACCACGAGGTCGTCGGCGCAGCCGGCGAGCAGCACGTGCTGCAGCGGGACGCGGCGACGGTGGGACCTCATGGACTGAGTATAGGCTTACCTGGCCCACCTGAGGCAAGGGTTGCCTATCTCACAGCGGATCCCGTCTCCCACCCCGCGTTCCGTGGACGTGACGACGGTCCGTGGTCGAGAGACCGTCGCAAGGTCCACGAGACGCGTCGAGCCCGGCCCGCGCGGAGGCGGACCGGGCTCGACGACCCGTGGGGTCGGCTGGGCGATCAGGCGGCGACGTGCGCCTGGAGCAGCCAGCGGTCCTTCGTCAGACCGCGCTCGATCTCGATGGCGACGTCCTGGCTCGACAGGTCGATGTCGTCGAGGCCGGTGATCGCGGTGCGGATCGTGACCAGCGCGGCGTCGATCTGCGCGACGGTCTGCGCGACCGTGGTCTGCCAGGGCTGGAAGCCGTCGGACAGCGCGGGGAGCGTCGACTTCGCGGCGACGGTGGCCAGGCGCGAGTCCAGCGGCAGGCCCAGGGCGACGATGCGCTCGGCGGCGGTGTCGGCGTAGTCCTGCGCGTGGGCGACGAGCTGGTCGAGGGTCTCGTGGACGCCGGCGAAGGCGCTGCCGCGCACGTGCCAGTGGGCCTGCTTGCCGTCGACGACGAGGGCCTCGAGGTCGTGGACGACGGGGGTGAGGAACTGGGCGACGCCGGCCGCGATCTCCGACGTGGTCGCGAGGGCCGAGGGGGTGTCGGTGTGGGTGGTCGAGGTCATGGGTGCACGTCCTTCTCAGTCAGGGTCTCTGATCTCTACAACGCACATCGTTCCCAAGAATTCCATCGCGTGCAACGTAGATCAGGCTCTCCTCACGGAGCCCAGGCTTGCCTCGCCCGCCTGGAACGACGGGCGAGGCGTCCCCTCCGGGGCTGGTCAGCCGACCGGCAGGTCCTCGCGCGGACGCTCCTCCTCGTCGACCTCACGCCGACGGGACCGGGCCGCGAGGACCAGGTCGAGGAGGAGGAACAGCGCCAGCGAGACGCCGAGGAGCGGCACGAACCACCCGACCGCCAGCGTCACCAGGACGACGCTGACCAGCACGCCCGGCGAGAGGCGTCGCCACGTGCCGCGTCCTGGCGCACGCCCGACCCGGGCGGTGCCCCGGGTGGGGCGACGCTGCCACCACGACCGGTAGCCGAGCAGCGTCACGGCGATGAGCCCGAGCGCGACGGCCGCCAGCACCAGCTGGTTGAGCAGGCCGAACAGGACGCCGACGTGGGCGTCGATCGTCCAGCGGGTGAGCTTCGCCGCGAGCGGCTCGTCGGCGAAGCGGATCTCGTCGACGACCGACCCGTCACGGGGGTCCACGGCCACCGAGTCGAGCCGGGTGGGCGCGCTGCGCTTCTTCTCGGCGACGGTCCACGCCGACGCGTCGTCGATCGGCGCGGTGAGGAGGAGCGGGTCCTGCAGGCCGGCCGCGCGCGCCGCCGCGAGCACGCCGTCGACGCCGACGCCACCGGTCACGACGTCGTCGGAGACGCCCGCGCCGGACCCGCCGTGACCGCCGTGGCCCCCGTGTCCCGACGCTGCCTCGGCGTCGCCGTCGAGCGACGTCGCCAGCGTCGTGCCGGTCCACGACAGCGCCGTGCGCACCTCGGCCACGTGCTCGCCGGCGTAGCGCGACCAGGTGAGGCCGGTGGCGGACAGGAAGAGCGCGCCGACGGCGAGCCAGACGCCGAGCGTCGCGTGCCACGACAGCGTGCGCCGCCGTCCGGTCGCCGCCGTGTCGGGGAGCAGCAGTCGGCGTGCCCGACGGTCGGTGCGTCGCTTCGTGAACCAGAGCGCGAGACCGCCCAGCACGACGACCCACAGCCAGCTGGCGGCGAGCTCGCTGTAGTAGCGCCCGACCGTGCCGAGGTGCAGGCTGCTGTGCAGCTCGTTCAGCCAGGCGCGCACGCCCAGCCACTGACCGTACTGTCGCTCCTGCCCGAGCACCTCGCCGGTGTAGGGGTCGACCATGACGGCACGGTAGGAGTTCTCGGGCACGTCGGCGTCGGTGAACACGACCCGCGTGCTGCTGTCCGGGGTGGCCGGCGGTCGGATCTCGACGAGCGTGCCGTCGGGGTGCGCCTCGCGGGCGACGGCGAACTGCTCCGAGAGCGGTAGCTGGGCGCCTCGGGGCTCGACGGTGAGCTCGTGGGCGTAGACGGCGCGCTCGATCTGCGGTGCCGCGGTGTAGACCAGCCCGGTCACGGCGGCGACGAGGATGAACGGGGCCACGAGGACGCCGGCGTAGAAGTGCAGGCGCAGCACGAGCGGCTTGAGCTGGGCCCAGACGCCCGGTCGGGCGTCGGAGGTGGAGGTCATGGGGGTCCTTCGCAGGTCAGGAGGTCAGGTGAGGAGGGACTGGCCGAGCTGCTCGCCGCGGCGCGCGCCGGGCAGCACCGCGAACACGGCCGAGCCGATCGGGGTGGTCCACTGGTTGAGCAGGTCGAGCTCGGCGAGCCGGCGCTGGAGGGGCACGAACTGCCGCTCCAGGTCGGCCTGGAAGGACACGAAGACGAGGCCGGCGTCGGTCAGCTCACCGGGTGGCGGCGGGTCGTCGTAGTTGTAGGGGCGACGCAGGATGCGCTGGCGCCGGTCGTCCGTCCTGGCCCGCCGGACGTGGGCGAACGGGTCGATGACCTCCAGCCCGTTGGCGTCGACCGCGTCGAGGTCGGGGTCGTCCTCGAGACGGCCGCCCGTGAGCGGCCGGCCGTCGTCCAGCCGACGGCCGATCGTGCGCTCCCGCGCGGTCCGGTCGATCTCGTCCCACGTGTCGAGCTCCATGCGGATGCGGCGCACGACCATGGTCGTCCCGCCGTCGAGCCAGCGGGGCCCGTCGGGCGTGGTCGTGGGGCTGCGCCACACGAGCGCGTCGTGGTCGGCCGGTCGGGGGTTCGCCGTGCCGTCGACCTGACCCATGAGGTTGCGGGGCGTGCGGTCGCGACCCAGCGGGCCCCGGAAGCCGCGCTGCACCCACCGGACGGTGGCGAACGTCCGCGCCTCCTTCGTGAGCAGACGGAGGGCGTGCGACACGACGAGCTCGTCGTCGGAGCAGATCTGCAGCAGCAGGTCGCCCCCGCTCCAGCGGTCCTCGAGCCGGTCGACGCTGAAGGCCGGCAGGGGTCCGAGCCAGGACGGCACGTCGACCCCAGCAGCCTCCACCGCCCCCGGGCCCACGGCGAGCGTGACGGTGAGCCCGCTCGGCCGCAGCGCCAGCTCGGGCTCGGTGTCGGCGAGACCCGCGCGGCCGGCCGTCAGGCGCGCCACGTCGTCGGTCCAGATCGCGAACAGCCGGCGGAGCGCGTCGGCGTCGGCTCCCTCGACCAGGTCGTAGGCCACCAGCACGCCGTGGTCCTGCGGGGGCGTGACGACCCCGGCCTGGTGCGCCCCCCGGAACGCGACGGTGCGCGTCCCGGGGTCGGCGGCAGGTGCCTCGCGGGCGACGGCGGAGGCGCCCGCCGCACCCACGACGGCGCCCGCCGCACCCACCGAGCCGGTCGTCAGGAGCGCCCGCCGCGACAGTCCGCGGCGCGGCTCACCCATGGTCCCCGTGGTCCATGTCCCCGTGCTCCATGTCCCCGTGGTCCGTGCCGCCCTCGTAGTCCTCCTCGGCGCCGGCGAAGGAGCGCGCGGGAGCCGTGAACGACATCGTGGAGTCGTCGGAGAACCGGACGGTCACGCGCACGTCCTGCCCGGGCTCGACCGGACGGGTGAGGTCCATGAGCATGATGTGGTCGCCACCGGGCTCGAGGGTGTGGGTCTTCCCGGCCGGCACGACGATGCCGCCCTTCTTCTGGCGCATGACCATCTGGCCGTCCTCGTCGGTGGCCATCTCGTGCAGCTCCACGCGGCCCGCGACGCCGTCCGTGGTGGCGGAGACGATGGTGACGTCGTGGTCGGCGGCGTTGCGGAAGGTGCCGAAGGCGGCGGTCATGCCGGAGTCGGCGGCCTTGACCCAGGGGTCCTGGACCGACACGGTCGACGCCTCGGTGGCGGGGTCGGCGTCGCTCGAGGAGCCGCAGGCGGTGAGGCCGACGGTCGTGGCGGCGAGGAGCAGGAGGGTGGTGAGTCGCTTCATGCGGTGTGGTCCTTGTCCGAGGTCTGGGTGGTGCGGGAGCGGCGCACGAGGACGCCGACGGCGGCGAGCAGCACGAGGGCTGCGAGGCCTCCGAGCGCGTACGCGCCGTAGCGGGACGTCGAGGAGACGTCGGTCGCCGTGCGCTGGGTGGGTGCGGCGGTCGCCGGGGCTCGCCCGTCGCCGAGGGTGAAGGCGACGACGCCGTCCACCGGGTGGCCGTCCGCGGAGACCACGCGCCAGACGAGCGTGTAGCGCCCGTCGGGCAGCGTGGTGTCGGGGGCGTCGGCCACGAGCCGGGTGCCGTCCGCGCGGGGCGTGAGCGTGGCCACGGTGTCGCCGTCGCGGCGCAGCACCATGGCGGGGCCGATGTCGCTGACGGGCTCGTTGAAGCGCAGCTCGAGCTGTTCCGGCAGGGTCGCGATGGTCGAGCCGGTCTGGGGGTTGGAGCCGATCAGTGCGCTGTGCGCCGACGCGGCGAGCCCGGGCAGCAGCACGAGCAGGCCGGTGAGCAGGCACAGCAGCACGGACCGACCCCGGAGGGTCGGGTGCATGGGTGTCTCTTCCGGGAAGGGGGTGGATCGGTGGTCAGACCGATGCCGGGGGTGCCCTTCCGAGAGGCAGCGCGATGCGCGCGACGCCGTGCAGGGACGACGTCGTGGAGACGAGGAGAGCGGTGCGCGGCGCGGGCGCGAGGACGCGCAGGATCCGCAGCGCCCGCAGGGCGAGGTGGTCGAGGATCGACAGCAGCGTGTGCTCGGCACGGGGGACCACGGCCACGAGGAGCGCCGCGGCCAGGCCGTGGGTGAGCAGCATGAGCGCACCGTCGCCGCCCAGGTCGGGGTGCTGCACCATCGACACGCCGTGGACGGCGCCCTGCGTGAGCAGGAACGCCGCGAGCAGGGTGCGGGGGGTCCAGCGCTGACCGCTGAGCAGCCAGGCGAGCGCCCCGACGCCCACGGTGATCGCGCCCAGCGCGGGGAGGGAGGGGGCCGCGCCTCCGGCGGCCTCGTGCGCCCCGACGCCGAGCCCCGTGGTGAGCGCGCCGACGAACGCAGCCCGGACCGTGCGGGCGTGGCCCGAGGTCAGGCGGCGGTCAGCGCTCACCGGCACACGGTACTACGCGGCGTCGTAGACCGATGAGACACATGCACTGCGGGCAGGACCCGGAGGTCCTGCCCGCAGTGGTCTCTCCCCAACCGGGAGGTCAGTTGCCGTCGTCACCCGAGGTGGTGTTCACGGTGATCTTGGCGACGCCGACCAGGAGGTCCGACGTGACGGCGTCGGTCTTGAACGTCTGGTTCAGCAGATCGGCGGCGACCGGGCTCACGAAGACCTTCGTGCCCTCGAGGATCGCCGTGTCGCCCTCGGTCTGCAACGGCTTCAGCGTGCTGCCGTTCAGGGTGAAGATGTAGGCGCTGGTCACGACGGACTTGCCGTTCACCGACACGTCGCCGTAGACGCGCGAGACACCGGGGTCGACGTTCAGGTTGGTGATCTCGACGGTCGTGCCGCCGGCGGACAGCGAGAAGCCGGAGCCCTCGTGCTGGATCTGGCCGATCACATAGGGCGAGACCTGCCCCGGTTTGAAGACCTCGACGTTGCCGCCGGTGATCGGGAAGACGAGCGACCCGTCGGTCAGCGCGCCGTCACCGACGGTGCCGGGGGTGAGGCCGAGCGAGGTGAGGGCGTCGGTGAAGCCTGAGTCGAGCGCGACGGCGGTGTCCTCGCCGGTCAGCGCGGTGATGGAGGCGACGGGCTTCGGCGGCGTCGAGCTCGACGAGCTGCTGGAGGAGGAGCTGGAGTCCGAGCCGGAGCTGCAGGCAGCGAGGGGCAGTGCGGCGACGGCCACGACGGCCAGGCTGGCGAAGAACTTCTTGGTGGGGTTCATGGTGCTCACGAGAGCCACGTCCTTGATCTGTTGGTGTACCTCTGGTTCGCGGCGGCGGCACCGGCCGATGGGTCGGGAGCGCCGATAACATCCAGGAGAGACGTAGGTCACACCGGCTGGACGGGTCGGGTGCACCGGGCCGAGGTCAGGCGAAGCGCCGCAGGCGCAGGCTGTTGGTCACCACCAGCACGCTGCTGGCCGCCATCGCGACGCCGGCGATCATCGGGTTCAGCAGACCGGCGACGGCGAGGGGCAGGGCGGCGACGTTGTAGCCGAACGCCCACACCAGGTTGGACCGGATGGTCCGCAGCGTCGCCCGCGACAGCCGCACGGCGACGACGGCGGCGGAGAGGTCGCCGGAGACGAGCGTCAGGTCCGACGCGGCGATCGCGACGTCGGTGCCGGTGCCCATCGCGATGCCCAGATCGGCGGCGGCGAGCGCTGCGGCGTCGTTCACGCCGTCGCCGACCATGGCCACCACGCGACCCTCGGCCTGCAGGCGCTGGACCGCGCGCAGCTTGTCGTCGGGCGTCACCTCGGCCTCGACCCGCTCGATCCCGACCTCGGCGGCCACGGCGTCGGCGACGCGGCGCGCGTCGCCGGTCAGCAGCACCGGCTCCAGGCCCAGGTCGCGCAGGTCGGCGACCGCCTGGCGCGACGTCGGCCTGACCGTGTCGGCCACCGTCACGGTGCCGACGAGGCGGCCGTCGGCCTCGACGGCGATGGTCGTGCCGACGACGTCGACCGGCTCGACGTCGTGGCCGAGCCACGACGCCCGTCCCGCCCGCACGCTGCTGCCGTCGACCACGCCGCTGACGCCCTGGCCGGGGTGGTTGGCGAAGTCCTGGACGGGGAGGGGCTGGTCGACGAGGGCCGCGACGGCGCGGGCGACGGGGTGCTCCGACGCGTGCTCGACACCGGCTGCGAGGGCGCGGAGCCGCCCGACGTCGACACCGGGGACGGGCCGCACGTCGACGACGCGCATCTCGCCCGTGGTGACCGTGCCGGTCTTGTCGAGGACGACGGTGTCGATGCGGCGGGTCGACTCGAGCACCTGCGGCCCCTTGATGAGGACGCCGAGCTGCGCACCGCGACCGGTGCCGACCATGAGGGCGGTCGGCGTCGCGAGGCCGAGGGCGCAGGGGCAGGCGATGATCAGGACCGCCACGGACGCGACGAACGCCTGGGTCAGGGTGCCGCCGAGCAGCAGCCATCCCGCGAACGTGGCCACCGCCAGGGCGATCACGGCGGGCACGAACCAGGCGGCGACGCGGTCGGCGAGACGTTGCACCTCGGCCTTGCCCTCCTGGGCCTCCTCGACCAGCCGCGCCATCTGCGCGAGCCGGGTGTCGGCGCCGACGGCCGTGGCGCGGACCACGAGCCGACCGCCGACGTTGACCGTCGCCCCGGTGACCGCACGACCCTCGTCGACCTCCACGGGCACGGACTCGCCCGTCAGCATCGACTCGTCGACGGCTGACGCACCCTCCACGACCTCGCCGTCGGTGGCGATCGTCTCGCCCGGCCGGACGACGAAGAGGTCGCCGACGCGCACGTCGTCGACGGGGACGCGCGTCTCCAGGCCGTCGCGCAGCACGGCGACGTCCTTGGCGCCGAGGTCGAGGAGCGCCCGGAGGGCGGCGCTCGACTGACGCTTCGCGTTCGCCTCGAGGTAGTGGCCGAGGAGCACGAACGTGGTGACGACGGCCGCGACCTCGAGGTAGATCTCGTGGGCGCCGCCGCCGGTGAGCGACCACTCCATCCGCATCCCGACGTGACCCGCCCCGCCGAGGAGGAGGGCCCACAGCGACCACAGGTACGCCGCGCCGACGCCGACCGACACGAGGGTGTCCATCGTGGCGGCGCCGTGGCGCAGGTTGGTGGCCGCTGCTCGGTGGAACGGCCAGGCGCCCCAGGTGACGACGGGGGTGGCCAGGGCGAGGGCCAGCCACTGCCAGCCGGGGAGCTGGGTGGCCGGCACCATCGACAGGACCAGGACCGGGAGGCTGAGCACGCCGGAGACGAGCGCACGTCGCCGCATGGAGGCGGCCCCATGGAGACCGTCCGTGTGGTCGTGCGCCCCGCCGTGGTGCTCCTGCGGCAGCGTCGCGGAGTAGCCGGTGGCGGCGACGGTGTCGAGCAGCAGCTGGTGGTCGGTGCCCTCGGGCACGCGCACGGTCGCCTTCTCGGTGGCGTAGTTGACGCTCGCCTCGACGCCGTCGAGCCGGTTCAGCTTCTTCTCGATGCGCGCCGCGCAGGCCGTGCAGCTCATGCCGTGCACGTCGAGCCTGACGGTCTCCTGCCCGGCGTTCTGGCCGGGGTTCTGGAGGGTCATGGTGTGCTCCCCTCAGACCAGGGCGTACCCCGCCTCGGCGACGGCCTCACGGACCGCGTCGGACGAGGGGTCGCCGGTGACGGTGACGTGGGAGGTGCCGCCGGCGACGAGGTCGACGGTGACGTCGGTGACGCCGTCGAGGGCGCTGAGCTCCTCGGTGACGGCGGCGACGCAGTGGGCGCAGGTCATGCCGGTGACGTCGTAGGTGGTGGTCATGGTGGTCCCCTCTCGGGATCGGGTCGGGCGGGTTCGGGTCGGGTCAGGAGCGGACGAGCCGGGCGATGGCGTCGGAGGCCTCCTTGACCTTCGCGTCGGCCTCGGGCCCGCCCGCACGCGCCGCGTTGACGACGCAGTGGGCGAGGTGCTCGTCGAGCAGCTTGAGCGCCACCGCCTCGAGCGCCTTGGTGGTCGCACTCACCTGGGTGAGCACGTCGATGCAGTAGGTGTCGTCCTCGACCATGCGGGTGAGGCCGCGGACCTGGCCCTCGATGCGCCGCAGTCGGGCGAGGACCGCCTTCTTGTCGTCGGAGTAGCCGGGCGCCTCGGGGTGCTCGTGCGTGGCGCTCATCCGAGGAGTCCCTTCATCTGGGTGATCTCGGCGGTCTGGGCGTCGATGATGGCGCGCGCCAGCGCCTTCGCGCGCGAGTCCTGGCCGTCGGCGAGCTCGGTCCGGGCCATCTCGACGGCGCCCTCGTGGTGCTCGACCATCAGCTCGAGCCAGAGCCGGTCGAAGGTCGCGCCGTCGGAGTCGGCGAGCCTCGACAGCTGGTCCTCGCTCATCATCCCGGTCATCGCGTGCCCGGCGCCGCCGTGGTCGCTGTGGTCACCGTGCTCGCTGGGCACGTCCTCGCCCCAGCCCTCGAGGAAGCGGGTCAGCTCCTCGATCTCCGGCTTCTGGGCCGCGCGGATGCGGGTGGCGAGGTCGGTGACCTCGGCGGAGGCGCCACGCGCGGGGTCGAGCGCGAGGTCGCTCATCTCCACGGCCTGCTCGTGGTGCGGGATCATCTGCTGCGCGAACGTGACGTCGGCGCCGTCGTGCCCCTCGTCGCTGGTGTTGGGCGAGCCGCAGCCGGCCAGCACGAGGGCCGAGGCGGCCAGGGTCAGGAGGAGGCGACGAGGACTCATGGAATCAGTGTACCCCTAGGGGGTATAGGTAACCCATGTACCCGTGGACCTCCACCATCGGACGGTGCCTGTCTCGTCCGAAACTCGCCGGAAGGAGGCAGCCGAGCCCGCTTGACTGGCGCGGTGAACACCACGATCGAGCAGGCCGCAGCCTTCCACGCCCTCCACGCCGACCCGAGCCGACCACTTGTCCTCGCCAACGTCTGGGACGTCGCCAGCGCCCGACTGGTCGAGGAGGCCGGCGCATCGGCTGTCGCGACGACCAGCGCCGGTGTCGCGTGGGCGCTCGGCTGTCCGGACGGCAACGCCCTGGAGCGCGCGGACGCCGTCGCAGCAGTCTCTCGGATCACGGGCGCGGTCTCGGTGCCGGTCACCGTGGACGTCGAAGCCGGGTACGCAGCCGATGCGGACGGCGTGGAGCGAACGGTCGACGCCGTGCTCGAAGCCGGTGCCGTCGGGATCAACATCGAGGACGGCGCCCTTCGCCCGGACGAGCTCGCGGACCGCATCAGCGCCGCCCGGCGCTCAGCGCTCCGGGCGGGGGTGCCGCTGTTCATCAATGCGCGCACCGATGTCTACCTCCGGGGCCTCACCGCCCCCGACGACCTCCTCGCCGAGACGCTCGAACGGGCGCACCGCTACCTCGACGCGGGAGCGGACGGCGTCTTCGTCCCAGGAGTCGGCGACCGCGAGACCGTCGCGGCGTTGGCGGAGGCAGTAGCCGGCCCGCTCAACGTGATGTCCGGACCCGGTGACCTGACCGTCGCGGAGCTCTCACGGCTGGGAGCGGCGCGCGTGAGCGTCGGCTCGAGCGTGGCGCAAGCCGCCTACGCCGTTGCCCGGCGAACGGCCACGGAGCTGTTCGATGCTGGCACGTACGAGTCCCTGGCTCGTGGTCTCGACTACGGCGAGCTGAACTCGCTCTTCTAGCGCCCAGCGAGAGGAAGCAGGGGGAGGACCGTCGTGCGCTCGGGCGGCGAGCGACCCTGTCCGGCCGTGCCGGCGTGGTGGAATGACCCCATGCCCGACGCCGTCGATGGTCCGTTCCGCCCGGTCCTGCAGGACTACCAGCCGGTCGAGCCCTCCTACAACGTGTTCTCCGGGGTGTTCCCGGCCATCGTCGGCGGCAGCGTCGGCACGACGCTCGGCATGCTGGCGATCGCGCGCCGGCTGCGGGTGTCGCCTGCCGTCCAGGCCGCCGTCGTCGGGATCGGGGTCGTCGGGGTGGCGCTGGGCGTTGCCCTCGCCCTGGGGACGACGCTCAGCAATGCCGTGTCGTTCCGCGTGGGCGGGCTGGCCGCCTTCGCCGGCCAGCTGCCGCTGCTGCTGCGACCGTTCCGCGCCTGGCAGGCCCGCGGCGACGACGTGGCGTCGTTCTGGGGGGTGGGCGTCGCGGTGACGATCGCCGGCCTCCTGGCGTCGGCGGTGATCGGTCTGTCCGTCCCGGGCATCCGGGACACCCTGTGATGAGCGACTCCGCGCTGACGCGCGCCGAGCACTGGCTCGAGGTCGGCCGCCCCGAGCGCTGCCTCGAGGAGCTCGCGCAGGCGGGTGCCGAACCGGACCCGCGCGCTCTCGCCCTCCAGGCCATGGCGCTGCGCCAGCTCGAGCGGTGGCAGGAGTGCGTCGACGTGACGTCCCGTGGTCTGGCCCTCGCCCCCGACGACCTGGAGCTGCGCTTCCAGCGCGCCGTCGCCGTCGAGCAGCTGGGCGACGTCGCGCAGGCCGAGCGCCTCCTCCTCGCGTGCCTCGAGGCGCAGCCTCGCCACGTCGTCCTGCTGACCGGCTACGCGTCGCTGCTGCTGCGCCACGGACATCCCGACGAGGCCGAGCGGGTGCTCACGCGTGCTGCGGCGGAGGCGCCCGGCTCGCCCGAGGTCGAGATGGTCCGGGCACGCCTGCTGATGGTCCGGCGGCGCGACGCGGACGCCGTCGAGGTGGTCCGCGGGGTGCTCGCCCAGGACCCCACGCGTGCGGACGCCCTCTGGCTGCTGGGCGCGCTGGAGCACGAGCGGGGCCTCAGCAGGCAGGCGGCACCCCGTCTGCGCAGTGCTGCGCTCAGCAACCTGGACGACCGCGAGCTCGCGACCGGAGCGCGGGACGTCGGCCGCGAGGCGCGCTGGTTCGCCTGGCCGTTGCGGCTCGTCCGGCGCGTGCCCGACGCGCTCGTCGTGCCTGCCCAGCTCGGTGTCGTCCTGGCCGCGGCCCTCCTGCTCGGCTACCGTCCCACGCAGGCGGCCGGTGCGGTGCTCCTCGCGGCCTTCCTGGTCTTCGTCGCATGGTTCTGGATCGCCGTGCTCGTCAGTCGCGCTGCTAGCAGGAGGAACCGATGACCGACCCGAGGATCGACGCGCTGCAGGCCGCTGTCGCGGCCGACCCGACCAACGTCGCGCTGGTGGGGCTCCTCGCCGACCTGCTCGTCGACGCGGGACGCGTCGACGAGGCGGTCATGCTGCAGGCCGGCCTCCTGTCGGCCGGCGACCTCGGACCCGAGGACGCCCTCGTGCTGACCCGGCGCGCCCTCGACGTCGACCGGCTCGACGTGGCGCGCGGCGCTCTCGAGGTGGCCCGTGGTGGCGGTCTGGTCGAGGGCCTGGCCGAGCTGGAGGCGTCGCTGCAGCAGGCGATCGCGCGACGGGGCGTCGCGCTGGACGCCGGTCCCGACACGGCGCCGAGCCTGGCCGAGGAGGTCGGCCTGACCTTCGCCGAGGTCGGCGGCATGGACGACGTCAAGAAGCTGCTGCACCGCATGATCATCCTGCCGTTCGTGCGACCGGAGCTGTACGCGAAGTACAACCGCAGCGCCGGCGGCGGTGTGCTCCTCTACGGGCCCCCGGGCTGCGGGAAGACGCTGCTCGCCCGGGCCATCGCGGGGGAGTGCGGCCTCCCGTTCTTCTCGGTCGGCATCGACGACGTGGTCTCGCCGTTCCAGGGCCAGGCCGAGCTGAACGTGTCCGAGATCTTCGCGCAGGCGCGCGACCTGCGGCCGGCTGTCGTGTTCATCGACGAGATCGACGCGATCGGGTACGCGCGTCAGCGGGCGCAGGGCGAGATGGGCCGTCGGCTCACCAACGCCCTCCTGCAGGAGCTCGACGGCGTCGGCCGGTCGACCGAGGGCCTCCTGGTGCTGGCGGCGAGCAACGCTCCCTGGGACGTCGACAGCGCGCTGCTGCGGCCCGGACGCTTCGACCGCCGCGTCTTCGTGCCGCCGCCCGACGAGGCGGCTCGCCAGGCGATCCTCGACGTCAGGCTGCGGGGCGTGGAGACGTCCGGCGTGGACCTGCGCGCGCTCGCGCGGGCGACCGAGCTGTTCACCGGCGCCGACCTGCGGGCCACCGTCGAGCGTGCCCTCGACGAGGTGATCGAGACGGTGCTCGACACCGGCGAGGAGATCCCCGTCGGTCAGCAGCACCTGACCGCCGCGCTCGCCCAGGTGACCCCGTCGGCGCTGGACTGGCTGGCCCGGGCCCGCGACTACGTCGAGTTCTCCAACGCGAGTGGTCAGTGGGCGGACGTCGAGTCCTACCTCGGCCAGCGTGCCGTGCGGCGGCGGCTCACGGGTCGCTGACGTGGACGAGCGCACCGTCAGCCTCGCGCGGCACTGGCTGCAGACCGACCGGCCCGACCGCTGCCTCGAGGTCCTCGACGGCGCGGACCCGACCGACCCGCAGGTGCTGCTGCTGCGGGCGTGGGCGCTCTCACGGCTCGAGCGCTGGGACGACGCGGAGTCCGTCGCCCGGTCCGGCCTCGCGGGCGACCCCGGGTCGGTCGAGCTGCGCCGCGTGCTCGCCCACGTCCTCACTGGTCGCGGTCGCCTGAGGGCGGCGGCCGAGGTGCTCGCGTCGGCCGCCGCCGACGCACCCGAGGACGTCGAGGTCCGGGCCCAGCTGGCGGCGAACCTCGTCGTCCGGCGGTTCGAGGACGAGTCGGCCCGGGCGATCGACGCCCTCGCCGCGCTCGCGCCGGGCTCGGGCCGGGTCGCCCTCCTCCGCGCCCACTGGCACCTGGAGTTCGGACGTCGCGAGGACGCCCGGCGACACGTCGTGGAGGCGCTGGAGGTCGACCCTGCGGACCCGCAGGCCCGCGCGCTGCTCGGCGACCTGACGGCTCGGTCCGGTGACGCGCAAGGAGTCGACCACCTCCGACGCGCCGCGCTGGACGACTTCGGTTCCCGAAGCACCGTCGCCCGTGCTCGACAGGCGGGCGTGCTGAGCCGCTACCCCGGACGCCTCCTGCTCCCGGCGCTGCGCGTGCACCCGGGGTGGGCCGCGGCCGGCTGCTTCGTCCTGCTGTGGGTGTCGGCGCGGGTCTTCGTCGTCGGCGACGCGGTGGTGGGCGGGCTGATGCTGGCGGTGTCGCTGGTGCTGGTCGTGTGGCTGGCCGTGGCCCACGCGGTCGCCGTCTGGGTCCTCGACTGAGGCCGAGGTCTAGGCTCGGCCCATGAGCGACCTTCCCGGACTCGACGGCGTGCTCGGCGTGGAGCACGTCGAGCTGACGGCAGACAAGGTGGTCGTGCGCTTCACGATCACCGAGCGGCACCTGCAGCCGTTCGGCATCCCGCACGGCGGCATCTACTGCGCGGTCCACGAGTCGACGGCCAGCGTCGCCGCGCAGATCTGGCTCGGGGAGAAGGGCGTCGTGGTCGGGACCAACAACTCGACCGACTTCATCCGTCAGGCGAAGGTCGGCGACACGATCACGGTCACCGCCACCCCGATCCACCGCGGTCGCACCCAGCAGCTGTGGCACCTCGACTCCGTCGGCGAGGACGGCAGGCTCGTCGCCCAGGGCCAGGTGCGCCTGGCGAACCTCGACCAGCCCGTCCCGCCGGAGGCGCTCGCCGCCTTCACGGGGACGACGAGCCGGTAGACTGGCCCACGTCGGCGCGACTGGCGTTGAGGTGGACATCCACCAGGGAGCCCGGCACCGCATCGACTGCACCACCCGACAAGGGACCGTTCGCCTGGGCCCCGCGTCAGCCCCCACCACGCTGACCGGAGGAATCCCCCATGATGATGACCGTGAACGCACTCGCTCCCCAGACGCCCACGACGCTCGACGACGCCGACGTGAAGGTGCTGCTGCTCGAGAACATCCACGCCGACGGCCGTGACTTCCTGCGCGGCAAGGGCTACGACGTGCAGACCAACGCCGGCGCGCTCGGCGAGGACGAGCTGATCGAGGCCATCCAGGGCGTGCACCTGCTGGGCATCCGCTCCACGACCTACATCACGCCGCGCGTGCTGGACGCCGCCCCCGACCTGATCGCCATCGGCGCGTTCTGCATCGGCACGAACCAGATCGACCTCGAGGCCACGACGCAGCGGGGCATCGCCGTCTTCAACGCCCCCTACTCCAACACCCGCTCGGTGGTGGAGCTCGCGATCGCCGAGATCATCTCCCTCGCGCGTCGTCTGCACGAGAAGTCCACCGACATGC
Source organism: Aeromicrobium sp. EU05-FHT14F07 (assembly GCF_058790455.1). Taxonomy (NCBI): domain Bacteria; kingdom Bacillati; phylum Actinomycetota; class Actinomycetes; order Propionibacteriales; family Nocardioidaceae; genus Aeromicrobium; species Aeromicrobium sp. EU05-FHT14F07. The sequence goes on from NZ_JBYTCR010000007.1 coordinate 82,421, forward strand.
ACCGCGGCGTCTGGAACAAGTCCGCCGCGGGCAGCCACGAGGTGCGTGGTCGCACGCTCGGCATCGTCGGCTACGGCAACATCGGCAGCCAGCTGTCGGTCGTCGCCGAGGCGCTCGGCTTCAAGGTGATCTTCTTCGACATCGACGACAAGCTCGCCCTCGGCAACGCCAAGCGCTGCTCGACGCTGGAGGAGCTGCTGGCCGAGGCCGACGTCGTCACGCTGCACGTCGACGGCCGTCCCGGCAACGCCGGACTCTTCGGCGACGAGCAGATGCGCCTCATGAAGCCGCGCGCCCTGTTCCTCAACCTCAGCCGCGGGATCGCGGTCGACACGAGCGCCCTGCGCGCGCACCTGGAGTCGGGCCACATCGCCGGTGCCGCCCTCGACGTGTTCCCCGTGGAGCCGAAGCGTCAGGGCGACCCGTTCGAGTCCGAGCTGCGCGGCATCCCCAACGTCATCCTCACCCCGCACGTGGGCGGCTCGACCGAGGAGGCGCAGCAGGACATCGGTCGCTTCGTCGCCTCCAAGCTGCGCTCCTACGCGGCGTTCGGCAGCACGTCGCTGAGCGTCAACTTCCCGGAGATGAACCTCCCGGCCGACGACACCCGCTGCCGCCTGGCGCTCGTGCACGAGAACGCCCCGGGCGTCCTCGCGCGGATCAACGGTCTCCTGGGCGAGCACGACGTGAACATCGAGGCGCAGTCGCTCGCGACGCGCGGCCCGCTGGGCTACGTCGTCACCGACGTCGCCGACGCCGTCCCGTCCGCCGTGCTCACGGAGCTGGCCGGCCTGCCCGAGACGGTCAGGCTGAGGCAGCTGAGCTGATCCCGTGCCCGCCGCGCCGGTCCGCCTGCGACCCAACCTGATCGACCACTTCTACCGAGGCGGTCAGCGGATCGCGGACCTGCGCGGCGTCGCGACGACGTCGCCGCGTCAGCCCGAGGAGTGGGTCGCCGCGACGGTCTCGCGCGACGGCCACCCCACGCTCGGGCTGTCCTCGACCGAGGACGGGTCCGTGCTGCGTGACCTCGTGGCGGGAGACCCGGCGTACTGGACCGGGGGTTCCGGAGCCTGGCCGGGCGACACCGGCCTGCTGCTGAAGCTGCTCGACGCGGGCCAACGGCTGCCGGTCCACGTGCATCCCGACCGCGCGTTCGCCGCGACCCACCTCGACTGCCCGTACGGCAAGACCGAGGCCTGGCTCGTGCTCGACGCCGCGCCCGGCGCGGCCGTGCACCTGGGCTGGCGCGACCAGGTCGACCCCGCCGACGTCGTCCGCGCGCGGGACGAGCAGGACGGTGCCTGGATGCTCGACCGCATGCACCGGCTGCCGGTCCGTCGGGGCGACGCGTTCCTGGTGCCCGCCGGCACGCCGCACGCGATCGGGGAGGGCGTGTTCGTGGCCGAGGCGCAGGAACCGACCGACTTCTCGATCCTCCTGGAGTGGTCGGTCACGACCTCGACGCGCGACGAGTCGCACCTCGGACTCGGGTTCGACCTCGCGATGCGGGCGCTGGGGCACGACGCGACGACCCCCGAGCGGCTCGCGGCGCTCTCCACCTGGACCGATCTCGACGCGTCGGCGAGCGGGCTCACCTCGCTGCTTCCGGCCGAGGCGGACCCGTTCTTCCGGCTCGACCTCGCCGCGAGCGGTGCGACGGTCGATGCGGGGTTCGCCGCCGTCGTGGTGCTCGACGGGTCGGGCTCGCTCGTCGGCGGCGCCTCCTCGACCCACGTGCGGCGGGGTGCGGTGTGCGCGGTGCCCGCCGCACTCGGTGACTGGCGCGTGGCGGGCGACGTGCGCGTGCTCGTCGCCCGCCCGGGCGTCAGTCGAGGCTGAACGGCGGGTACTCGTCGGTGAGCAGCAGGTAGTACGCGCCCACGCGCTGGTTCCACCGCAGAAAGCCGACGACGAACTCGCGTAGTCCACGCGGCCAGTGGGCGGTGAAGAGGACGGCGAAGAAGCCGATGAAGGTCACCACCGCCGCTGCGATGCCGAGGAAGTACAGCACGAAGAAGTGCGGGATCACCATGATCGCGCGGAAGAAGATCGTCAGCCGGCTCCGGCCCTCGACCTGCGGCTCGACGTCGAAGCGCACCCGCGGGTCGCGGCCCGGGTCCGTCGTGTCCGCGGCGAACGCGAACGGCGGGTAGCTGCCGTGCAGGAAGTAGTGGAAGGCGTTGAGGCTCGCGTCGTAGCGCAGGTACATGGCCGAGTAGTTGAGCAGCGGCCGCGGGACCTTGCCCAGGACCACGCCGCAGAACCACGAGGCGATGAGCACGAAGACCAGGGGCACGGTGAGAACGGCGAGCACGACGAGGTGCGGGATGAGCAGCAGCCAGTGCAGGAGCGGACGCCAGCGCGCCACGCGGTCGGGCAGGTCGTAGGTGAGGGTGGCCGGGTACGTGGGGGCCGGAGGCCCGGCCGCAGCGGCGGGCTGAGGGGGCAGGGTGGTCATGGGTGTGGCCTTTCCTGAGGTCAGGCGAACGGTACCGCGAGAGCGCCGAGCGTCTCAGCACATCCGGCATCGATCCTCAGGTCGGCCAGGTGATCGCCCCGGGTCGGGCCGCGGTTGACGATCACGACCGGTGTGCCGAGGGAGGCGGCTCGGCGGACGAACCTCAGGCCGCTCATGACCTGCAGGCTCGAGCCCAGCACCAGCAGGGCGTCGGCGCGGGCCACCAGCGCGAAGCAGTGCTCCACGAGCGGCTTCGGCACGGAGTCGCCGAAGAAGACGACGTCAGGACGCAGGCGGCCGCCGCAGACCAGGCAGGGTGCCACGACGAACGCGGTGGTGTCCTCGAGCTGCACGTCACCGTCGGGTCCGTGCACGACCGTCTGGGCGCTCCAGCCCGGGTTCAGCCGCTCGTGCCGCTCCTGCACTGCCGCACGGGGGGTGCGGTCGCCGCAGTCCATGCACACCACCCGGTCGACCCGCCCGTGCAGGTCGACGACGTCGCGGTGGCCGGCGCGCTCGTGCAGCCCGTCGACGTTCTGGGTGATGAGTCCGACGAGCCGGTCGTCCCGCTCCCACCGCACGAGCGCACGGTGTGTCGCGTTGGGCTCGGCGTGGCCCATGCGCGACCAGCCGAGGTGGGCCCGCGCCCAGTAGCGCTGCACCGCCTCCGGGCCGGAGCGCAGCTGCTGGATGGTCATGGGCGTCGGCACGACGAGCCGGTCGGGCCCCCGGTAGTCGGGGATGCCGGAGTCGGTGGAGACCCCGGCGCCCGTGAGCACCAGCGTCCGTCGGCCGTCGAGGAGCTCGGCGAGCCCGTGCACGTCGGCGGTGCTGGGTGCCCTCGAGCTGTTCACCCGTCCAGGGTAGGTCGCGGTGGCGCACCCTTCCGGTCGTGCGGACGTACGGACGCCATGCTCAAGTCCCTCTGCCGTGTCCTCCCATCGCGGGTAGGGTCGCCGCCATGTCGACCGCTCGCAGACCCCAGCAGCAGCGGTCCGTGGCCACGCGCGAGCGACTGCTCGAGGCGGCCTACGAGAGCCTGCTCGAGGGCGGCTACGGGTCGGCGACCGTGGGCGACGTCCAGCAGCGCGCGGGCGTCGCCCGAGGGACGCTGCTGCACCACTTCCCGACCCGTGACCTGCTGATGGCGGGCGTGGTCGAGGACGTCGTGGACCGACGGTTCAAGCTGTCGGCCGCGGCCGACGACGCGTCGGCGCCGGCCGGGTGGAACGACGTCGTCGACCTGGTGTGGTCGGAGCTCCGCTCGCCCGCCTTCGCGGTGCTGCTGGAGCTGTGGGTGGCCGCGCGCACCGACGACGACCTGAGGGAGTCGCTGCTGCCGATGCAGGAGCGCATCCATGACACTGTGCACCGCAGCGTCGTGCGCCTGGTGGGACCGTCCCACCCGCGCGCGCCGATCCTGGTGCAGTTCACGATCAACCTCCTGACCGGTGCCCACCTCGCCGGCATCCTGCGGTCGCGCGCCGGCACCTCGACGGTGGTGGAGGCGTGGAAGCACGCGTTGCGCGAGCTCGCCGCGCCGCCGCGCCGGCCCTGAGCCTCAGCCGCGACGGCTCCACCCGATGGCGAGCGACCCGAGGGCGACGAACACGAGGGTGAGCACGACGCACGTGACGGCGACGGTGCCGGCACCGAGCTCGCCGGCGTCGAGGAACCCGTAGGGCACGGGTCCGGTGGTCGTCGGGGTGAGCGTGAAGGTCGGGCGCACCACCTCGGCCCGGGTGAGCGTGTACGCGAGCCACAGGACCGGGAACGCGAGACCGCCGAGCGCCGACCACCCGAGGTGCGTGCGGGGGCGCAGGAGGACGAAGCCGACCACGGTCAGCAGCGGGACGACGTAGTGGAACGCCTTGTCGAACCACCACTCGGCGCCGGAGAGGTCGACGTCGCCCGCCAGCACGGTGGCGTAGACGATGCCGGTCACGGCGATGCCGGTCAGGCTGGCGAGTCGCAGCATCCCGAAGGTCCGCCCACCCCGGTCCGGACGCAGCGCGAGCATGGTGCACGTGACGACGACGAGGATGTTCGACTCGATCGTGAAGTAGCTGAAGAGGTTGACCAGGTCGTCGCCGCGTCGGGCCGACACGACCGTCTGCCCGACGAGAGCGACGAGCGCGACGGCGGCGGTCAGGGCGTGCCAGGTGCGAGTCACGGGATCACGCTAGTCCCGCGAGGGTCAGCGCGGTCGCCGTCGCCGACGCCGTCTGGGTACCAACGCCGAGACGATCGCCAGAGCCAGAAGCAGGTAGACGACGAACAGGAGCTCGGGTGCGTCGGCCTCTCGAGCGAAGGGGCTCAGGGTCTGGAACGCGACGGAGCAGAGGACGAGCCAGGCCAGGAGGCCCACCACGGCCCGTGCCACCCAGGCGCGTCGACGCCGCCGCTGCGGCTGGGTCCGGGAGGGGGGCAGGGGCTCGCGCTGGCGCTGCGGAGCCTGGGTGGCTGCGGCGGCTCGTCGTCGCCGCGAGTCCTTGACGGGGACCTCCGTCTCGACGATCTCCAACGAACGGACCCGGTCGACGACCTGGCGCACGTCGTGGGCGTCCCAGACCGTCGGTCGCGAGGTGAGCAGCTCGATCAGCGTCGCCGTCGAGCAGAGCAGCACGCCGCGACTGCGTTCGTGCATCGGGTCGTCGCGCGTGAAGCACAGGACGGGCTCGACCTGCGCGGTCAGGTCGGGAAGCCGCAGCGCGACGGCCGATGCGGCGTCGGCGCACCCGTCGACCGCCCACTGACGGCGCCGTCCGTTCTGCAGAAGTACCCCGTCGGCGAGCGCGATGCGACCGGACCAGTTCTTGGAGTCGATGACGAAGATGCCCGTCGGCCCGACGGCGACGTGGTCGACGTTCGCGCGCTGGCGACCGGGCCAGCGGACGTCGTGCAGCACCGTCCAGCCTGGGCCGAGCCCCGCCGCCAGGACCTCTGCGGTCCGGGCCTCCCCCTCGGCGCCCTTCTCCCACTTCTCGGCAGACCGTTGCAGCCGCTCGGCCTTCTCCCGCGTCCTGCGCGCTCGCTCCCGCGCCGAGTCTCCCGCCATCCTTCATCGGTACCAGGCACAGGGCCGTCGCGTCGAGGGGCTCGTGCCTAGGACAGGGCGACCGTGCCACTCACGCCGACGACCGTGTGTCCGCCGACCCACACGGTGTCGTCGACGACGTCGACGTGCACCCGGCCGCGGCGGCCGAGGGACGTGCCTTGCGCGGCCACGTAGTGCTCGGGCAGGACGCCGTCGGCCACCAGCCACTGGGCGAGCGCAGCGTTGAGGCTGCCGGTCACGGGATCCTCGCCGACACCACCCGGGAAGAACGCGCGCACCTCGAGCTGGACGTCGGAGCCGTCGGCGTGCAGCCCGGCCAGCCCGACCTTGTCGTGCGCGCCGGACGCGCCGAGCAGGTGGGCGCGCGCGCCGTCGACCCCGAGCACGAGGTCGGCGTCGCGCAGCAGCAGGCCCATCCAGCCCGGGCCGTTGTCGCACCAGTGCGCGCTCACCACGTCGGACGCCTGCAGCCCGAGCGTCGCGACGACGGCGGGCACCTCGCCCGGGTCGACGGGGCCGGACCGGGCCCGGTCCGGGGCGGCGAACGCCAACCTCTCGCCGTCGCGGCGGACCCGAACGAGCCCGACGCCGCACTCCTGGACCAGGGCGTCGTCGGAGCGCGGTGCACCCCCGGCCTCGAGCCAGGCGCGCGCCGTGCCCAGCGTCGGGTGGCCGGCGAACGGCAGCTCCCGACCGGGCGTGAAGATGCGGACGCGGTAGTCGGCCGACGGGTCCGTCGGGGCGAGCAGGAACGTGGTCTCGCTGAGGTTCGTCCAGCGGGCGAACGCGGCCATGGTGGCGTCGTCGAGGTCGTCGGCAGTGTGCACGACGGCCACGGGGTTGCCCAGGCCGAGGGTGTCGGAGAAGACGTCCACCTGGTGGAACGGCAGCATGCCCCGACCCTAGGCGAGGTCGATCAGCCTCTGCACCGTGGTGAGGTTGCGTCCGGTGCCGTGGTGACCGAGGAGGCGTCGCACGCGAGCCGGTGTGAGCCGCGAGCCGGCCACGCCGTCGCGGTAGCGGACGTGCAGGTCGCGACCCAGCACCCGGACCTCGTCGCCACGCCAGTCCTCCGCCTCGAACTCGCGGACCGCGTCGGACGTCGGCTCGTCGAGCAGGAAGTAGACGTGCGAGAGCTTGGGCTCGACCACCTCGAACGGGTGGTCGGCCAGGGCGGTGCGCAGCTCGTCGGGCGAGCGCGACACGACCTCCCGGAAGAAGCCGAACCGCGCCTCGATCGCCTGCTCCAGGTCGCGGTCGAACACGGCGGGCTCGGTGGGCGGAGTGCACAGCAGGTTGCCGGACGCGATGTGCGTGCGGACGTCGCTCGCACCGAGCTCGGTGGCGAGGTCGCGCAGCTCGGCCATCGGCAGTGTCGCGCCGCCGACGTTGACCGCGCGGAGGAGGTGGACTCTCATGGGCCCAGGATGGCAGCGGCCGCGGACAGGAGCGCACACGTGACGAGACCCCGCACCGTCGGACGGTGCGGGGTCCCGAGGTCGCGGGTCAGGCGCGCGCGCGGACCTGGCGGTAGATCAGCAGCGCCACGATGGCACCGACGATCGACAGGATCAGGCCGCTGGTGGTGAAGTCCAGCACGCTCCGCGAGGAGAACAGGGCGCCGATCATGCCGCCGACGAACGAGCCGACGACACCGAGCACGATGGTGGCGAGAATGCCCATCGAGTCGTTGCCGGGGACGATCGCGCGGGCCAGGAGACCTGCGATGAGGCCGACGATGAGAAGCGTGATGAGTCCCATGACAGTTCCTTTCGGTTGGGTACCGGACCGAGTGCGTCCGGCACGTCCACGCTAGGGATTCTCAGGAATTTCGCATGTCGAGATCGACCCTGAGAGGATCCACATCCTGACCTCATCGTCCGCTCATCGTCGGCTCGTAGCGTGGGGTGCATGGACCTCAGCACCCTCCTCGCCCGCCCGGACGCCGTCGTCGACCTCGTGGTCAACACGGGAGCCCGGCAGGGCTCGACCGCGCTGGAGCGTGCGACCCGGCTCGTCGGCGACCACGCCGTCGTGCGCGCGCACGCCGTCCACTCGGGTGCAGAGCTGGTCGAGACGCTCGACCGGGTCGCGGCCGACGAGCCCGACCTCCTCGTGGTCGGCGGCGGCGACGGCACCGTCTCGGCCGCCGCCGCACGCGTCGCGGGGACGTCGACGGTGCTCGCGGTCCTCCCGCTCGGCACGGCCAACGACTTCGCCCGCACCCTCGAGATCCCTGCCGACGTCGGTGCCGCGGTCGCGTCCGTGCTCGACGGCGAGGTGGTCGACGTCGACCTCGGTCGCGTCGACGGTCGCGCGTTCGTCAACGTCGCGTCCATCGGGCTGTCGGTCGCCGTCACGGAGCGGCTCACCCCGGGCCTGAAGCGACGTCTGGGACCCGTCGCGTACCCGGTGGCGACGCTCGGCGCCTTCCGGCAGCACCGCGGCTTCGCGGCGCGTCTGGAGTTCCCCGACGGCGACCACGACCCGGTCGAGCTGACCGACCTCCTCCAGCTGGCGGTCGGCAACGGGCGGCACTACGGCGGCGGCAACACCGTCGCCCCGAACGCGTCGCTCGACGACCACCTGCTCGACGTCTACGCCATCGAGCGCGGCCGGCTCGCCGACCACGTGTCGATCGCACGCCTGCTCAAGAGCGGCCGGTTCGTCGAGCACGAGCGGGTGCACCACCTGACGACCCGCAGGGTGCGGATGGTCACCGACGTACCCCTGCCGGTGAACCTCGACGGCGAGATCGCCGCCACCACCCCCGCCGAGGTCACGGTCGAGCGCAACGTCCTGCGCGTCGCCGTCCCCCGCGGCAACCGCGCCGCCCGCCTCGACGCAGCCGCCTGACCCCCTCCGCGTTCTGTGGACTTCGCGACGGTTTCTCGCGCGGGGACCGTCGCGAAGTCCACAGAACGGGGTGAGGTGGAGGGTGTCAGGTCGTGGGGTCGTCGGCGACCTTCACGAGGAGCTTGCCGACGTTGCGGCCGGTGAGGAGGCCGCGGAAGGCGTCGACGGCGTTCTCGAGCCCCTCGACGACGTCCTCGAGGTAGGCGACGTCGCCGTTCGCCACCCACTGGCCCATCTCGCGGGTGAACGCCTCGGTGTGGGTGGGCACGAACTCGTCCTGGATGAAGCCGCGGACCGTCAGGCTCTTCGCCAGCACCGCGCCCATGAACGCCGGGAAGCCGAACGAGGACTCGGCCGGGCGGTTGTAGTTGGCGACCAGACCGCACACCGGCACGCGGCCGTAGGTGTTCATCCGACGCAGCACGGCTTCCCCGACGGGTCCGGCGACGTTCTCGAAGTAGACGTCGACGCCGTCGGGAGTGGCCGCCTTCAGGTCGTCGACGAACGTCGGCGAGCGGTGGTCGAGAGCGACGTCGAAGCCGAAGTGCTCGCGCAGGAGCCGCACCTTCTCCTCGCCGCCCGCGATGCCGACGGCACGCGCACCCTTGAGCCGGGCGACCTGCCCGACGGCCGACCCGACCGGGCCGGCGGCCGCGGCCACGACGACGGTCTCGCCCGCGGCGGGCTTGCCGATCTCCAGCAGTCCCGCGTAGGCGGTGAAGCCGGGCATGCCGAGCACGCCGAGGGCGGTCGAGACAGGGGCGGTGTCGAAAGGAGGAGCCGTCGGGTCGAGGCGCTTCATCTGGCGTGCGTCGACGACGGCGTGCGTCTGCCAGCCGATGAAGGCGAGCACGATGTCGCCGGGCTTGCGGTGGTCGGCGCGCGACTCGACGACCTCGCACACGGTGCCGCCGAGCACGACGTCGCCGAGCTCGAGGTGGGCGGCGTACGACTTCGCCTGGCTCATGCGACCGCGCATGTACGGGTCGAGCGACAGGTAGATCGAGCGCAGGAGCACCTGGCCGTCCTGCAGCTCGGGCAGGTCGACGGTGACGATCTCGAAGTCGGAGTCCTGGGGCTCGCCGTCCGGGTAGGCGGCGAGACGGACCTGGGTGGTCTGTCCGGGGGTGGTGGACATGGTGTTCTCCCTCTCTCGTGGTGCGGGGTTCAGAGGCGCGCGGCCAGCTCGGTGGCCTGCTTGATGGCGCGCTTCGCGTCGAGCTCGGCGGCGACGTCGGCGCCGCCGATGACGTGGGTGGTCACGCCGGCCGCCTCGAGCGGCTCGACGAGGTCGCGCACCGACTCCTGTCCGGTGCACAGGACGATGGTGTCGACCTTGAGCAAGAGCTCCTCGCCGGTCTCGTCCTTCTCGCTCGAGCGGACGGTCACGTGCAGGCCCTCGTGGTCGACGCGGTCGTAGGTGACGCCGCCGACGAAGTCGACGCCGGAGTCCTTGAGCGTCTGGCGGTGCACCCAGCCGGTGGTCTTGCCCAGGCCCTTGCCGTGCGCGCTGTGCTTGCGCTGCAGCAGGTACACCTGGCGACGCGGGGGCGCCTGCACCTTGGTGGTCAGGCCGCCGCGCTGGAGCGCGGGGTCGGTGACGCCCCAGCGCTCCATCCAGTGCTCGAGCGACTCGTGCGGGTCGTGGAGCAGGAACTCGGCGACGTCGAAGCCGATGCCGCCGGCACCGAGCACGGCGACGGTGTGCCCGACCTCGGCCCCGCCGCCGACCACCTCGTCGTAGCGCAGCACGGTGGGGCCGACGCCGGAGTCGAGGCCGGGGATCGACGGCACCCGCGGCTCGACTCCGGTCGCGAGCACGACCTCGTCGAAGAGGCGCAGGGCGTCGACGTCGGCCCGACGGCCGAGGTGCACGGTGACGCCGCGCACCTCGAGCATGCGCGTGTAGTAGCGCAGGGTCTCGACGAACTCCTCCTTGCCGGGGATGCGGGCGGCGAGCCTGAACTGGCCCCCGATCGTCTCGTCGGCCTCGAACAGCTCGACGCGGTGGCCGCGGCCGGCGAGTTCGACGGCGGCTGCGAGTCCGGCGGGCCCGGCACCGACGACCGCGACACGCTTGACGCGCTGCGTGGGCAGGAGCACCAGCTCGGTCTCGTGCCCGGCGCGCGGGTTGAGCATGCAGGTGGCGCGCTGGTTCTTGAACGTGTGGTCGAGGCAGGCCTGGTTGCACGCGATGCAGGTGATGATCTCGTCGCTGCGCCGCTCGGCGGCCTTGGCGACGAAGTCCGGGTCGGCGAGCAGCGGTCGGGCCATCGAGACGAGGTCGGCCTGGCCGGACGCGAGCACCTGCTCGGCCACCTCCGGCGTGTTGATGCGGTTCGACGCGACCACGGGCACCGAGAGGGCCTCGCGCAGCCGCCCGGTGAGCGGTGCGAACGCGGCGCGCGGCACCGACGTGACGATGGTGGGCACCCGGGCCTCGTGCCAGCCGATGCCGGTGTTGATGATCGAGACGCCCGCGTCCTGCAGCTTGAGCGCGAGCTCGACGGTCTCGTCCCACGACTGCGCGTCGTCGACGAGGTCGAGCAGGCTCTGGCGGTACATGACGATGAAGTCGTCGCCGACCAGCTCGCGGGTGCGGCGCACGATCTCGACGGGGAAGCGCATCCGCTTCTCGGCGGTCCCGCCCCACGCGTCGTCGCGGGTGTTCGTGCGGGCCGTGATCATCTGGTTGATGAGGTAGCCCTCGGAGCCCATGATCTCCACGCCGTCGTAGCCGCCGCGCTTCGCCAGGGCCGCGGCCTTCGCGAAGTCGGTGGCGGTGCGGTCGATCTCCCTCGCCGAGAACGCGCGCGGGCGGAACGGGCTGATCGGGCTCTTGCGGCGCGACGCGCTCTTGACGAACGGGTGGTAGCCGTACCGCCCGGCGTGCAGGATCTGCATCGCGATCTTGCCGTCGTGCTCGTGGACGGCGTCGGTGACCACGCGGTGCGCGTCGGCGAACGAGCGGCTGTTCATGGTGCCGCCGAACGGCAGCAGCCAGCCGGTGCGGTTGGGCGAGAAGCCGCCCGTGACGGAGAGGGCGACGCCGCCCTTGGCGCGCTCGGCGAAGTAGGCGGCGAGCTTCGGCAGGTCCCTGCGGCGGTCCTCGAGCTTGCTGTGGATCGAGCCCATGACCACGCGGTTGCGCAGCGTCGTGTGGCCGAGGTCGAGCGGCGTCAGCAGGTGCGGGTAGTCCGGGTGGTCAGGCTGGGAGAACTGCTGGGTGATCGGGCTGCTCATACTGGTCCTGTGATCTCGAGAGTCTCGGCGTGGGCGCTGGTCGTGGCGGGCGTGTTCAACGTGGTGATCTGGCCGCGGTTCGCGAAGGCGATCGTCGACGACGACCGGGCGTGGTCCGGCGAGGCGTGGAGCAGCGCGCCGACCTCGTTCCTGTGGGTGCACGCCGTGCTCATCACTGCGGCGATGACGCTGGGCATCTGCGTGCTCGTCATCGGGGTGCGCGCCCTTCGAGGCGCTCGAGGATCTCGTCGCACCAGCTGAGCGCCGTCTGCTCGCCGATGATCCCGCCCCGCAGCACCAGGTACGGGCCGACGTCGGCGGGGTCGAGCGCGTCCGGGTCGGGGTAGAAGCGCTCGGCGCTCGTCTCGTAGTAGGCGAGCTTCTCGGTGTGGTGGGCCCGCATGCGGTGCACGTCGGCGAGGATCGCGTCGCGGTCGCCGTGCTCGAGCGCACGGAGCTTCACGGCGAAGCTGGAGCGCAACGGCTCGGGCGCCGAGGGCTCCGTCGTGAACCGGGCCAGCTCGGCGCGACCGGCGTCGGTGATCGCGTACACCTTCTTGTCGGGGCGGCCGTCCTGCGCGACCACCTCCGACGTCACGAGGCCGTCGGCCTCCATGCGACCGAGCACCTTGTAGATCTGCTGGTGGCTGGCCTTCCAGAAGTTGCCGATCGAGGCGTCGAAGCGGCGGGCGAGCTCGTAGCCCGTGCCCGAGCGTTCCGCGAGGGACACGAGGATCGCGTGTTCCAGGGCCATGCGTCCGAGAGTACATATGCAACCAGTTGCACAGCAACCGCGCCGCCTACGCTGGCTCCATGTCGATCTTCGCCGTGACCTACACCTACGGAGCCCCCGAGGACCAGCTCGCGACGCTGCGCGCTGGGCACCGGGACTACCTCGCCCACCTGCCCGAGCTGCTCGTGAGCGGGCCGGCGTCGAGCAGCCGCGAGGCCCTGCTCGTCTTCCGAGCCGACACGCGCGAGCAGGTCGAGTCCCTCGTGGCAGCCGACCCGTTCGTGTCAGCCGGCTTCGTCGCCGAGCACGTGGTGCGCGACTGGAAGCCGGTCCTCGGTCCACTGAGCGGGCACTTCGACTCCTGACAGGAGGCGCGCCGTACGATTTCCGGCATGCGCCTGACCCCCCTCGCGGCCGCTGCTGCCACGCTCGCCCTCGCCGCCGCCTGCGCCCCCGCCGACGAGTCCTCCTCGTCCGACGACGCTGCCTCGGTCTCCCTCGACCAGTGCAAGCCCGCCGACCTCGATCTGTACAAGGCCGGCACGCTGACGATCGCGACCGACTCCCCGGCGTACGAGCCGTGGTTCGCCGACGACGACCCCGCGAACGGCAAGGGCTACGAGGGTGCGGTCGCCCGCGCGGTCGCCGAGAAGCTCGGCTTCGCGCCCGAGAAGGTCACGTGGGTCACCCAGGGCTTCAACGAGGCGATCAAGCCCGGCGCCAAGTCGTTCGACTTCGACATCAACCAGTTCTCGATCACGAGCGAGCGCGAGAAGGTCGTCGACTTCTCCAGCCCGTACTACAAGGCCAAGCAGGGGGTCATCACCCTGAAGGACTCGAAGTACGCCGACGTCACGAGCCTCGCGGGCCTCAAGGACGCCAAGGTCGGCGCGCAGGTCGGCACCACGTCGCTCGAGGCCACGCAGCAGCTCGGGCTCACGACCGACCCGCTCGTCTACGACGACACCACCAAGGCCGCCCAGGCGCTGCAGAACGGCCAGGTCGACGCGATCATCGCCGACGTGCCGTCGGCGTTCTACCTCGTCGCCGCCGAGCTCGACGGGGCGAAGCTCGTCGGCCAGTTCGAGCCGCGCACGGGTGAGTCCGAGGAGTTCGGCTTGCTGCTCGACAAGGACTCCCCGCTGACGCCGTGCGTCAGTGCCGCCGTCGACGCGCTCCAGGACGACGGCACGCTCGAGAAGCTGCAGCAGCAGTGGCTGTCGGACGCCGTCGACGTGCCCGAGCTGAGCCAGTCCTGAGCACCCACCAGCCGAGCGAGCGCCAGCAGGCCCGGGAGCGGTACCGCCGCTCCCGGGCGCTGCGGCGCGGGTCGGTCGCGGCGGTCTCGACGGTCGTGGTGCTCGGGCTGCTCTGGCTCGGCATCGTCAGCTCACCGGGCTGGGACCGCGTGCGGCAGACGTACTTCGACGCCGACGACTTCCGCGCCGCGTGGGGACCGGTCACCAGCGCGTTCTGGCTGAACGTCCGGCTGTTCCTCGTGGCGGAGGTGTTCATCCTCGTCATCGCGCTCGTCGTGGCCGTGGTCCGCGTCGTGCCGACGCCGGCGATGGCACCGCTGCGCCTGCTCGCGACGATCTACACCGACGTCTTCCGCGGTACGCCCACCCTGCTGGTGGTGCTGCTCGTCGGCTTCGGCGTCCCCGCCCTGCGGCTTGCGGGCGCACCGACCAGCCTCTTCTGGCTGGGCGTCATCGCGCTCAGCCTCAGCTACGGCGCGTACGTGGCCGAGGTGGTCCGGGCGGGCATCCTCTCGGTCCACCCCACGCAGTGGGCGAGCGGGCGGGCCCTCGGCCTGACGTACGGCCAGACGCTGCGCCACGTGGTGCTCCCGCAGGCCTTGCGTCGCCAGGTGCCGCCCCTCATCAACGACTTCGTCTCGCTGCAGAAGGACACCGCGCTGCTGTCGGTGATCGGCCTGGTCGAGGCGCTGCGGCAGGCCAACATCATCGGCCAGCGCGACTTCATCTCGACGCCGCTCGTGGTCGCGGCCGTCGTGTTCATCGCCGCGACGATCGTCATCGCGCGGTTCGCGGACTGGCTGACACTGCGCAGCATGCGGCGCCAGGCGGGGGTGGTCTGATGCTCAGGATCGAGCAGGTCCGCAAGTCGTACGGTGGCACGGAGGTGCTGAAGGGCATCGACCTGACCGTGGAGCCCGGGCAGGTGGTGTGCCTGATCGGTGCGTCCGGCAGCGGCAAGTCGACACTGCTGCGCTGCATCAACCTCCTGGAGACCGTCGACGACGGCACCGTCTGGCTCACCGACGGCGAGGGCACCGAGCAGGACGTCACCGACCCGCGGGTCGACGTCGACGCCGTGCGCCGTCGGGTGGGCATCGTGTTCCAGGCCTACAACCTGTTCCCTCACCTGAGCGTCCTCGACAACCTGGTGCTGGGCCCGACGAAGGTCGCCGGCGTGTCGAAGAACGCGGCCCGGGCCCGTGGTCGTGCGCTGCTCGAGCGGGTGGGACTGCCCGACAAGGCGTCGGCGTCGCCGGACTCCCTGTCCGGGGGCCAGCAGCAGCGCGTCGCCCTGGCGCGTGCGCTCGCCATGGAGCCGGAGGTGCTGCTGCTCGACGAGATCACGTCGGCCCTCGACCCGCTCCTGGTGGGCGAGGTGCTCGACGTCGTCAAGGGCCTGCGCGCCGACGGCATCGCCGTCGTCATGGCGACGCACGAGATGTCCTTCGCCCGCGAGGCGAGCGACGTGGTCGCGTTCCTCGCCGACGGGGAGATCGTCGAGATCGGCCCGCCGGAACAGATGTTCGACGCACCCCAGGACCCGCGCACCGCGGCGTTCCTGGCGCGGTTCCGCCCCTGACTCAGCGCAGGGTGAGGACGTGGGCGCGATCGGCGGGCTGAAGGGTCGACGCCAACCTCGTGTCGAACGTGACCAGCCGTGCCCCGTGCTGCGCCGCGAGGTTGAGCAGGTGCAGGTCGGTCACCTGGCGGTGACCGACGAGGCCGGTCAGGTCGACGTGCGGCTCCGCCAGGGAGGTGTCGTCGGGAAGGAAGACCGCGCGGGGATGTGCCCTCATGCTGCGGAGCGCGGCCAGGCTCAGGTCGATCGATGCCGCAGCACCCGTGACTGCTCGGTTCATCGAGAGCCGGACGAGTCCGGCCTCGGTGACGGGCGTCGTCGCGAAGGTCTGGACCGTCTCGAGCCAGCCCTGGGCGGACTCGTGGTGCACGTGCTCCCGCAGGGTCAGGGCCAGCAGGACGTTGACGTCGGGGAGGTCCAACTCACTCCTCGTCGAGCAGGTCGGCGACCATCTCGTCGGTCACGACCGGGGCGCCGGGGTCGGAGGGGAGCAGGACGATGCCGTTCCTCGTCGCCGGCTCGGGATCGGAGCGGACCTGGGTGGACTCGATCCCCGCCAGGGCGAGGGTGGAGACGGCCTCGCCGATGCTCGCGTCCAGACCCGCAGCGACACGAGCGCGCGCGACGGCCAACACGCGGGGATCGACGCTGAGAGTGGTGCGCATACCTCCAGCATGCCCGAAGACACATCACGCATCAAGCATCGCTCCCCACGCCGTAGTCTCACCCCATGAACGACCTCGAGGACCTGCTCGGCGCCGGCGCGCACGGCTACTTCGCGGGCGGCGCGGGTGACGAGCTGACGCTGCGGGCCAACGAGACCAGCTGGAGCGAGGTGCGGCTCGCGCCGAGGGTGCTGGTCGACGTCGGCGAGCGTGACCTGTCGGTCGAGCTGCTCGGCCGACGTCGCGCCCACCCGCTCGTGGTCGCCCCGATGGCCTACCAGCGGCACGCCCACGAGGACGCCGAGCGGGGCACGGCGCAGGCCGCCGCCGCGACGGGGTCGACGTTCGTGCTGTCGTCGCAGACCACGACGTCGCCGCGTGACGTGGCCGAGGTGGCCGGTCCCGACCGCTGGTTCCAGCTCTACGTGTTCAAGGACCGTCAGGTCTCGCTCGACCTCGTCGCCGAGGCGCGGGAGTCCGGCTACGAGGCGCTCGTGCTCACGGTCGACTTCCCGGTGGCCGGCTGGCGCGAGCGCGACAAGCGGACCGGGTTCAGCGTCACCCACCCGATCGCGCTCAACCCGGGCGGGACGCCGCTGACGACCGAGCAGATCTTCGCCATGCACGACCCGACGCTCACCTGGGACGACGTGCACGCCTTCGCCGACGCGGCGGGCATGCCGTTGCTGCTCAAGGGCATCCTGCGCGCCGACGACGCGGAGCGGGCCGTCGACGTCGGTGCGGCGGGCGTCGTCGTGTCGAACCACGGCGGCCGCCAACTCGACACCGTGCTCACCGGGGCCGAGGCGCTGCCGCCGGTCGTCGACGCGGTGGCGGGACGGGCCGCGGTGCTTGTGGACGGCGGCATCCGGCGCGGGTGGGACGTCGCGAAGGCCCTGTGCCTCGGCGCCGACGCCGCGCTCGTCGGACGTCCCGTCCTCTGGGGTCTCGCGCGCGACGGTCGAGCGGGCGCGCAGGAGGTGCTCGAGCAGCTGGTCGCGGAGCTCGACTCCACCCTGGCCCTCCTCGGCTGCCCCAGGGCCGCCGATCTGGACCTATCCTTCCTGGCATGAACGAGCACGCGGAACAGTCCGCGTTCGACCCGAGCCTGCTCATCGACGTCGCCGGCGAGTACCTCTTCGACAGCGCCCCGACGCTGACCCAGCGCGAGGTCGCCGACCGGGCCGGCATGGACCTCGACCTCGCCAACAGCCTGTGGCGCTACCTCGGCTTCCCCGAGGTCGAGGACGACCGGGTCGCGTTCACCGAGGCCGACGTCGAGGCACTACGGGTGACGAAGCGGCTGATCGACCTCGGCGTGCTCGAGGAGGACCGGCTCCCGCAGTTCGTCCGATCCCTCGGCCGCACGTTCGCCCGGCTCGCCGACTGGCAGACGAGGCTGCTGCTCGGCGTGCTGCAGACCGCCGAGGACGGGGAGCAGCCCCCGCTCGACGTGCTCGCCGAGGTGATCCCGATGGTCGAGGAGGTGCAGGGCTACGTCTGGCGTCGGCACCTGCTCGCGACCGCGTCGCGGATCGCGCTGCGCGACGTGCGCTCGGAGACGGAGCGTCAGCTGGTGGTCGGGTTCGTCGACATCGTCGGCTACACGTCGCGCAGCCGGCAGATGAGCCCGCGCGCGCTGGGCGCCATGGTCGAGTGGTTCGAACGGGTCGTCACGGAGCTCGTGGTCCAGCACGGCGGGCAGGTGATCAAGACGATCGGCGACGAGGCGCTGTTCACCGTCGACGACCCGACGGAGGCTGCCCTCCTCGCGCTCGAGCTGGTGGAGCGGGTCGAGGCGGACGAGCAGTTCCCCGACGTCCGCGTGGGGCTCGCGTACGGTCCGGTGCTCGCGCGTCTGGGCGACGTGTTCGGCTCGACGGTCAACATCGCGGCCCGCCTGACGTCCGTGGCGCGACCTGCGCGCGTGCTGGTGGACGCGGAGCTGGCCGAGCTGCTCGACCACGAGGAGTTCCGTCTGCGTCGCACGCGCCGGGTGTCGGTCAAGGGCTACGAGCACCTCGAGCCGTGGTCGCTCAAGCGTCAGCGGGAACGGTAGCCGTCACCCGGATCTCCACGCGCATGCCCGGCGCGCCGAGGGCGGCGACACCGACCTGCGTCCAGATCGGTCGGTGTCCGCCCGTCCGCGCACGCATCTGCTCGACCATGACCCGCGTCGGCCGTTCCCCGATCTGGTCGTCCGCGTCGGGGAGGTGGAAGGAGTCCACCGACACGACGTCGGCCCAGCCGACGCCCGCCTCGCCGAGGACCATCGCGACGTTGTCGAAGGCCTGCACGATCTCGGCCTCCAGGTCGTCGGGGAACGTCAGGTCGAGGTTCCATCCACCCTGCCCGGAGATCTCGACGCGGTCGCCGACCCGCACGGCCTGGCTGTAGCCCAGCTGCTCCTGGAAGCGGGACACGGGGTTGTCCCCGGGGGTGAGGAAGAAGCGGGACTCGGGCGAGTTGACTTCATGCATGAAGTCAACATACCACTGTTCACTTCATGCATGAAGTCATAGCTCGAGGACGCCGCCGACTACGCTGACGCCCATGGCCCGCCACCCCTACGACCCGGTGCGCTGGCTCAGCCCGGCGGAGAAGGAGGGCTGGACCGGTCTCGCCTCCTTGGTGCTGCTGCTGCCCGGCCGCCTGGAGGCGCCGCTGCAGCGCGAGCACGGACTCAGCCTGTTCGACTACCTCACCCTCAGCCACCTCTCCGAGGTCGACGACGGACGGCTGCGGATGAGCGAGCTCGCCTACCTCGCCCACGGGTCGCTCTCCCGGCTGTCGAACGTCGTCAAGCGCTTCGAGGCGCGCGGCTGGGTCGAGCGCACGCCCGACCCCGACGACGGGCGCTACACGCTGGTGGCGCTCACCGACGAGGGGCGCGAGGTGGTGGAGTCGGCCGCGCCCACGCACGTCGACGCGGTGCGCCGCGAGGCCCTGGACCAGTTGACGGCGGATGAGCAGGCGACGTTGGCGCGGATCGCGGAGCGCCTGCGGGTCAGGCCGGAGGACCACTCCTGAGCGTCCGCACCACGGCGTTCGCGGCGACCCGCCCCGCACGGTTCGCGCCGATGGTCGACGCCGACGGCCCGTAGCCGACCAACTGCACGCGCGGGTCGGCGACGGCGGTCGTCGACGTCGCGAGCGTCGCGCCGAGCTGGATCCCGCCGCGTGGGGAGCGCAGGTGCAGCGGAGCGAGGTGGTCGACGTCGGGGCGGAAGCCGGTCGCCCACAGCACGACGTCGACCCGTTCCAGGTGGTCGCCCCACCAGGCACCCTCGGCGGAGAGCCGGTCGAACATCGGCAGCCGCTCGTAGGCGCCGAGCCGCTCGGCCTCGCGCTCCTGCTCGCGCAGCATCAGGCCCGTGACGCTCACGACGCTGCGCGGCGGGAGCCCGGCCCGCACCCGCTCCTCGACGAGGGCGACCGCCTCGCGTCCGGCCTCCGGGTCGAAGGGCTCGGTGCGCCAGACCGGCTCGCGTCGGGTCGCCCACAGGGTGTCCGTGACCGGACGCAGCGCACCCAGGAACTGCACGGCCGACGCGCCGCCGCCGACCACCAGCACCCGCTTCCCGCGGAAGTGCTCGGGCCCGGGGTAGTCGACGGTGTGCAGCTGCTCACCGCGGAACAGCTCCTGGCCGGGGTAGCGGGGGACGAAGGGCCGGCGCCACGTGCCGGTCGCGTTCACCAGGGTCCGGCTGCGCCACTCCCGCTGTCCGGCGGTCACGACGAGCAGGTCGCCGTCGGACGTGACCTGGTCGACGGCGACCGGCCGCTCGACGGGCAGGTCGTGCGCACGCTCGTAGTCCGCGAAGTACGCGGGGACGAACACGTTGGCCCGCTCGTGTCCCTCGGCAGGCGGACGCGGCGCCTCGGGCAGGTCGGCCACCCCGTGCACGTCGGCCATGGTGAGCGCGTCCCACCGGTGCTGCCAGGCCCCGCCCGGCGCGTCGTCCGCGTCGAGGACGACGTGCTCGACCCCTCGTCGCGCGAGGTGGTACGAGGCGGACAGCCCCGCCTGCCCGGCACCGATGACCACGCTCTGCAGGACGTCCACGTCGTCGCCAACGTCGGGGGCCTCGCGACTATGCCCGTCAGTCGTGCAGCCGCGTGCCCTTCAGCGACTTGTCGACCGGGTTCTTCGGACCGTGCACCGCGATGCCGACGAGGTCGAGCTCGGCGGTCGGGACGGCAGCCACCGTCGCGCGGTTGGCGGCGTCGTGACCGGTCGAGAACATGTCGTGGGTGTAGACGGCCAGGGGCATGCCGCGCGACACGATCTTCCCGTGGACGCGAGCCAGGGTCGCGGCGTCCGCGGTGAGCACGACGACCGGCTGGCGCAGCAGCGGGAGGTAGCGCTGGCCGTCGGCGTCCTCGTACGGCTCGCCGAGGAGCTCGGGATTCGCGGCGATGCCGCTCATGAGGAACGCGGTCACGTTGAGCTCCTGCCAGGGCAGGAGGTCGTCCCGCAGGACCACGGCGATCTTGGTGTCGAAGCGGATCTCTTCCATGCCTGCAACGATGCGCCCCGCGGTGACCGTCCGTCTTGTACGTTCCGAGCATGGTCGAGCGGGTACGGGCGTGGGCACCGGACGTGCCGCTCGTGCGCGAGGTCTTCCACGCGACCATGACCGGGCATGCGTACCCGGCGCACACCCACGACACGTGGACGGTGCTGCTGGTCGACGAGGGCTGCGTGACCTACGACCTGGACCGTCACCCCCGCACGTCGCCGCAGCGACGGGTCAGCCTGCTCCCGCCGCACGTCGCCCACGACGGCAGGTCGGCGCGGGCGGGCCTGGGGTTCCGCAAACGGGTGCTCTACCTGGAGGCCGACTGGTTGCCCGCGGCCATGACCGGCCGAGCCGTGGACGAGCCCGTGGTGCCGCGGGCGCGCGGGCTCGTGGAGGAGCTGCACGCGGTGCTGGACGGACCGGCTGACGCGTGGCAGTCCGAGTCGCTGCTGCTGGGGCTGCGCGACGTCGTCCTGCGTCACGAGGCGAGTGCCGACGCGACCGACGTGCCGGCGGCGAGGGCGCTGCGGGACCTGCTCGACGCCCACGTCACCGACGGCCTGAGCCTCGAGCAGGCCGGGCTCGCGCTCGGTCGTTCGCCGGCCCACCTCGCCCGGACCTTCGCGCAGGCGTACGGCATCGCCCCGCACCGCTACCTCGTCGGTCGGCGGGTCGACGAGGCCCGGCGGCTCCTGCTGCGGGGGACCCCCGTGGCGCAGGCGGCCGTCGAGGCGGGGTTCTGGGACCAGGCCCACCTGACCCGCCACTTCCGGCGCACGGTGGGCACCACCCCGGCCCGGTTCGCGTCGGGCACCCGGGCCTGAGCTACGCCGTCAGCGCTCGGAGGGACCGGGCGAGGTCGGCCCGCACCACGTCCGCGTCGCGGGTGTCGTCGATGGCCGTGAGGCACAGCGCCCGGACGCAGCGCGCGACCCAGTCGACGTCGAGCGTGGAGGGCAGCTCGCCCGACGCGCGCCGTTCCTCGAGCAGTCGCGCGATCGGCTCGCCCGGGACGATGAGCCGGGCCAGCTCGTGCAGGTGGCGGTGGCCGGCGTCGAGCAGCTCCCGGTGCTCCCGGGCGACGTCGACGACGTCGGCCGCGAGCCGGTCGAGCGCCTCGGCGAGCGGCAGCCCCTCGAAGGTCTCCAGCAGGCGGGCCACCACGAGCGGCCCCAGATCGCGGGCCAGGGCGTCGAGCACGTGCTCACGGTCGGGGAAGTGCCGGTACAGCGTGGGACGCGTGACCCCCGCGGCACGGGCGAGCTCGCTCATGGACAGGTCTCCGTGCTCGAGGAGCAGGCGGCCGGCGGCGTCCAGGATGGCCCGGCGGTTGCGCACGGCGTCGGCGCGCTGCGCGGTCCCGGGCGTCATCCCACCATGCTAGACGGGCGTGGGGCGGGGGTTGACCGCACAAACGAGACAGGTGTAAACCTTCGTTGCATGTCTTCTGTGAGCCAGAGCACGTCGCCCGCCGCCTCCCGACGCACCGTCCTCGCCGCAGGAGGGGTCGCGGCCGTCGCCGCGACCATCGGGGCCAGCGCACGCCCCGCGTCGGCCCGGGTCCGCCTGACCCGCGAGCAGCGCCGGGTCGTGATCATCGGCTCCGGCTTCGGTGGAGCCGTCACCGCCCTGCGGCTCACGCAGGCCGGCGTCCCCGTCACGTTGCTGGAGCAGGGCCGTCGCTGGCCGACCGGCCCGAACAGCGACACGTTCCCGACCGTCAAGACGATCGACCAGCGCGCGCTGTTCTACGGGTCCGCGCCACGGCTGTTCGGACGCCCCGTGACCCTCGCCCCCTACGCCGGGCTGTTCAACACCCTCCTCGGCCCGACCATGTCGATCATGAGCGGCGTCGGGTACGGCGGCGGCTCGCTCACCTACCAGGGCATGTCGCTCCAGCCGTCCCGAGCGGTGTTCGAGCACGAGTTCCCGGCCGCGCTCGACTACGACGAGATGGCGGGGCACTACCACACCGTCGCGCGCATGCTCAGCCTGGCGACCGCTCCCGACGCCCTCGTCGACAGCCCGAGCTACGCGACGGCGCGCGAGTTCAAGCGTCGGGCGGAGGCAGCCGGCTTCGACGTCGAGCGCATCCCGATGCCGATCGACTGGAGCTTCGCGCTGCGCGAGCTGAAGGGGGAGATGAAGCCGTCGTACACGAACGGCGACCTCGGGTTCGGCGTCAACAACGGCGGCAAGCAGTCGCTCGACGTCACCTATCTCCGGGCCGCGGAGGCGACGGGTCTGCTGGAGGTGCGGCTGCTGCACCGCGTCGACGCCGTGGCGCGCACGTCGACCGGTGCCTGGCAGGTGGAGCTGACCCGCACCGACGAGCGCGGCACGCCTCTCGAGCAGCAGGTCATCACCACCCCGACGCTCGTCATGGGTGCGGGCAGTGGCGGCACCAGCCGCATGCTGGTGCGCGCCGGAGCCACCGGACGCATCCCCGACCTGCCCGACGCGACGGGTCGGGGCTTCGGCACGAACGCCGACCGCATCTACGTGTGGAGCAGCCTCCTCGGCGGCTTCCCGACGCCGCAGGGCGGCCCGGTCGTGTTCGGCAGCAAGGACTGGTCGGACCCGGCCACCGCGAACACGGTGATCCAGGCGTCGATCCCGCCGGTCGGCATCGCCGGCCTCGACCTCGACCTGCGCAGCACGATGATGGTCGCCTACGGCGTCAGCCGGGAGCGCGGCCGCTTCGTCTACAACCCGCTCACGGACGACGTGGCGCTGTCGTGGCGCTACGAGGGCGACCGCGACCTGCAGACGAAGGCGATCGCCCCGAGGGTGGCGGCGATCGCCGGCCTGGACACCCTGCTGGTCGACACGAACGCGCTCGTCCCGTCCACCTGGCACCCGATGGGCGGCATGAACATGGGCGACGCCTGCGACCACGAGGGGCGCGTGAAGGGGCAGAAGGGTCTCTACGTGCTCGACGGCGCGCTGCTCCCCGGCTCGGCCGCGGCGTGCAACCCCTCGATGACGATCGCGGCCGTGGCCGAGCGCGCCCTGACGCGCATCGTCCGGGACGACGTCGGCAGCATCATCTGAGGAACGTCCCCCCGATTCGGAACGTCATCGCCCCTTTCTGGGCGAGGAACGGGCGATGGTGTTCCGAATCGCGGGGAGTCAGACGGCGGTCTCGCGGATGAGCCGCAGGACGCGCTCGGGGTCGTCGGCCATCGGCACGTGGCCGCTGCCGGGCAGGGGCTCGTGGCGGGCCTGCGGGAGGCGCTGCCGCGCCACCTTCGACTGCGCGTAGGGGAGGATGCGGTCGCGCGTGCCCCAGGCGATGGTCGCGGGGACCGGCACCTGGCTGTCGAAGCGGTAGATCACGCCCTCCTTCGCCGTCCGCTCGAAGGCGGTGGCGTGCTTGAGCGCGAGGGAGTCGCCGTAGGTGTGCTCGGCGTCATGACGCTCGGGGTGGGCGTAGAGGATCCAGCCGATGGCGCGTCGTCCGCGCAGGTCGGCGGCGAGGCGCTGCAGGAGACGCTTCGGCGTAACCATCGCCGAGAGGCGCATGAGGAACAGCGGCAGCAGCGCCTGGAAGCGGTTGACCGGTCCGAAGAAGCCGGCCGGGCTGAGGGCGGTGGCCGAGGACACCAGCCCGCGCGCGCCGAGCTCGAGCGCGATGGCCCCGCCGAGGGAGTTGCCCGCGACGTGCGGCTTCGTGACGCCCCAGCGCTCGAACTGGGTCAGCAGGTGGTCGCACGCGTTGTCCATCGAGTACCGGACGCCGCCGGCGAAGGCGGGCGACTCGCCGAACCCGGACAGGTCGGGTGCGATGACGTCGTAGTCCTGCGCGAGGTCGTCGATCACGGGGTCCCAGGCCTGGCGTCGGTGGCCGATGCCGTGCAGGAGGACGAGCGGAGGGGCACCGGGGGTGCCCCGTCGGGTGTAGGCGAGATCGGGGTGCACGGGGAGATGCTGCCACATACCGGCGGTATCCGAACAGGGTGACCGCGCCCACGGTCCCCCCTCGACATCGTGACAGTAGGACTGTCACAATGATGGTGTGACGATCAACCCTGGACCCCTGAACGGCGTGCGCGTCGTCGAGATGGTCGGCATCGGGCCCGGGCCGTTCGCGGCCATGATGCTCGCCGACCTCGGCGCCGACGTGGTGCGCGTCCACCGGCCCGGCGGGGGCGGCCTGCAGGTCACGCGCCCCGAGCAGGACCTGCTCGGCCGCGGACGGCCGTCGGTCGCCCTCGACCTGAAGGACCCGCGCGGCGTCGAGACCGTGCTGCGGCTGGTCGAGCGGGCCGACGTGCTGCTCGAGGGCTTCCGCCCGGGCGTCACCGAGCGCCTCGGCATCGGGCCGGACGACTGCCTCGCCCGCAACCCCGTCCTCGTCTACGGACGGATGACCGGCTGGGGACAGGACGGACCGCTGAGCCAGACCGCCGGGCACGACATGAACTACATCGCCGTCGCCGGTGCGCTCGACCCGCTCGGCCGTCGACCCGACGACGCCCCCGCCTTCCCGATGAACCTGCTGGGCGACTTCGGCGGTGGCTCGCTGTACCTCGTCGCCGGCGTGCTCGCCGCGCTCCTGCACGCCCGCACGTCGGGCGAGGGCCAGGTCGTCGACGCCGCCATCACCGACGGCACGGCCCACCTCCTGACCATGGCCGTGACCATGCAGCAGGCCGGCGTCTGGGACGGCCGCCGCGGCACGAACCTGCTCGGCGGCGCGGCCCCGTTCTACGACGTCTTCGCGACGTCGGACGGTCGCTGGATGTCCGTCGGCCCGCTCGAGCCGCAGTTCTTCAGCGCGTTCGTCGAGCTGATCGGTGGCGAGCTGCCCGGCCAGTACGACCTGCAGGACTGGGACACCCTACGCGCCGAGCTGGAGCGCCGGTTCGCGTCGCGCACGCAGGCCGAGTGGACCCAGGTCTTCGACGGCACCGACGCCTGCGTGCACCCCGTGCTCCCGCTGACCGAGGCGTACGAGCACCCCCACAACGTCGCCCGCGGCACCTACGTGGAGCACCACGGCACCACGCAGCCCGCGCCGGCCCCGCGCTTCTCGCGCACCGCACCGCAGCTCACGACCCCGCCCGTCGGGCCGGGCGCCAACACCCGTGAGGCACTGACCGCCTGGGGCATCGACGACGCCGAGACCCTCATCGCCGACGGCGTCGCCGTCCAGGCCTAGGAAGGAACACCATGAAGCGCACCATCTTCGACGCCGACCACGAGGCGTTCCGCGACACCGTCCGCACGTTCTGCGAGAAGGAGATCGCGCCGCACCACGACCAGTGGGAGAAGGACGGCATCGTCCCCCGCGAGGTGTGGGAGAAGGCCGGCGAGCTCGGTCTGCTCGGGTTCATGATGCCCGAGGAGCACGGTGGAGGCGGCATCGCCGACTTCCGCTACAACGCGATCCTGTCCGAGGAGATCACCCGGATCGGCGCGAGCGGCATCGGCTTCGTCATCCAGACCGACCTGGTGTCCGGCTACCTGCTGTCGTACGCCACTGACGAGCAGAAGGCGCGCTGGTTCCCGAGGTTCTGCACGGGCGAGACGATCACCGCCATCGCCATGACCGAGCCCGGCACCGGCTCGGACCTGCAGGGCATCAAGACGCGGGCCGTGCTCGACGGCGACGAGTACGTCATCAACGGCTCGAAGACGTTCATCACCAACGGCATCAACGCCGACCTCGTGCTCGTCGTCTGCCAGACCGACCCCGAGGCCGGCGCGATGGGCTTCTCGCTCATCGCCGTCGAGCGGGGCACGCCCGGCTTCGAGCGCGGTCGCAACCTCGACAAGATCGGCCTCAAGGCGCAGGACACCGCCGAGCTGTACTTCGAGGACGTCCGCGTGCCGAAGGAGAACCTGCTCGGCGAGGCCGGCCAGGGCTTCATCTACCTCATGGAGAAGCTGCCGCAGGAGCGGCTGTCGATCTCCGTCGTGGCGGCCGCCGCGTGCCGCGCGGCCATCGACATGACGCTCGACTACGTCAAGGAGCGCAAGGCCTTCGGCAAGCCGATCGGCTCGTTCCAGAACAGCCGCTTCGTGCTGGCCGAGCTCGAGACGGAGGCGCGGATCGCGCAGGTGTTCGTCGACGAGTCGATCACGCAGCACAACCGCGGCGACCTGACCGTCGCCGACGCCGCCATGGGCAAGTGGTGGACGACCGAGCTGCAGAAGAAGACCGTCGACCGGTGCCTGCAGCTGCACGGCGGCTACGGCTTCATGTCCGAGTACCCGATCTCCAAGGCGTACCTCGACACCCGCATCCAGACGATCTACGGCGGCACGACCGAGATCATGAAGGAGATCATCGGCCGCGGCATGGGCCTGTGAGCGCGGGTCAGACGAGCGGCTCGTCGCCGTCCTGGACCTTGGCGTCCTGCTCCTCGGCCTTCTCCCGCCGGTAGGCGGGCAGCGAGGCGACGACACCGGCACCGAGGATCAGCACCACGCCGCCGAGCGACCACTCGACGCCGACCTTGGTGTCGAGGACCTCGCCGTAGACCATCTTCGCGGCGATGAAGATGAGCAGCGCGGCCAGCGCGGCCTTGAGGTGCTTCAGGCGGGCCACCAGCTCGGCCACCAGGAAGAACAGCGGACGCAGGCCCAGCAGGGCGAACGCGTTCGCCGCGAACACCACGTAGGTGTCGGTGGTGATGCCGAGGATGGCGGGGACGGAGTCGACGGCGAAGATGATGTCGACGACGGCGATGGCCACCAGGGCGGCACCGGCCGTGGTCAGCATCCGCTTGCCGTTCTCCTTGGTGATCAGCTTGT
The DNA here is from genome assembly GCF_058790455.1 of Aeromicrobium sp. EU05-FHT14F07. NCBI lineage: Bacteria > Bacillati > Actinomycetota > Actinomycetes > Propionibacteriales > Nocardioidaceae > Aeromicrobium > Aeromicrobium sp. EU05-FHT14F07. The sequence goes on from NZ_JBYTCR010000007.1 coordinate 109,563, forward strand.
CGCCGTGGTCGCCCTCGGCGATCGTCAGCCTGTTCTTGACGCCCTCGACGAGCTTCTCGTCGCCGTCGTGGTCCTTGCGGTGCTTCCAGAGGCGCCAGCCGGTCCAGGCCAGGAGGGCGGCGAACGGGTAGGTCAGCCAGGAGGCGGCGTCGAGCGCGGCGGCGCCGACCAGGATGAAGATGAGGCGGAGCACGAGCGCGAGCACGATGCCGTACGTCAGCAGACGGACGCGCTTCGGCGTCGGGATGGCGAACGCGCCGAGCACGACGAGGAAGACGAAGACGTTGTCGAGCGACAACGACTTCTCCACCAGGTACCCGGCGAGGTACGTGCCCGACTGCTCGGTGGTGCCGAACAGGTACAGGACGCCGCCGAACGCCAGGGCGATCGCGATCCAGGCGACCGACCAGACGGCGGCCACGCGGACCGGCATGTCGTCGCGGCTACGGGTCAGCAGCAGGTCGATCGCGAGCAGGACGATGATCGCGACGAACAGCAAGGTCCAGTCGAGGGAGGAACCGAGAGGCATGAGGGAGTGAGCTCCTTCGCGGTGACGATGTCAGGGATGACAGGGATGTCGCGAAGGTTTCTCCACCCGGCAGGGCCACCTGACGCGGGTCCGGATGGCCGGACCGTGCTGACGCACCAGGTCGACGGGATACTTCCCTTCATCGCTCAGACTACCGAGCGACGGAAAGGGGCGCTCGGCGAGTCGGGCGTGGCCTCAGTCGCGCTCGTTGGCGCGGCGCCGGACCGTGCGCCGCTTCTCGTCGTCGACGGCCTCCTCGTAGGAGGTCACGAGGGCCTGCACGGTGAGCGGCTTGAACCGCTCGATCATCGCGGTGATCAGCTCCGGCGGCTGCCCCGACGCGACCAGGTGCGGCCACACGAGGGTGCGGAACAGCTCCGTGAGCTCGACGGCGAGCGCGCGGCCGTGCTCGGTGATCACGCGCCGCGCCGCGAGCGCCGCGTCGACGGGCAGCCCGGCGTCGAGGAAGCCCATGCCCACGGCGAGGTGCGCGGGTGCGAGCCGGAAGACGTCCTCGGTGGGCGTCGGCTCGACCACGCCGATGGCCACCAGCACCTCGAGGTCGTCGTCGCTGAGGCTGCGGCCGGCGCGCCTCTCGAGCGTGGAGCGGTCGAGCGTCTCCGGCATCTCCGGCGTCCACGGTGCGAGGAGCGTGCGGTGCAGGGCCACCTGCTCGGGGGTCGCGTCGGCCGGGATCTGCTCGAGGTAGCCCTCGATGGCGGCCAGCGTGAAGCCGTGGGCCTGCAGCTCCTTCACGAGCTCGAGCCGCGCGAGGTGGTCGGGTCCGTAGTAGCCGTTGCGGCCCGCCCGTCGCGGAGGCGGGATGAGCCCCCGGCCGGCGTAGAAGCGGACCGTGCGCACCGTCATGTCGACACGCGTGGCCAGCTGTTCCACGCTCATCGTCTCGTTCGGGCCGTCGGTCACCTGCGAGAGCGTAGCGTCACTCCCTGGCGACCGGTCGGAGTGACCCGCGTCACGATCCCCCGGGTCACTAGCGACTCTGACAGCAGTGGTGTCACAATCGGCACCGAAGGTTCTACACGAAGGACACTGACATGACCGAGGCTTACATCTACGACGCGATCCGCACCCCGCGCGGACGCGGCAAGAAGACCGGCTCGCTGCACGAGGTCAAGCCGATCTCGCTGCTCAACGGGCTGCTCGAGGAGATCAAGACCCGCAACCCCGACCTCGACGCGAACCAGGTCGACGACGTCGTCCTCGGTGTCGTCTCCCCCGTCGGCGACCAGGGCGCCGACATCTCCCGCACCGCCGTCCTCGCCGCCGGGTTCGGCGAGCAGGTGGCCGGCGTGCAGCTCAACCGCTTCTGCGGCTCCGGACTGGAGTCCGTCAACCAGGCCTCGGCCCGGGTGAAGTCCGGCTGGGAGGACCTCATCGTCGCCGGCGGCGTCGAGTCCATGAGCCGTGTGCCCATGGCCTCCGACGGCGGCGCCTGGGCGATGGACCCCCGGACCGCGCTCGACACCGACTTCGTGCCGCAGGGCATCGGCGCCGACCTCATCGCGACGCTCGAGGGCTTCAGCCGGGACGACGTCGACCAGTTCGCCGCCGAGAGCCAGGCGCGCGCGGCCAAGGCGATCGCCAACGGCTACTTCGCCGACTCCGTCATCCCTGTCAAGGACGTCAACGGCATGACGATCCTCGACCACGACGAGTTCGTGCGCGAGGGCACCACCGCCGAGTCGCTCGCCGGCCTCAAGCCGTCGTTCAAGGACCTCGGCGACTTCGCCGGCTTCGACGCCGTCGCGCTCGAGAAGTACACGACGGTCGAGAAGATCAACCACGTCCACCACGCGGGCAACAGCTCGGGCATCGTGGACGGCGCGTCGCTCGTGCTCATCGGCAACGAGAACGCCGGCCAGCGTCACGGCCTGACGCCGCGCGCCCGCATCGTCTCCACCGCGGTCATCGGCTCCGAGCCGACGATCATGCTGACGGGCCCCGGCCCCGCCTGCCGCAAGGCGCTCGACAAGGCCGGCCTGTCGATCGAGGACATCGACCTCATCGAGATCAACGAGGCGTTCGCCGCCGTCGCCATGAAGCTCATGCGCGACCTCGACGACTACCCGCACGAGCAGACCAACGTCAACGGTGGCGCCATCGCCATGGGCCACCCGCTCGGCGCCACCGGCGCGATGATCCTCGGCACGCTCGTCGACGAGCTGCACCGCCGCGAGAAGCGCTACGGCATGGCCACGCTGTGCATCGGCGGCGGCATGGGCATCGCCACCATCGTCGAGCGCGTCTGATCGCCACCCGAGACAAGAGAGAGCACATCGATGACTGAAGCAGTGCGCTACGAGGTCGAGGGCGGCATCGTCAACCTCGTCCTCGACGACCCCAACCAGAACGCCAACACCATGAACGACGCCTACGCGACGTCCATGGCGAAGGCCGTCGACCGGCTGGTCGACGAGATCGCGGCCGACGCCGACAGCATCAAGGGCGTCATCATCTCCTCGGCGAAGAAGACCTTCTTCGCCGGCGGCGACCTCAAGCTGATGACGCAGGCCACCCCGGCCGACGCGCAGAAGCTCTTCGACAACGTCGAGGGCATCAAGGCCACGCTGCGCAAGCTCGAGACGGCCGGCAAGCCCGTGGTCGCCGCGATCAACGGCGCCGCGCTCGGCGGCGGCCTGGAGATCGCGCTCGCCGCGCACCACCGCATCGCGGCCGACGTCCGGCTCGAGGTCGGCCTGCCCGAGGTCACCCTCGGCCTGCTGCCCGGCGGTGGCGGCGTGACCCGCACGGTCCGCATGTTCGGCCTGCAGGACGCGCTCATGAACATCCTGCTGCAGGGTCCGCGCATGCAGCCGGCCAAGGCGAAGTCGATCGGCCTGGTCGACGAGGTCGTGCCCGCCGACCAGCTCCTCGACGCCGCGAAGGCGTGGATCGAGTCGGTCCAGGGCGACGACGACGCGGCGAAGCAGCCGTGGGACCGCCAGGGCTACCGCATGCCCGGCGGCACCCCGTCGAACCCGAAGCTCGCCGCCAACCTGCCCGCGTTCCCGGCGATGCTGCGCAAGCAGACGAAGGGTGCGCCCTACAAGGCGCCGCGCAACATCCTGGCCACTGCGGTCGAGGGTGCGCAGGTCGACTTCGAGACCGCCAGCCGCATCGAGTCCCGCTACCTGGTGGAGCTCCTCGTCGGCCAGCAGTTCAAGAACATGACGCAGGCGTTCTTCTTCGACCTCGGCTCGATCAACGCGGGCGGCTCCCGTCCCGCCGGCATCGAGCCGAGGAAGTTCCAGAAGGTCGCCGTCATCGGCGCCGGCATGATGGGCGCGGGTATCGCGTACGTCTCGGCGCAGGCCGGCATGGAGGTCGTGCTCAAGGACGTCTCGCTCGAGGCGGCCGAGAAGGGCAAGGCCTACAGCGAGAAGCTGCTGGCCAAGAAGCTCGAGCGCGGCCGCACGACGCAGGAGAAGGTCGACGCCTTCCTCGCGCGCATCACGCCCACGGCCGACTACGCCGACCTGGAGGGCTGCGACCTCGTCGTCGAGGCCGTCTTCGAGTCGGTCAAGCTCAAGCACGACGTCTTCGGCGAGATCCAGAAGGTCGTCAAGCCCGACGCCCTGCTCGGCTCGAACACCTCGACGCTGCCCATCACGGGTCTGGCGGAGGGCGTGGAGCGTCCCGAGGACTTCATCGGCATCCACTTCTTCTCCCCGGTCGACAAGATGCCGCTGGTGGAGATCATCGCCGGCGAGAAGACCGACGACGCCGCCATCGCGGGTGCGCTCGACTACGTCCAGCAGATCCGCAAGACGCCGATCGTCGTCAACGACAGCCGTGGCTTCTTCACGAGCCGCGTTATCGGCACGTTCGTCAACGAGGGCATCGGCATGCTCGCCGAGGGCGTCGACCCGGTCTCGATCGAGCGCGCGACCACCATCGCGGGCTTCCCGGCGCCGGTGCTGCAGCTCAGCGACGAGCTGAACCTCGAGCTGATGACGAAGATCCGCAACGAGTCGAAGGCGGCCGTCGAGGCTGCCGGCGGCACGTGGGAGGGCAACGCGGGCGAGGGCGTCATCGACACGATGATCGAGCTCGGCCGCTCGGGCCGCCTCAAGGGTGCGGGCTTCTACGACTACGAGGACGGCAAGCGCGTCGGCCTCTGGTCGGGTCTGCGCGAGCAGTTCCCGACGTCGGACACGCAGCCCGACTTCGAGGACCTCAAGGAGCGTCTGACGTTCATCATGAGCCTCGAGACGATCAAGTGCCTCGAGGAGAACGTGCTCCGCACCGTCCCCGACGCCAACATCGGCTCGATCTTCGGCATCGGCTTCCCGGCGCTGCAGGGCGGCGCGATCCAGTACGTCAACGGCTACGAGGCCGCTGACGGCTCGATCGGCGTCGAGGCGTTCACGCGCCGCGCCCAGGAGCTGGCCGCCACCTACGGCGACCGCTTCGAGCCGCCGGCCCTGCTGCTGGAGAAGGCGAAGAACGGCGAGAAGTTCGTCTGAGCCGACCGCTCGCCCGACGCCCCCGCGACCTGCTGGTCGCGGGGGCGTCGGCGCTCAGGGGTGCACACGTGTGGGTAGCCATGGCTCGCTATCCACACGTGTGCGCCGATGTGTGGTTAGTGCTCGTCGTCGGTGAGGCCTCGGGCCAGGGCGCGTTCGACGTCGGAGGTGTTGCCGTGGGGGAGGCCGTGGGTGGCGGGTTCGGCGTCGATGGTGCGGCCGGAGGGCAGGATCCAGCGCAGGGTGCGGTGGCTCTTCATGGCGTGATGTCGGCGGTGCAGTGGCCAGAGGTTCGATCCCCTGGTGGGGCCTCGGGGATGCGGTACCTGGTGGTCGAGGTCGCAGTCACGGGCCGGTCGCATGCAGCCGGGGGCCTGGCAGACGCCGTCGCGGAAGCTGATCGCCGTGGCGAGCACGTCGGGCGCGAATCGCCCAACGTATTCGTGCGCCAGCACGTCGCGGGTGATGGGGTCGACGAGGAGCCGGTGGTACCCGGGTCGCGCTCGTTCCTCGCGCTCGCTCCGTGGTTCGCTGGCGCTCACCACGGCCCGGCTGTCGGGCTGCGCCCGACTATGCGCACTTCTCGGCGGGGACGGTCCAGGTGCCGTCGTCGGAGACGGCGGGTCCGGGCTCGGCGCCGGCCAGGACCTCGGCGTCGATGACGACGCCGATGTCGGTGCGGGTGCGACCGGTGGAGGGGGTGTCCTCGGTGAGGAGGAGGTCGACGAACGCGTCGGCGCGGACCTGGCCGCGGGTGCGGTCGTCGCCGTCGGGGCGTGGGGTGCGGCGCAGGCGCGCGTCGATGGCGGCGGCCTGGTGGGAGGGCACGAAGGCGTTGACCCAGGCCATGGCGTCGTCGACGTGGGTGACTTGCACGTCGCGCTGGCGGCGGGCGGCCTCGGCTCGCTGGGCTGCCTCCTCGGCCTCGACCCGGGCCACAAACCGCCTCAACCAGCCCCGCAGCTCAGCCACGGTGTGGGTCTTGGCGTAGGCGACGACGGTGTCGTCGAGGCGGTCGTGGGACTCGGGTCGTTGGAGGACCAGGAGGGTGGAGGCGATCTCGCGGCCGCGCGCCCAGTCGACGTCGCCGCGCCGGAAGGCGAGCCAGGTCTGGGGTGCTCGTTCGCGCAGGCGCTCGGCGGCCGCCAGGCGAGTGGTCACCTGAACCTCGGACAGCCCCACGGCCTGGCCGATCTCCAGCGCGATCGCCGAACGCTCCACGAGCCGCACCATCGGCGACTCGATGCCGGCGGTGCGGGTCAGCTCGGCATCGCGGAACCGCAGCATCGCGACCAGCTCGGACGCCTCCGCCCGCGCCCGCTCACGCGCGAGGGAGGTGAGTCCCTCGAGCGCTCCGGGGTTGCCGTTCCCGTCCATGTCTCCAACCTAGGGACACCCTCCGACACCCCCCTTCGGCCCGGATCTGCCCTGTGGATCAGCCGTAGAGCGGGGGTGTGCTCCCGTGAGTCGTAGGCACCATCTCGAGCCCGTCGGCGTCGAGTAGGCGGGTGATCGCTTCCTCCGACGCACCGATGCCGGCGAAGTGCGCGTCGACGTCGAACGCAATGCACCACGCTCGGTCGGCGGGCCACGCGAACGCGGGCGGGAAGGCTCGTCCGTGCGGCTCGGCGGCCTCGTCGACCCAGCGGGCCCAGTCCTCGACCGTGCCCCGGGCGAGTGCGTACCGGCGCAGCCCGCCCAGGTCGAACCGCGCCGTCGCGGGCAGCTCGGGTCGGTAGGGATACCCCTCCCACAGCAGGAGGAAGAGGTCGTCCGACGACCCGCCGAGCACCTCGACGACGCGCGTGACGAGCTCGTCGTCGCTCGGCGCCGCGTCGAGCACCTCGTCGGCCACCTCGGCCTCCGGCTGCCGGTCGAACGCCGGATCGGGCAGCTGGAGCACCCGGGCGTACGCTTCGAACCCTGCCGGCCCGAACCGCAGGGTCGACTCGGTGGTCGCGTCCCCGGCAGGCGGCAGCCACGCCGCCTCGCCCGCGTCGTGGACGAGTCTCATGCTCACCCTTGACCTCCGCTCTCAGTCTCACGTAGGTGTCGCGACAACCGCTGGCGATCGTAGAAGACGCAGCCTGCGCCTGGCCGTTGCCACCAGTGCTTCTCGGGCGCACGCACGCATCGAGTGACACGAGCGCCGCCGCTCACGCTTGCTCAGGACCGGTGAGGTAGGCGGGAGCGTGCCCTGCAGTCGTCCTTCTGCATGGCCTCGATGAGGTCGACGACCTCGATGTCGAAGGCACCCGCGAGAGCCCAGATGACGTCCAGCCCCGGATTGCCGACTCCGCCGGAGTTGTTGCGAGCGTTCTCGAGGTTCTGGATCTGGTTGCGGCTGATCCCGGATCGCTCGGCGAGACCCTCTTGGGTGAGTCCGAGCTCCAACCGGCGGCGCCGGATCTCGTGACCCAGCGCTGCGGTGATCTCCGGCCAGTTGTCCGGGCGACTCACCTCTCTTCTCGGCACTCGCCCAACGTGGTCTGTCAGCGGGTTACAGTCAGCCCAATGTGTTGTGCATCTGCGAGGCGGCGTCGTGACGGCTCACGAGCTGGCTGACCCCATCCTGAACGGGCCCTACGACGCCCCCAGCGCACACTTCGTGATGGGTCCACAGGGCCCGACCGGCGAACGAGCCGACGGGCGGCGTCCGAGCGAGTCCTTCGTCCCAGTGGCCGCCGCGGTGAAGGGTGCTGACGACTCCGGCCAGACCGTGCTTGAGTTCGAGGGCATGTCGGAGCGCCGAGAGGTCAACACCCTCGTGAACTCGATCCGTCGTGAGGTGGATCTCTGGCGCGCCGGCAACTACCCACGGGCCACGCCGATCTCACGGAAGCTGATGCTGCACTGGGCGGATCCTTCTCGCGAGAACCGAGTGCTCTTCTGCCAGCGCGAGGCCGTCGAGACCGCGATCTTTCTGCACGAGGTCGCAGGCCGCGAAGGAGTCTTCCGGGACTTCCGCCGACAGATCGAGGCCGACAACATCCAGTACAACGACGGCTTGCCTCGCATGGCCCTGAAGATGGCGACCGGGACGGGGAAGACGGTCGTGATGGCCATGCTCGTCGCGTGGCAGACCCTGAACAAGATCCACGCTCCTCGAGACGCGCGGTTCGTGAAGCGTTTCCTGGCCGTGGCTCCTGGCGTGACCATCCGTGATCGTCTCCGCGTCCTGCAGCCGGGGTCGCCGGGCAACTACTACGCCGAGCGCGACCTCGTCCCTCCTGACCTCGTCGACAGCCTCGGCCAGGCGCGGCTCGCGATCGTGAACTACCACGCCTTCTTTCCACGGGAGTCGAAGGAGGTGAAGGGCGTCTCGAAGACGACTCGACGGATCCTGCTCGCGGGCAAGGAGGACAACCCGTTCCTCGAGACGGACGACCTAGTCGTCGCGCGAGTGCTTCGCGATTTAGGACCGGGCGTCGGCGAGGTGATGGTCCTGAACGACGAGGCGCACCACTGCTACCGCGACCGCCCCATGGGTTCGACGGAGCTGAAGTCGCTGAAGCTCACGGCGGAGGAGAAGGCCGAGGCGAAGAAGTCGACCGAGGACGCTCGTGTCTGGTTCAAGGGGCTCCAGGCCGTGAAGAAGCACGTCGGCATCAAGGCCGTCTGGGACCTGTCCGCGACGCCGTACTACCTCAAGGGCAGCGGCTACCACGAGGGCTTCATCTTCCCGTGGACGGTCAGCGACTTCTCGTTGATGGACGCCATCGAGTCCGGGATCGTGAAGGTCCCTCGGCTGCCCGTCGATGACGATGCTGCTGGTTCCGAGGTCGCCTACCGCGACCTGTGGGAGAACATCGGCGACCAGATGGGCAAGAGCCGACTCAAGGACCTCGACCTGAGCACCTGGACCATGCCGGGTCGGCTCGAGGGCGCGATCCGCAGCCTCTACGCGAACTACGAGAAGTCCTTCGCGCAGTGGGAGGCATCGTTGCGGGACCAGGGGGAACCCCCGCCGGTCTTCATCGTCGTGTGCCCCAACACTTCGGCGTCGCGCCTCGTTCACGCATGGATGAGCGAGAACCTGCCCCGCTTCTCGGACGCCCGCCAGACGATTCTCGTCGACTCCGAGCAGCTCGAGTCGGGGGAGCCTCTGTCGGGTGAGTTCAAGCAGATGGCCGCGACCGAGATCGAGACGTTCAAGGCCGAGTACCGCCTGCGCAACCCCGGCGCCGACACGGACAAGCTCACCGACGCAGACCTCCTGCGCGAGGTGCTCAACACGGTCGGCAAGCGAGGACGCCTGGGTGAGCAGGTCAGGTGTGTCGTGAGCGTCGGGATGCTCACCGAGGGGTGGGACGCGAACACCGTCACCCACATCCTCGGCATCCGGGCCTTCCGCTCCCAGCTGCTGTGCGAGCAGGTCGTCGGTCGTGGCCTACGCCGACGCTCCTACGCGCTCGGCGACGACGGACACTTCGCCGCCGAGTACGCCAACGTATACGGCATCCCCTTCGCCTTCATCCCGAGCGAGCACGAGGTGGGCCCGCAGACTCCGGCCGTACCTCCGGTCGAGGTCATGTCGTTCAGGGGCCGCGAGCGTTACCGCATCGAGTTCCCCGTGGTGGACGGCTACCGCACGGAGATCCCCGACGAGCGGCTCGAGTTCGATCCCTCCGCTGACACGGCGCTGGTGGTGGGTCACGACAGCGTGCCGCGGTGGACGCGGATGGCCGGAATCGTTGGCACGGACGAGATCGCGGACTCCGGTGACCTCGACGCCCGCCCCCAGCGGGTCGCATTCGAGATCGCGAACCAGCTGCTGCGCACCCACTTCGCCACCGATGGCGACATCCGCCCGTGGTTGTTCCCCCGCCTGCTCGAGATCACGCGTCGGTGGCTCGACGAGTACGTGACCGTCGAGGAGGGCTACGACCTCAAGGGGCTGCTGCTCGCCGAGGCGCGAGCAGAGGCGTCGGAGAAGTTGTTTCACGCCATCCAGCTGCAGAAGGGCAACCGGTCCACCCTCATCCTCCCGCTGCTGCGCCGGAGCCGGCCGATGGGCGCCACGGACGGCGTCGACTTCCTCACGCGCAAGGCCGTGGAGCCGACGGTCAAGTCGGAGGTCTCGCACGTGGTGCTCGATGGCAAGGGCGGCAACACCTGGGAGCAGCTCGTGGCCGCCGAGCTCGAACTGAGCGCCAAGGTCGCTGCCTACGCGAAGAACGACCACCTTGGCTTCGGCGTGCCCTACGTGCACAAGGGCGTCACGCACACCTACGTCCCCGACTTCCTCGTCCGTCTCGTGCCGCAGTTCGACGGTGACGTCACCCGGACCCTCGTCATCGAGGTTTCGGGCGGGCAGAAGAGCCCGGGGCCCACGGCGGAGAAGGCAGCCACGATGCGCGACCTCTGGCTGCCGGCCGTCAACAACGAGGGCTCGTTCGGGCGCTGGGGGTACGTCGAGCTCACGACGATGCTCGGCGTCCGCGATGCGATCGACGCAGCACTTGACGACCTCTACGCCGACGGTGACGTGATCGGCGACCCGCAGCTGATGGACCTCGACAGGAAGGCCCGCCGTGCCTCGTAGCAGGAAGCCCGCTGGCCCCACGCCGGTCGAGGCCACGACCCATGCCGACAAGCGCAAGAACATCCCCACGTCGGACGCGCACGACCTCGTCGACCCCGCACTTGCGGAGGCGCGCCGGCTCACGCTCGAGCGGCGCCCGCCGACTCCTGAGCTTCTTTGGCGAGGCAAGGACTCCGGCGAGCTCGAGGTCGAGGCTCCGCCGATCTACATCCAGGAGAAGATCGACCCCCGGGTGCTGATCGAGAACCTTCGCCAGACCGCTGAGGGAGGCGAGGCGGAGCCCGAGCTGACCCTCTTCGACACCTTCGACGGGCTCGACGACCTCGACGCGGTGGACTTCTACCGTCACGAGGCCAACTGGTCGAATCGGATGATCCTGGGCGACTCGCTGCAGGTGATGGGCTCGCTCGCCGAGCGCGAGCAGCTGCGCGGCCAGGTGCAGATGATCTATATCGACCCGCCGTACGGCATCAAGTTCGGCTCCAACTGGCAGGCCTCGGCCCGCAAGCGCGACGTGAAGGACGGCAAGCTCGAGGACGCGGCGCGCGAGGCCGAGCAGATCAAGGCTTTCCGTGACACGTGGGAGCTGGGTATCCACTCCTACCTGTCGTACCTCCGCGACCGGCTCGTCGTCGCCCGCGAGCTGCTGACCGAGAGCGGCTCGTGCTTCGTGCAGATCGGTGACGAGAACGTCCATCTTGTGCGGAGCCTGATGGACGAGGTCTTCGGGTCCGACAACTTTGTCAGCCAGATCTCGTTCGCGACCACTGCTGGCTTCGCCCAGGCTGCGGCGTTGAGCCGCTCGGGTGACTTCTTGGTTTGGTTCGCCAAGGATCGCACGCAGGTGAAGGCTCGCACCCTGCTGCGGAAGTTCGAAGAGCGCACGGGGTATGGCCGTGTTGAACTTGTCGACGGAACTCGAAGGGCACTTTCCCGTGACGAGAAGTCCGGGACGGTCGATCTTCCTGTGGGCGCCCGCATCTACAACCCAAGTGATGTAGGTGCACAAGGGGCCGCATCGCAGCCTCAGCCTTTCGAGGTTGCGGGCAAGATCTACTATCCGAGCCCCAATTCTCACTGGAAAGCTCGATATCCCGAGGGAATGCAGAAGCTGGCCTGGGCTCAGCGGCTGCACTTTACTGCCAACAAGCTGAGCTACGTGCGGTTCGCGGACGACTATGGGTGGGCGCCGTACACGAACAACTGGACGGATACCGTAATTGGTGGTTTCACCGACGAGAAGATCTTTGTTGTCCAGACCATCACTAAGGTGGTGCAGAGGTGCATGCTTCTGTGCACGGACCCAGGGGATCTCGTTCTCGACCCCACCTGTGGATCAGGCACGACAGCCGCCGTTGCAGAGCAGTGGGGGCGGCGGTGGATCACGATCGACACGTCCCGCGTCGCGCTCGCGCTGGCGCGCCAGCGGTTGATGGGTGCGAAGTTTCCCTACTACCTGCTCGCCGACTCCGATGCGGGTCGGGCGAAGGAGAACTCGCTGTCCGCCACGCCGCTGCCACCCTCGCCGGTCACCAACGACATTCGGCACGGGTTCGTGTACGAGCGGGTGCAGCACATCACGTTGAAGTCGATCGCGAACAATCCCGAGATCAAGGAGGGGATGAGCCGCGCGGAGATCGACGCCGCCATCAAGCGGCACGCGGATTTCGAGAAGCTCTACGACAAGCCGTACGAGGACAAGAACACGGTGCGGGTCGCCGGTCCGTTCACGGTGGAGAGCCTCTCGCCCCACCGGTCGGTCGAGTTTGACCCGCGCGACGAGCCCGCGTTGGAGGTCGAGCAGCCCGACGGGCCTCAGTTCGAGCGGAGCATCCTCGACAATCTCACCGCTGCTGGCATCCAGAACGGCGCAAAGGGCGAACGCATCGAGTTCGCGTCGCTCGACGCGTACGCGGGCGCCTTCATCCAGGCGATCGGTGAGCGGGTCGGCAGTGAGGACGACGACGCCCCGGGACGCGTCGCGATCGCTCTCGGTCCTCAGTACGGGACCGTCAGCCCTGAGTTCATCAAGGGAGCCGCGAAGGAGGCGATCCGCGACCAGGAGATCGACCTCCTGTGCGTCCTCGGCTTCGCGTTCGACGCGCAGGCGAGCGAGGTCAAGGAGGTCGACGGCGTCGACCTCGACCCCGGCTTCGCGTCGGTCGCGGGCGAGCGGAAGGTCGGCCGGCTCCCCGTGCTCTTCGTGCGCATGAACGTCGACCTCCTCATGGGAGAGGACCTGAAGAAGACCGGCGCCGGCAACTTGTTCACGGTCTTCGGCGAGCCCGACATCGAGCTGCGCGCGGCCGGCGACGGGAAGGTCGAGGTCGAGCTCCGCGGCGTCGACGTGTACGACCCGACGAAGGGCAGCGTGCGCAGCGCGAGCACCGACCGAATCGCCCTCTGGATGATCGACACCAACTACGACGAGGAGTCGTTCTTCGTCCGACACTGCTACTTTACCGGTGGCAACGACCCCTACAAGCGGTTGAAGAGCGCGCTCAAGGCCGAGATCGACGCTGACGCCTGGGCCTCTCTCTACTCGACGACCTCACGAGCGTTCGACAAGCCCACGACCGGTCGCATCGCGGTGAAGGTGATCAACGACTATGGAGACGAGGTCATGAAGGTCCTCGACGTCGACTGAAGGATGCTGATGAGCAAGCCGACCGACGACGGCCTGGTGCTGCGCACAGCCCACAAGGTCGTCCAGATGGGCAGGACGGGCGGAGGCCCGTTCAAGAGCGCGCAGGCAGTGGCGCACGAGTGCCTCCTTGCTGCGAACGGCGACGTGGAGGAAGCGGTCCGACGCGCCATCAAGATCCACGTCCGCTACGCGACCACCGCGGGTGGAGCCACGGGGCTCGGCGGTGTTGCGGCCCTTCCGTTGCAGCTCTCGGCGGGCCTGGCCTCGTCGTACGTCATCAATGCTCGGATGACGCAGACGATCGCCCACCTGCGCGGCTACGACGTCGACAGCGACGAGGTTCAGACCGTCGTGCTGGCCACGCTGCTCGGTTCGAGCGGAGCAGCGGCCGTCCAGAAGACGGGCATCGAGATCGGCAACAAGACTCTCCTCGCCGCCGTCCACAAGGTGCCGGGTCGAGTCCTCATCGACATCAACAAGAAGGTCGGCTACCGCCTCTTCACGAAGGCCGGCGAGAAGGGGGTGGTGAACCTGACGAAGCTCGTGCCCTTCGTCGGTGCCCCCATCGGCGCGACAGCCGAGAACCTCACGACCAGGACCATCAGCCGCTACGCGCTCCGGAACTTCCCTGCACGGCCCCAGCCCGGGATGTGACCTCGCACCGTCACGTCACGTCGGTTCGCTGACGCTGTACTCGACGAGCGCATCGCGGAGGAGGCAGAGCGCAGGTCCGCTCAGCACCGAGCCCCTGACGCGCCGGCTCCCGCCCCGCCCGACGTTCTCCAACAGGGCCCACGTCGTACGGAGGACGGGCCAGACGTCGTCAGCCGTGATGGGAAGGCCGCCTTGGAATCTCCAGCCGAGTGCTGTCATGGTCTCGGCCACCAGGTGCATCTTCGTGTGGGCCGGGTCGTCGGCGAGGTGGATGAGCGTGACGACGGTGGCGTCGGAGTCGAAGTCTGCCTTCGACGAAACGAGCGTGTCGGCGAGGTGCTGCCACAACGCGACCGGGTCGTCGACCAGCGCCTTGCCCGTGCGCGTCAGGAGGAGGGTCTCCTTGTGCTTGCGCAATAGCCCTGCGGTTCGCATCATCCAGAGCCGGAAGGCATGCACAGGGTGCACATCGACCTCACGGTGCACGCCGAACATCCAGTCGTCCATCGACGGGAGCAGCCTCGCAAGCTCTCGGACGACGTCCGGCTTGAGGTAGCCCGCTTGCGTGAGCCGAAGGTCGCCGGTGGCAGCCCGGTCGAGCAGCCACTGGGTCGGAGCGAGGGCCTCCACGAGCGCCCGCCCGGTCGGGCTCGGGCCGACGTGCGGCACGACGTTCGAGAGACGTCTCATCAGATCCTGCGCGACCTCGGGTCCGGGTCGGGGCCGGGTGCTGAGACGCCCGAGAACGGACGAGACGCGAGGGTCGAGGCGGTGTCGGGTGTACTCCATGCTCACGACTTGCGGCGGCGGACGGGTGGGACGACGAGGTCCGGAACGGCTCGTTTCATGTACGCGTCGAAGTGCGGCACCGTGAACTCCGCGAGCCCGTGCTCGGGGGTGTAGAGCAGGCCCATGGAGATCAGCTCGGCGCGCGTCGGGGCCACCTGCGGAGAGGTTCGCCCCATGCGCTCGGCGATGTCGGCGCTGCGCTGTGGACCAGGACCGAGGTCCGCCATGGCGCGGAGGTAGGTGCGCTGCATCTCCGTCGACCGGTCGAGTCGGACGCGGAAGAACGACGAGTCCAGCTTCGCCTCGTAGAGCTCGACTGCGTGCCGGACGTCGTCGACCCCGATCGTGGGCCCTTGGGCATGCGGCCAGATCGCATAGCCAAGTTCTTGGATGAAGTAGGGATAGCCCTCGGTGATCTCGACGGCAAGGTCGAGTGCGTCGGCGGTGAAGTCGGCCCCCTCGTCCTGGGCGGGCGCCTGGAAGGCGAGGCGCGCGTCGTCGGCGCCGAGGCTGCCGATGGCTGGGAGCTTGAAGAGCCGCTCGGCGTAGGACTTCGCGTCTCCTGCGAGCTCCGCGATCTGCGGGAGGCCAGCTCCGACGAGGGTGATGGGTACCTCGCGCTGGACCGTCTTGTGCAGACCGGTGATGAGAGCCTCGAGTTGCGGTGTGGCGAGGAACTGGATCTCGTCGATGAGCAGCACCACTCCTCGTGACTGCGCCTGGGCGGCTTCACCCAGGGCGACGAAGAGATCCGCTACGTCGAGGGCGAGGTTGCCGTGGTCGGCTCGACCTTCGGCCGGGGAGACGTCCATGCCCGCCGTGATGGCTCCGGACTCGTCCACGGTGACGGTGAAGGAGGAAAGCACCGAGGCTGCGGAACGAATCCTGTCGCTCCATCGTGCCTTGGGAGAGAGATCGAAGAGCGCGCGGCGCATCTGCAGCGCGATCTCGCGACGGAAGTCGTGGTCCGAGTGTTTGCGCATCTCCATCTCCACGACCACCCAGTCAGCCGCGAGCGCCTTCTTGCGGAACTGGCCGAGCAGCGCGGTCTTGCCGACACCGCGAAGACCGGTGACGATCATCGACTGCTCGGTGCGTCCGCGCGCGAGGCGACCGAGCAAGAGCTCGAAGGAGGTCAGCTGGTCGTCGCGTCCGAGCATCACCTGTGGCTGCGCGCCGGCATTCGGTGTGTACGGGTTTCGGATGGGGTCCACGAGCCGCGCTCCTTTCTCATCTTAGGCAAGTTTATGTCATCGGCATAAACATGCCTAAGCTTGCTAACGGCTTGACGTGGCGGAGGAGAGGCGATGGACGGTCACGTGACCCTTCCCACCACCTCTTGCATAGATGAGGCTGTCCTAAGTTAGTGTGTCCTACGGCCTACGAGAGGACGTCACATGACCCTGCGCCCACGCTTCACCCTGCTCGCCGCCGCGGCAGCACTTCTGCTCGCCGGCTGCGGTTCCAGCTCGGGGGACGACGCAGCCTCCGGCGACGCCTGGACGTACGCATCCGGCGACGGCAAGACCTACACCGCCGACGAGGTGCCGACGCGGATCATCGCGCAGGGCGAGGCCGCGGCCGCGCTCCTCGCGCACGGGATCAAGCCGGTCGGCATCTTCCTCAGCCAGCCGCTGAAGGACACCAAGTCGCTGCAGGGCGCCGACCTCGACGGCATCGAGATCCTCGGCGAGACGTGGGGCAAGATCGACGCCGAGAAGGCCGCGGCGCTCAAGCCTGACCTCATCGTCAGCGGCTACTGGACCACCGAGAAGGCCTACGGCGGTCTCGAGAACGGCGTCGAGGAGTCGAGCAAGAAGGTCGCGAAGCTCGCGCCCGTCGTCGGCCCCGTCGCCGACCAGTCCGTCGAGCAGATGCTCGACGGCTTCGAGGAGCTCTCCGGCTCCCTGGGCGCCGACCTCGACTCCGAGGAGATCGTGGCGGACAAGGAGGCGTTCGAGCAGGCGCGTGAGCGGTTCAAGACGACGGTCGCCGAGGCCGACGGCCTCACCGCGATGGGCGTCTCCCCGGCCGACGACATCCTCTACGTGGCCGTGCCGAAGCACTCGGCCGAGCTGGCCGACTTCGCCCGCTACGGTCTCGACATCATCGTGCCCGACTCCCCGGACCCCGACTTCTCCTACTGGGAGAACCTGTCGTGGGAGAACGCCGACAAGTACCAGCCCGACCTGGTCCTCATGGACGACCGCACGCTCGAGCAGAGCACGAAGACCGCCGAGAAGCAGCCGACGTGGCGCAAGATCAAGGCGGTCGAGGCCGGCGCGGTCACCCCCTGGCCCGCCTACTGGATCAGCACCTACCGCGACTACGCCGATCAGCTCGACCAGCTCAGCGACGCCGTCGAGAAGGCCGACCCGGACCTCACGTGACCGCCACCGTCCAGCGTCTGCAGCACGTCGAGGCGCCCACCCCGCGGCACCGCTCCACCGTGGGGCTGGGGCTCGGTGCCCTCGTGCTCCTCGGCGTGCTCGCCGTCGTGATGTTCGTCAGCATCACGATCGGTGCGCGCGGCGTCGGCCTGCACACCATCTGGACCGCGTTCACCGACTACGACCCGTCGTCCGCGGAGCAGACGGTCATCCGGGAGCTGCGCGTGCCCCGCACGCTGCTGGGCCTGCTGGTCGGCGCCGGCCTCGGGCTCGCGGGCGCCCTCCTACAGGGCGTCACACGCAACCCGCTCGCCGACCCCGGGATCATGGGCATCAACATGGGTGCCGCCGCCGGCATCGTCGTCGCGGTCATGCTGTTCGACGGGATCAGCCAGTCCACGTCGGTGTGGGTCGGGTTCGCCGGTGCAGGCGTCGCGACCGTCGTGGTCTACGGCGTCGCATCGTTCGGCCGTGAGGGGGCGACGCCGGTCAAGCTCGCCCTCGCGGGCGCCGCGGTCAGCGCGTCGCTGTACTCCGTGACCACCGGCGTCACGATGAGCGACCTGCAGGCGCTCAACGAGCTCCGCTTCTGGCAGGTCGGCTCGCTCAGCGGACGCTACCTGCCGGTGCTGTCGCAGACGTGGCCGTTCCTCGTCGCCGGCATCGCCGTCGCCCTGCTGATGGGTCGCTCCCTCAATGGGCTCGCCCTGGGCGACGACCTCGCCGTCGCCCTCGGCCAGCGCGTGCGCCTGACCCGCGTCGTCGTGTTCGTGACCGTCGCGCTGCTCGGCGGCGCCGCGACCGCCGCCTGCGGGCCGATCGTGTTCGTCGGGCTCGTCGTCCCGCACATCGCCCGCGCCCTGTGCGGCCCCGACTACCGCTGGATCCTGCCGTACACGTTCCTGCTGAGCCCGATCATCCTGCTCTGCGCCGACGTGCTCGGGCGCGTGCTCGTCAGCCCCAGCGAGCTGCAGGTGGGTGTGGTACTCGGCGTCGTCGGCGCGCCGGCCTTCATCCTGCTGGTCCGACGCAAGGACCTGGCGCAGCTGTGAGCATCGTCGAGACGCCGCTGCGGCGTGCCGTCCGCGCGCAACGTCGCGCCCACCGCGCCCGCACCACGACCATCACCCTCGTGCTCGTCGCGGTGACCTTCGCGCTCTTCGTCGGCACGATGATGATCGGCAGCTACGTCCTGTCGCCGTGGGAGGTCATCGGCAGCGCGTTCCGGCTCACCGACGACCCCAGCGTCGACTTCATCGTCCTCGACCTGCGCCTCCCCACGGCGGCGACCGCGCTCGGATCCGGTCTGGCGCTCGGCGTGGCGGGCCTGGTGTTCCAGCGGCTGCTCGCCAACCCGCTCGCCTCGCCCGACTTCGTCGGCATCTCCGGCGGCGCGAGCCTCTTCGCGGTCTCGGCGATCCTGTTCACGGGGTGGGGCGCCGTCACGACGTCGGCGATGGCGCTGCTGGGGGCGCTGCTGGCCTCGATCGCGATCTACCTGCTCGCGTGGCGCGGCGGCATCACCGGCTACCGCTTCATCCTCGTCGGCATCGGCCTCTCCCAGCTGTTCACCGCGCTCACCGGCTACGTCATCGCCCGCGCCGACCTCAACGACGCGCGGGAGGCCATGACCTGGCTGGTCGGCTCCGTCGGCTCTGCCGGACCGTTCGAGCTGCGCACCCTGCTGGTCGCCGTGGCCGTGCTCCTGCCCGTCGCCTTCGTCCTCTCGCGCCGGCTCGGCGCGCTCGAGCTCGGCGACGACGCGGCGTCGGCCCTCGGCGTCCGGGTCGAGCGCTCGCGGCTGGGCCTGCTGGCGCTCTCGGTCGTGCTCGTCGCGCTCGCGACGGCCGCGGCCGGACCGCTGTCGTTCGTCGCCCTCATCGCAGGCCCCATCGCGGTCCGGCTGGTCGGCAACGCCGCGAGCCTGCCGGCGGCGGCGTTCGTCGGCGCCATCATCGTGCTCACGGCCGACCTCGTCGCCCAGCACGCACTGCCGGTCGCGCTGCCCACCGGCGTCGTCACCGGTGCCGTCGGCGCGCCGTACCTCATCTGGCTGCTCGCCACCGTCAACCGGGAAGGACGCGGAGGATGACCGACCGCACCAGCGACCGTCTGCAGGACGACAGGACCCACGACCTCAGGGCCGAGGACCTCACCCTCGGCTACGCCGACACCGACGTCGTGTCGCACCTGGACGTCCAGGTGCCGCCCGGCCAGGTCACGGTGATCGTCGGCGCGAACGCCTGCGGGAAGTCGACGCTGCTGCGCGGTCTCGCCCGGCTGCTCAAGCCGCGCACCGGCACGGTCCTGCTCGACGGCACGTCGGTGCACGACCAGCGCCCCACCGACGTGGCACGCGTCGTGGGACTGCTGCCGCAGACGCCGGTCGCCCCCGACGGGATCACGGTCGCCGACCTGGTCGGCCGGGGTCGCTACCCGCACCAGGGCTGGTTCCGGCGGTGGAGCGCGGAGGACGACGCGGCCGTGGCACAGGCGCTGGAGGCCACCGGCACCGCCGAGCTCGCCGACCGGCAGATCACGGCGCTCTCGGGCGGCCAGCGGCAGCGGGTGTGGGTGGCGATGGCGCTCGCGCAGGACACCGACCTGCTGCTGCTCGACGAGCCCACCACCTACCTCGACATCAACCACCAGGTGGAGCTGCTCGACCTGCTCACCGACCTCAACCGCGAGCACGGCAAGACCATCGCGATGGTCCTGCACGACCTCAACCTCGCGTTCCGCTACGCCGACCACATCATCGCGATGAAGCACGGCGCGATCGTCACGCAGGGGCGCCCGGCCGACGTCATCGACGCCGACGTCGTCGAGGACGTCTTCGGCCTGGCCTGCCAGGTGGTGCCCGACCCGGTCAGCGGCACGCCGCTCGTGGTGCCGCGCAGCCGCCACCACGTGCGTGCGCTGACGTCGGAGGCGGAGTCGCCGGCGGCCGTCTGACGTTCGCCTGCTCTCCACCCGATCGTCATGCGACGGGCCTAGCGTCGCGCGCATGCCTGGACTCCGTGAACGTCTCGCCCGGCGGATCTGGACGCCCCCGCCCCCGCCGCGTGACCCGGAGCTGGTCGAGCTCGACCGGCTCCGCGACGAGTGGAAGCAGGGTCCGGTGCGCGACGAGCGCATCAACGAGCACCTCGCCCTCGTGCTCGAGAAGGCGGGTGTCACGGGTGGTCGGGTGCTCGAGATCGGTGGCCGCGCCCACCCACGGGACCGCGTGTTCGACGCGGAGCGTTTCGAGTACCTGAACCTCGACCTCGCCGAGACGGGGCCGGGCGTCATCCTCGGCGACATCACGCACTGCCCCGAGATCGCGGACGGCTCGTTCGACGTGGTGCTCAGCGTCGACGTGTTCGAGCACATCGACCGGCCCTGGCTCGCGGGCGAGGAGATCGTGCGGATCCTGCGACCCGGCGGCCTCGTGTACACCTCGACGCTGTTCAGCTGGCGCTACCACCCGTGCCCGATCGACTACTGGCGGTACACCCCCGAGGCGCTCGAGTCGCTGATGCGCGGCACCGAGACCCTCGACATGGGCTTCGATACCACCGAGCGTCGTCGCGACGTGCGCAAGAAGGCCGCGGAGGACCCGATGCCCTACGACGCGCTCGGTGGCTGGCGCGAGAACGTCCGCGTGTTCCACGCAGGCGTCAAGCGCTAGGCCCTGCCGGCCGCCTGGTCGATCCCCAGCCGCGAGTGGCGGCGTCCGTACACGAAGTAGAGGACGACGCCGAGCACCATCCAGACACCGAAGCGCAGCCACGTCTCGACCGACAGGTTGACCATCAGCCACGCGCACGCCGCGATCGACAGGATCGGGATGATCGGCACGAGCGGCACGCGGAAGGCGCGGTCGAGCTCGGGGCGGGTGCGGCGCAGGACGATCACGCCGGCCGAGACCACCACGAAGGCGAACAGCGTGCCGATCGAGACCAGCTTGCTGAGCTCGTCGAGCGGGACGAAACCGGCGAGCACGGCCACGAACGCACCCGTGATGATCGTGATCTTGTAGGGCGTGCCGAAGCGGGGGTGCACCTTCGCGAGCCCCTGCGGCAGCAGACCGTCGCGGGCCATGGCGAACAGCACGCGCGCCTGCCCGAGCATGAGCACGAGCACGACGGTGGTCAGCCCCGCGACGGCGCCGACGGAGATGATCTTGCTGGCCCACTCCAGGCCGTTGGCCGAGAACGCGGCGGCGAGCGGCGCGCCCGTGTTCATGCGGTCGTCGCTGTACTTGAGCATGCCGGTGACGACGAACGCGACGGCCGCGTACAGCACGGTGACGATCGCGAGGGAGCCGATGATGCCGCGGGGCATGTCACGCTGCGGGTTCTTGGTCTCCTCCGCCGAGGTCGCCACGATGTCGAAGCCGATGAAGGCGAAGAACACGACCGACGCGGCGGCGATGATGCCGTAGATGCCGAAGACAGTGGGCTCGATGCCGAAGATGGACTGCAGCAGCGTCGAGTCGAGGCCGGAGCCGACGTCCTTCGGGTCCGCGGGCTGCGAGCCGGGCACGAAGGGGCTGAGGTTGGCGGCCTTGACGAAGAACAGGCCGGCCACGATGACGAACAGCACGACGGCGACCTTCACGACCACGAGCACGCCCGTGAACCGGCCGGACAGCTTGGTGCCGAAGACCGCGAGCGTGGTCAGGCCGACGACGATGGCGATGGCGGCGATGTCGGGCAGCGCGTCGCCGCCGGCGAGCCACGACGGCAGGTCGAACAGCTCCTGCAGGTACGCCGACCAGCCCCGCGACACGACGGCCGCGCCGAGCGCGAGCTCGAGCACCAGGTCCCAGCCGATGATCCAGGCGATGAACTCGCCCAGCGTCGCGTAGGAGAACGTGTAGGCGCTGCCCGCCACGGGCACCGTCGACGCGAACTCCGCATAGCAGAGGGCGGCCAGGCCGCACACGACGCCGGCGATCACGAAGGACAGCACGATGGCCGGGCCGGCGTTCTTGTGCGCCTCCTGGCCGGTCAGCACGAAGATGCCCGTGCCGATCATGACGCCCACGCCGAAGACCGTGAGGTCCCAGGCGGAGAGGTCCTTCTTCAGGCGGTGGTCGGGCTCGTCGGTCTCGGCGATCGACCGTTCGACGGTCTTCGTGCGGAAGAGGCTCACCGAAGGATCGTGCACCCGGCCGCGGTGTGACGCAAATTTCCCGGTCCGCCCCCGTGACCGCCGTCCGTCCTAGCGGCGGCGCCTGAAGCCGTGGTGGGCCTTCGTCGGCTCGCCCCGCTCGAGCCGCTCCGCCGCCTGCGCGATGTTGCGCTGCATCGAGCCGAACACGATGCCGTGGAACGGCCAGACCGCCCACCAGTACGCGTGGCCCAGCAGACCGCGCGGGTGGAAGAGCGCACGGTGGTGGAACGTGGTCGTGCCGCCGTCGGTGGAGCCCACCTGCAGCTCCAGCCAGGCCAGGCCCGGGACCCGCATCTCCGCCCGCAGCCGCAGGAACGTGCTGTCGTCGGTGGCCTCGACGCGCCAGAAGTCGAGCGCGTCGCCGACCACGAGGTCCCGGTCGTTGCGTCGACCGCGCCGCAGCCCGGGACCGCCCACGAGCCGGTCCATGAGACCGCGGATCCACCAGGCGAGCGGCCAGGAGTACCAGCCGTTGCGCCCGCCGATGCCCTCGATGATCGTCCAGAGCGACTCCGGGGACGCGTCGACCTCACGGGTCCGCTCGTCCTTGTACAACGAGCCGCCCGCCCAGTCGGGGTCCGACGGCAGGGGCTCCGACGGTGCGCCGGCGGTCGCCGCCGACGACCAGCGCGTGGGCACGTCGAGGTCCTGGATCTTGGTGAGCGCCAGCTCGACGGCGCGGTCGAAGCCGATCAGTCCGTCGGGCGGGTCGGGCACGTACTGCGCGACGTCCTTCTCCGAGGCGACGACCGTGTTCTTCAGCGACTCCACGAGCGGTCGGGCGATGCTCGCGGGCACGGGGGTGATGATGCCGACCCAGTGGCTGGACAGGGTCGGTGACAGCACGGGCACCTTGAGCACCGTGCGCCGCGGGAGCCCGGCGACCTTCGCGTAGCGCTGCATCATCTCGAGGTAGGTCAGCACGTCGGGGCCGCCGATGTCGAAGCGGCGGTTCACGTCCGACGGCATGTCGGCGCTGCCGACGAGGTAGCGCAGCACGTCGCGGACGGCGATCGGCTGGATCCGGGTGCTCACCCAGCGCGGCGTCACCATCGCCGGCAGTCGTTCGGTCAGGTACCGCAGCATCTCGAACGACGCCGAGCCCGAGCCGATGACGACGCCAGCCTGCAGCACGGTCGTCGGCACGCCCGACTCGAGGAGGACGTCGCCCACCTGCTGGCGCGAGAGGAGGTGCTCGCTGAGCTCCTCGCCCTCGGGCACCATGCCGCCGAGGTAGACGATGCGTCGCACGCCGGCGTCCTTCGCGGCGCGGGCGAACGACTCGGCGATGCGTCGCTCGGTCTCCACGAAGTCGTCGCCGGTGCCGATCGAGTGCAGCAGGTAGTAGAGGACGTCGACGCCCTGCATCGCGCGGCGCACGTCGTCGTCGGACGTGGCGTCGCCGGGGACGATCTCGACGCGGTCGGCCCAGTCGTGCGCCTCGGCCTTCTCGGGGCTGCGGACGAGGACGCGGACGTCGTGTCCCGCGTCGAGCAGCGGGGGCACGAGGCGTCCGCCGACGTAGCCGGTCGAACCGGTGACGAGCGAGAGGGTCATGCCTCCATCGTCGGCGAGCCGACAGGTCGGGGCATCCCGAGTCGGTGCGGTCAGCCCGCCCGGTGCAGCTGCTCCACGTCGTCGTAGGCGAACCGGTTGGGGAACTCGAGCGGACGGGTGGGCCGGCCCGACGGCTCCGCGTGGTCCGGGTGCTCGACGGCCTGCGCGCAGCGCCGGTTGCCGCAGTCGTTGCGGCGCACGAGCCGGTCACCGACGATCGAGGCGAGGTAGTGCCCGTGCTCGTCGACGACGTCGGTGCCGTCCCACGGGATCCACCCGACCCAGCGTCCCGACGTGTCGAAGACGTGCTCGTCGTCCCAGGACCGTCGGAAGGCGATCACGTCGCCGTCGAGGTCGTAGAGGTACTCGCTCATGGGTTCAGCTCCCGAGATCCAGCTGGTTCCGTCGTGATGACGACGGTAGAACGGCCAGGTCATGACGCGGGGAGAACCCGCCGAAGATGATCCGGTCGGACTAGTTCGGCAGGATGGGGTCATGAGCGACACGCATCGTCAGGTCGGCCTCGAGCGACTCGGCCGGGGCCGCTACCGCGTCACGAACGCGCGGGGCGGGGAGATGGTGATCGGCGACGGCGCGAGCGACGACTTCACGCCCGTCGAACTGCTGCTGGCCGCCGTGGCCGGCTGCACGGCGATCGACGTCGATCTCCTGACCACCAAGCGCACTGAGCCCGAGCGCTTCTCGGTGACGTCGGCGGGGGAGAAGGTGCGCGACGACGACGGCAACCGGATGCAGGGGCTGACGGTCCGCTTCGACGTCGCCTTCGGGGACGACGAGGCCGGCCGCGCCGCGACCGAGCGGCTCCCCGACGCGATCCGCCGCTCCCACGACCGTCTGTGCACGGTCAGCCGCACGGTCGAGCTGGGCACACCGGTCGACACCCAGTAGGCGCGCCTCCGGTCAGGTCAGGAGGTAGTAGGCCCCGGTGGCCGCCGCGACTGCGGCCTGGCGGAAAACCTGAGACAATGCCCAGACTCGCGTCCTGCCCGGACCGAGACGCCAGGGAGTGTGCTCGTGGGGTGTGCAGGATGTCGCGACGACGTGGAGTCGCTGGACTTCACGATGGCCTTCCAGCCGATCTTCGACGCCGAGCACGGGCGGGTGTGGGGGCACGAGGCGCTCGTCCGCGGCCCCGGCGGTGAGTCGGCGATGTCGGTGCTCGGTCAGGTCACGGACCGCAACCGGTACCGGTTCGACCAGGACTGCCGCGTGCGGGCGATCGAGCTGGCGGCGCGGCTGTTCCCCGCGGAGGACGACCTGAGGCTGTCCATCAACTTCATGCCGCGGGCGGTCTACGAGCCCGCCGCCTGCCTGCGCGCCACCCTCGCTGCGGCGGCTCGCGCCGGGTTCCCGCTGAGCTCCCTCGTCTTCGAGCTCACGGAGGACGAGCGGGTGGAGGACCCGGAGCACCTCGTGGCGATCGTCGACGAGTACCGACGCCAGGGGTTCACCATGGCCGTTGACGACTTCGGTGCCGGCCACGCCGGGCTCACCCGCTTCGTCGACCTGCGCCCGGACCTGGTGAAGGTCGACATGCACCTCGTGCGCGGGATCGACGCCGACCCCTCCCGCCAGGCGGTCGTGGGTGCGGTGGTGGGCATGGCCTCCGCGCTCGACGTCGTCGTGCTGGCCGAGGGAGTCGAGACCGAGGCCGAGTACGCGACCCTCCTGGACCTCGGCGTCCCCCTGTTCCAGGGCTACTGGTTCGGCCGCCCGACGCTCGAGGCGCTCTCGCCCGTACACCCGCGGGCGCAGGTCGTGGCGGCGGCCGCGGGCTGACGTCCCGTCAGTCGCGGCTGGCGCGCACCCCGAGCTCGACCGCGCGAGCCACGAGCCCGAACCCCAGCCAGACGAGTCCTGCCACGGCGGCGACGCCTGCCACGTAGAGGACCGGCCAGGTCTGCGTCGCGATCGCGACGGCGCCTGCCACGACGGCGACGGCCAGCAGGCCGGCACCACCGACGACGGCACGCGCGACGGAGCGGCGGGGCTCGGGGCTCATGCGCCGACCGTCGCACGGCCGGCAGTGCCCGGCATCTCCTAGAGTCGCTTGCTCGCGTCGTGCGGACCCTTCGGGTCGACCCAGAAGTCGAGCGCGAGGTCCTCCTCGCGACCGCCGTTGAGGTAGCCGGAGAAGTCGGTGACGCCCTCGGCCTCCAGCACGTCGTCGTCGATGAAGAAGTTCCCCGTGCACTCGCGGCTCGGGCGCGTGAGGACCGCGTAGGCGGCGTCGGCCATGATCGCCGGCGTCCGCGAGCTCGACTCCAGGCCCGGGCCGACGACGTTGCGCACCGCGGCGGTGTCGATGGCCGTGCGGGGCCAGAGCGAGTTGCAGGCGATGCCGTCGGCGCGCAGCTCCTCGGCCAGGCCGAGCGTCACGAGGCTCATCGCGTACTTCGCGATCGCGTAGGCCGTGAACGTGCCGAACCAGCGCGGGTCGGTGCTGATGGGCGGGCTGAGGGTGAGGACGTGCGGGTTGGCCGACGCGCGCAGGTGCGGGATGCACAGCTTCGAGAGCAGGAAGGTCCCGCGGGCGTTGATCTGCGTCATGAGGTCGTACTTCTTCATCGAGATGTCCTCGGTGCGGGACAGGTCGATCGCGCTGGCGTTGTTCACGACGAGGTCGATGCCGCCGAACGTCTCCACGGCGCGGGCGACCGCGTCCTCCACGAACGCGTCGTCGCGGACGTCGCCGACGAGCGGCAGCGCGCGACCGCCGGCCTCCTCGATCGCCGCCGCGGCCGTGTGGATGGTGCCGGGCAGCTTCGGGTGCGGCTCCGAGGTCTTCGCGAGCAGGACGACGTTCGCGCCGTCGCGGGCCGCGCGGACGGCGATCGCCTCCCCGATCCCGCGGCTTCCGCCGGACATGATCATCGTGGTTCCGGCCAGGGTCATGGGTGCCTCCGTGGTGGTCCGCCGTCATCGGTAGCCTGCTGGGGGGAACAGGAACAGTCAAGGCTGATGGTTTCTCAGGAGGCGACGTGGAACGACCCGCGTGGTTCGACGAGGCCCTCGCCTGCGCGCCGGAGCACGCGTCCGTCGAGGTCGACGGCGCACGGATCGCCTACCGGGCGTGGGGTCCGGCCGACGCACCCGTCACGGTGCTCGTCCACGGCGGTGCCGCGCACGCGGGCTGGTGGGACCACGTCGGGCCGCTGCTCGACGCACCGTCGTCGCCGCACCGCGTGGTCGCGCTCGACCTCAGCGGCCACGGCGACAGCGACCACCGCGACGTGTACACGCTGGAGACCTGGGCCGACGAGGTGGTCGCGGTCGCGGCCGACCAGCGCAGCCCGTCGCCGCCGGTCGTCGTCGGGCACAGCATGGGCGGCTTCGTCGCCCTGACCGCCGCGCGCGACCACGGGTCCTCGCTCGCCGGTGCGGTGGCCGTCGACTCGCCGGTGCAGGAGATGTCGAGCGAGACGCGCGCGTGGGTCGCGTCGGGCCGCGGGCTGCCGCCGCAGAAGGTCTACCCCGACCTGCCCACCATCCTCAGCCGGTTCCGCACGCTGCCCGCCGACGACGCGACCCTCGACTACGTGCACGAGCACGTCGCCCGCGCGTCGGTCCGGGAGGTCGAGGGCGGGTGGAGCTGGAAGTTCGACCCCCGGATCTTCCTGCGCTCCCGGATGGAGCCCGAGGAGCTCGCCGAGGCCGACTGCCCGGTCGCGCTCCTGCGCGGCGACCGCGGCATGGCGACCACCGACATCACCGACACCGTGGCCGCCCGGCTCGGCGGGCACGTGCCGGTGACGGTCGTGCGCGACTCCGGGCACCACGTGATGCTCGACCAACCCCTCGTCCTCGCCGCCGTGGTGCAGGCGATCACCGGAGAATGGAGACGACCGTGACCGACCCCGAGTCGAGCCCCGACACCGAGACCGAGCTGCTGCTCGACGACGCAGAGGGCGTCCTCACGATCACCATCAACCGGCCGCAGGTCATGAACGCCGTCGACGGCGCCATGCTCGCGCGGGCGGCGGAGGCGGTCGAGACCACCGACGCCCGCGTCGTGGTGGTCACCGGTGCCGGCGCGTCGTTCAGCGCGGGCGCCGACCTGCGCCGGCTCAAGCACGGCGGCACGCACGAGAACGGCAACCGGTTCGTGCGGGCGATCGTCGCGACCGAGCGCCCGGTCGTCGCAGCGGTCAACGGGCCGGCCGCCGGGATCGCGATGTCGGTGGCGCTCGCGGCCGACGTCACCGTCGCGCACGAGTCGGCGTACTTCCTGCAGGCCTTCGTCAACATCGGGCTGATGCCCGACGGCGGCGCCACCGAGCTGCTGGCGGCGTCCGTGGGTCGCGCGCGGGCGGCCCGGCTGTCGCTGCTCGGCGAACGCCTCCCCGCGACCCGGGCGGCCGAGCTGGGGCTCATCGACCGGTGCTGCGGCGACGACTACGCCGACCATGTGGCCGAGCTCGTCGCGAAGCTGGCCGGCGGGCCGACCCGCGCCTACGCCGCCACCAAGCAGGCCATGAACGCGAACACGCTGTGGAACCTCGACGAGACGCTGGAGCGCGAGCTGCGGCTGCAGCGCGAGCTGGCCGACACGGCCGACTCCCAGGAGGGCATCCAGGCCTTCCTCGACAAGCGCCCCGCCCGGTTCGAGGGCCGATGAGCGCGCCGATCGACGTGCTGGAGGGTCTGCTCGCGGACCGCTGGAGCTGTCGCGGGTACACCGACGAGCAGGTCGACACCGCCACCATCGAGCGGCTGCTGACCGCGGCGCAGCGCACCCCCTCGTGGTGCAACACGCAGCCCTGGCACGTGGTCGTGACGGCCGGCGGCGAGACCGAGCGGCTCAAGCAGGCGATGGCCGAGGACGAGCGCTTCGGGCCCGACCTCGCGTTCCCGCCGGCGTACGAGGGCGTCTACGCGGAGCGTCGGCGCGAGTCGGGCTGGCAGCTCTACGAGGCAGTCGGCGTCGTGAAGGGCGACCGGGCCGGTTCCGCCGCCCAGACCATGCGCAACTTCGAGTTCTTCGGCGCCCCCCACGTCGCGATCGTGACGACCACCCGCTCGCTCGGCGTGTACGGCGCGGTCGACTGCGGGCTCTACGTGCAGTCGTTCCTGCTCGCCGCCCAGGCGCTCGGCCTCGGCGCGTGCGCGCAGGCCGCGCTCGCCATGCGCTCGGAGCTGCTGCGGGAGTGGTTCGAGCTCGACGACGACCGCCAGGTGGTCTGCGGCATCTCCTTCGGCCACCCCGACCCCGACCACCCCACCGCCTCCTACCGCACCACCCGCGCCCCCCTCGACCAGGCCGCCGACCTGCGCCTCTGACACGTCTAGCAGAGGGAAGCCGACGTGGGGGGCAGAAGAGGGACGCGGCCGGACTCGAGGATCGAGGATCGAGGTGAGACTTGTGACCTTGGGTCCGTCGTTCGTCGAGCAGCGGCTGACGAGTGCCAACTTCTCAGGGCTGCGGTCGTCGGGATTCGTGTCGCAGGGGTCGACGTTCGTGGGGTGCTCGTTCCGTGGGGCGACGTTGACCAGGGCGTCGATGGGTGCGGGGACGTCGTTGTCGATGTACGTCGACTGCGATTTCACAGGTGCCCCCTTGTCCTTCGTTCCGGGTGGGCTGGTGCGGTGGGAACGGTGCGTGCTGGACGAGGTGACGGTGCGGGACTGGTTCGCGACGGGGTGGGAGCCGGTGGGCTGCCGGTTCGTTGGCGTGGTAATGAAGGCCGTGCTCCATGGCCGGGTCTCGGAGCACGAGCAGCAGCTGCTCGGCAGGAGCGTCAACGAGGTCGTGGACAACGACTTCTCCGGTGCTGCGCTGCTGGATGTGAGCCGCCGGGCTGGCGTCGACCTGCATCGTCAGGTGCTGCCGAGTGGCAACGGCTACGTCTACCTCGAAGACGCGGGGGCAGCGCTTGCCTCGGGCGAGGCCTTCGTCGCGTCGCTTGACGAGCGGGTACGACGATCCGTCGCCTCGATGCTCACGATCCTGCGTGAGGATGTCGAGGAGGGGCAGGAGCCGCTCTTCTTCCCCCTCGACGACTTCTCGGTTGCCGACCGGTCGGTCCCGGAGGGTTTGGTAGGAGCTATCCGCGCGACATCTTGAGGCTACGCCCAGACCGCATACCGAGCTGGCGCGTGGACTCCTCCTGGGCCGAGGCCGTTAGGATGGCGTTCAAGGCTGCGCGGTACGTGGTCAGGTCGAACCCGCGTCTGGCTCCGTTCTCGCGGGCGTTCCAGCGTCCGGCGCGTCCGCGTCCGCCGGTGGTGCGCAGGAGTGACGTAGCAGCTGGATCGACGGTGCGGTGCTGACCTAACCAGCGGAGCGCCGCCGCGTGACGTGACGTGGTGCCCGGGGGCACCGCCATGGACGGTGAGGGTGTCGGGTCGTCGGCCTAGGATGCCGGCGTGGACTTGATAAATTGGTTGTTCGTTCCACTGTCCACACTGGCAGTGGTCACCATCCTCCTGCTGGTGGTCTTGGGCGGAATCGTGGTGTTTCCTCGGAACTGGGATGCTGAGCTACGGCATGCGGCCCGCGATGAAGTTGAACGGCGCTTCGCGAGTCTCGGCCCACGATCTCAAAGTGATCTCATTGCCGCCGACCGGCTCGTCGGCCCTGAACGCGAGCTTGGTGGGCCGAACGAAGAGGCGGCAGATCTTCTCCTTTCGACGGTGCTGGTCCTCACCGGCAGGTCAGACCGGGAGAAGGTCGACGAGGAGCTGGCCGCTCTTCGGTCGAGGCTGCAGGACTCCGCTCTGATGCGGCAAGCGCAGCTCGTGGCCAATGTGTCGAGCATTCGGATCGCGAGCTTCGTATGGCGATTCTGCGACTGGCTCAACCGGTCTCTTTTCGTCTTGTCGGGCTTCGTGTGGTTCTTCCCGAAGTCTCTCCCGCTCCTCTCCAAGCACCTCCAGAAGAACAGCGGAGTACTAGCCGTGAGTGGGCTTATCGCTGGGGTTACCTGGGCAGCCCTCACGCGTGCGATGACTCCGGAGCGGGTCTCGTTCGATTGGGTGGGGCTCGTCGGTGATGTTGCGCTGGTCTTCGCGCTCGGAGGTATCGTCGCGGCGGTCCTCGGGCTCTACCGAGCTGTGCTTGTCTCACAGTTCGGTGCACCACATCAGTGGACGAGACGTGGCATGATCACCGGCGTCATCTTCCTTGCGGTCGTCGCGACAATGGTCGGGTTGTACACGGCGGGGTTTCTCTCGCAGTGGCAACGCGGCGTGGCTCACTGGGCGCAAGAGATCGAGATCGCGGACAGTATCGCGCGATGGGCCGGCGGGGCCGCGGTTACGGCGTTTACCGTCTATCTGCTCAGCAACTGCTATCGGTGGGTTCGCATGCCGGGACTGAGCCTCAGCGACCGGCTCTGGATCGTGACGGGTGCGCCACTGGTGCTCCTCATGCTCGTCCTCATCGTGCTGTTCACCATTGATGTCCCCACAACAGGGCTCGGTTGGCTCTTCACATTCACTACTTGGACGCTCGCGATCCTGGGTGGCGTTGCGAGCGCTACAGCGACTTTCGAGTGGATTCAGAAGTATCGTGCACTTCGCGACATCGGTCATCTTGTGCCGCGCAAGGGCTTCAGATGGTGGGCGCTTACCGCTTGGGCAACGATCAGCATCACGCTCGCCGTTGTCTGGCCGCTTCTCATGACCGCCGACCTACGTACAGCAACGCCAGCACTGGTCATTCCGCCGGCGGTGCTGCTCGATGCCGTCGCCGCCATGTGGGCGCTTGCGTTCTTTCCCGGCGCGATCGTCACGGCCTTGTACGTCCATCGTGTTGCGAAGGCGTACGACACGATGCGTTTCAGCCTCGCGCCGACCCACCCCCTTTTGAGCAGATCGGGCGAGCCTCACCCTGACGCTTCGCCCGTCTCCTCGGATGAAGACGACGACCTGCCTAATCCCGAGGAAGACGACCGCCCCAGCAGGTGACTTTTGCTCACTGCCTTCGGATTTTCGCACTTCTCGCACACAACGAACTCTTCCTTGTGTCGTCGCGTCATTGCCACGCTTTCGGGGCTGTGCAGCCCGTCAAGGCTGCGGCGTCAGCGAGCGTGACGGCGATGATCACGGACCGGCGTCTGGGTGTCATGCCTTGAAGGAGGAGCGACTGAACCCTCTTCGTCGGACCGCCACGACCGTCAACGTCCCCAGGGACAGCTGGTCGGTCGCCGTGGCGGGAACATGCCCACGCAGTGCAACCGGGGGTTTCCCGGAGATCAGTCCCGAGCGACACCGCTGGTGTCGCAGTTTTCTGGAGCCGCGGCGATTCTGCTGTCCGCGCGGCGGAGCGGCGCGATGGTGCGGGCGCCTTCTCCTTCCACGCGCGGCGGGAGAGTCTCTCCGGACGTTCCGCTTGCGGTGTCCCCCATGGACGCAGCGGCCCACTCCGAGGTGTGCTCCGCGGCGGTCGGCATGATCTCGGCAACCTGCCAACGCAGTGCCTGCCTCGCCGGAGGACGATCATCGTGCGGTGACGGAAACGCTCGAAAGGGCAGAGGTGGAGAGACGCTGGCACGACGACGTCGGGGTGCCAATGCCGTCGTGATTCGTCCGGACGAGAGGCAGGCGCCGCGCGGTAGGGCCCTGACATCGGGTTGAGCGGGCCTGGCGACGTGGCCGCCGTCAGCCGCGGAGGGCGCCGACGCCGAGGACGGCGGCGAGGCCGAGGGCGGAGCGGGGGTGATAGGCGGCCGTCCAGAGCCCGCCGTGGGCGGCGCCGCGCGCCTCGTCCCTCCACGGCTCGGCCTCCGGGGCCAGGCCCGCCCGCAGGTCGTGCACGAGGAGCGCCGCCATGAGGGTGTTCGACGTCGCCGGGTCGAAGACCTCGACGCCGAACCGGTGCGCGCCGGCGTAGGCGGCGGCGAGCGCCTTGTTCTTGACCACCGACCGCGTGCGCGTGGCGGGCGCGACGTTCAGCGACACCGTGGTCCCCGCGGCACGAGCCGCGGTGGCGCGCCAGCGCTGCACGCGCTTGGCCAGCGCGTAGTTCGGGCCCTGCTGAGGCACGAGCGCGTCGCACAGCCCGGGGTCGGCGCCCGGCGGGTAGTTGCGCTGCAGCAGCCGTCCGCCGCTCACCACCCGGGTCGCGTGCCGGGCCACCCGCCCGACCCGACCCTTGCGGTACGCCTCCTGCGACCGGGCCACCTCCTCGGCCGGCACCGCGAAGACGTCGGTCGGGGTGGCGAGGAACGCCAGCGCCGTCCCCGGGTGCTCCGCGACCAGGTGCGCGGCCAGTGCGTCGGCAGCCATCGACACCCGCACGTGCATCCCGCCGTCGGCGTAGCAGTAGTTGCCGAGCACGACCCGCGACGCACCGGCGAACGAGCCCAGCCAGTGCGCCACGGCGGGCAGCTCGCGCACGAGGTCGGCGCCGACGTCGGAGCCGCCGTCGCCGCGTCCGCTCGTCACGATCCGCGTGGGCACGTGCACGCGCCCCGCGCCACGCGTGGCCACCGTCGCGATGCGCTCCTGCACGTCCGCGCGGGGCAGGTCGAGTGCGACGACCTCGGCACCCCAGCGCTGCAACGCGCGGTACGGGCCCATCTCGGCACCCGCGCCCAGCACCGCCACGACGTCGCCGTCGAGCCGCAGCCAGTCGGGGTTCGCGTGCACCCGCCGCACGGCCTCGGCGCACGAGCCCGTCACGACGCCGCGCTCGACCCACGCGTCCAGCTGACGGAGCAGGGCGTCGCCGCGGAGCCGCTCGCCGCGGTACGGGAGCGTCAGCTCCGTCTCCGGCTCTGCCTCGCCCTCGAGCGTGGTCGTGTGGAGCACCTGGTCGAGCGGGGCACCGGTGACGGCCTCGTCGAGGTCCGCGTCGCCGAACCGCATCGCCGCGTGCGCACTGCTCAGCCCGGCGGCGGCGATGGCGCGCGCGGCCGTCGCGTCGCCGATCCCCGCCTCGACGGCCCGACGGAAGTGCTCCAGGTACTGCCGGCGCCAGGCGGTCTCGCGCTCGACGGCGCGCGAGCCGACCGGATCGGCCTCGCGCAGCGCGTCCGCGAGCACCTCCCGGGCCGTCGCCGACGTGCTTTCGGAACGGAACGCGACTCCCTCGTGCGTGCTCATGGCACCACCCTAGGAACCCTGCAAGGGCAGGGCAGAACGGGCATCGACGGTAACTGGGAGTGACGTACCAGGTTGCTCATCCGCGGACCCCTTGAACAATTTTTTCCGTGAGCACCCATCCAGACGGCGACGGGCCCCGAATCAGGGGCATGAGCGAGACAACCACCGCAGCATCCGCCACCCGGGCCACCGCCCCGTGGTGGACCGGCGCGCTGTCGGGACTGCTCGCCGCGGTCGCGGGCGTCGCCCTCGGATCGGGTGTGGCGACGCTCCTCGGCGTTCCGACCCCGATCGAGTCGGTCGGCAACCGGGTGATCGACCTCGTCCCGAGGCCGCTCAAGGAGTTCGCCATCGAGCAGTTCGGGACGAACGACAAGCCCGTGCTCATCGGCAGCGTCGCCGCGACCCTCCTGGTCGCCGCGGCCGTCGCCGGTTGGTTGGGCCTGCGACGGCCGCGGCTCGCCCTCGGCATCACCGCCCTGCTGGGCCTGGCCGCCTTCGTGACCGCCGCTCTCGACCGCACGTCGACCGCGAACATCGTCGTCACGGTGATCCCCTCGCTCGTCACGCTGGCCGCGAGCCTGCTGCTGCTGGCCCGTCTGCTCAAGGCGCTCGAGCTGTCCCGCAAGGTCGGCGACGAGACGCCCGCCGGCTTCGACCGCCGTGCGTTCCTGCAGGCCGTGCTCGTCGCCAGCGCCGCGATGGCGATCGGCGGCGGCGTGACCCGGTTCCTCGGCTCGTCCGCCGCGAAGGACTCCCGCGCCGGCGTCAGGCTCCCGCAGCCCGCCACCCCGGCCGCCGCCGTGCCCGCCGGTGCCCAGGCCAATGTGAAGGGCATCAGCCCCTACGTCACGCCGAACCGCGACTTCTACCGCATCGACACCGCCCTGCGCGTGCCGCAGGTCCCGGCCGACACCTTCAACCTGCGCATCCACGGCATGGTCGACCAGGAGCTCAACCTCTCCTTCGAGGACCTGCTCAAGGAGCGTCTGGTCGAGAACCGGATCACCCTCACCTGCGTCTCGAACGAGGTCGGCGGCCCCTACGTCGGCAACGCCGCCTGGCTCGGCGTGCCCGTGGCCGAGCTGCTCGCCCGGGCCGGCGTCAAGGACGGCGCCGACGCGGTCAAGACGACCAGCGCCGACGACATGACCATCGGCACGCCCCTAGAGGCGCTCACCGACACCGGGCGCGGCGCCCTGATCGCCGTCGGCATGAACGGCGAGCCGCTCCCGCTGGAGCACGGCTTCCCGGTGCGCATGGTCGTCCCCGGCCTCTACGGCTACGTCTCCGCGACCAAGTGGCTGGTCGACATCGAGGTCACGAAGTTCTCGGACTTCAAGGCCTACTGGTCGACCCGCGGCTACTCCGAGGAGGCGCCTATCAAGCTCTCCTCCCGCATCGACGTGCCGAAGGCGTTCGAGGCCCTCCCGCGCGACAACGTCCGCATCGGCGGCGTCGCCTGGGCCCAGAGTGTCGGCATCGAGCGCGTCGAGGTGAAGATCGACGAGGGTGACTGGCAGGACGTCGACCTCGCCGCCCAGGACAACGTCAACACCTGGCGTCAGTGGTCCTGGACGTGGGAGGACGCGACTGAGGGCACCCACCAGGTGACCGTCCGGGCGACCGACGCCGACGGCACCACACAGACTTCCGACCGTGTGCCCATCGCACCGGACGGGTCGACCGGCTGGCACAACGTCAGATTCCGCGTCGAGTAGCAGGACGACACACCCAACCAAGGAGAAGAAACATGCGCACGACCACCAAGAGCAAGAGCCTCGCGATCGCAGCCGTGGCCTCGCTGTCCCTGTTCACCGCGGCCTGCGGCTCGTCCAGCGACGACAACGCCTCGTCCGACAGCGAGTCCTCCTCGACCCCGTCGTCGGAGGCCGCGTCCGACGCCGGTTCCGACCTCGTCGGCCCGGGTTGCGCCGACTACGCCAAGGCCGTCCCGGACGGCTCGGGCTCGGTCGAGGGCATGGCCCAGGACCCGGTCGCCACGGCCGCCAGCAACAACCCGCTGCTGAAGACGCTCGTCCAGGCCGTCTCGGGCCAGCTCAACCCCGACGTGAACCTCGTCGACACCCTCAACGGTGGCGAGTTCACGGTGTTCGCGCCGGTCGACGACGCGTTCGCCAAGCTGCCCGCCGACACGGTCAAGACGCTCGGCACCCCCGAGGGCGCCAAGACCCTCGAGTCGGTCCTGACCTACCACGTCATCCCCGGCCAGATCGCGCCCGACGAGATCGACGGCACGCACAAGACGGTCAACGGCGCCGACCTCGAGGTCACCGGCTCCGGCGACGACATCAAGGTGAACGGCAACGCCGCCGTCATCTGCGGTGGCGTCAAGACCGCCAACGCCACGGTGTACCTGATCGACTCGGTGCTCATGCCGCCGGCCAGCTGATCCAGGCATCCCTCCGGTCGCGAGGCCCGGCTCCCCTCTCGGGGGGGTCGGGCCTCGCTCCGTCGGTGGGCGCGGCGCGCCTCCTGGTTCGCCCGTAGGCTGCTGACGTGCGGACACCTGGGACCCGGCTCGCGGACGAGTTCGACCGCGCTGCCCCACGCTACGACCTGCTCACCGCCCTGAACCCCGGCTACCACGGCGCCCTGCGCGACGCGGCCCGCCAGCTCGTGGCCCGGCTGCCCCGTCGCGAGACCTGGCCGACGCTGTGGGACCTGGGCTGCGGCTCCGGGCTGTCCACGCGGGCCCTCGTCGACGCCGCGGGACGCGAGGCGCGGATCGTCGGGCTCGACGCGTCCGCCGGCATGCTCGCCGAGGCGCAGGAGAAGACCTGGCCCGAGGGTGTCCGCTTCGTGCAGGCCCTCGCCCAGGACCTGCCCGAGGTCGCGCGCCTGCACCTCGACGGCCCCGCCGACGGCGCGCTCGCCGCCTACCTGCTGCGCAACGTGCCGGTCGACCAGCGCGACGCCACCGTCGCGGCGATCGCCGACCAGGTCCGTCCGGGCGGCTGGATCGCCCTGCAGGACTACCACGTGAAGGGCTCCCCGGCCGCGCAGGCGGTGTGGAGCGCGGTCTGCTGGGGCGTCGTGACGCCGCTGTCCGTCGCGGTGCGCGGCAACCCCGCGATCTACCGGTACCTGTGGCGCAGCGTGCTGGAGAACGACTCGACCGCCGAGCTGCAGGCCCGGCTCGAGCGGGCCGGGCTGACCGACGTCACGTGGTCGACCGCCGGCGGGTGGCAGCACGGCATCCTGCACACCGTCCTCGCCCGCAAGCCGCTCTGACGCATGGCCCGACGCATCCCGCCGGGACGTGACCGCAACGCCGTCCTGCACGCTGCGGCGCCGGGGAGCGCCCGGCTGCGGGAGTCGCGGCACGTCGTGGTGGTCGGCGGCGGGATCGCCGGTCTCGGGGCTGCGGTCGTGCTTGCCGAGCGCGGGGTGCGGGTCACGCTGCTGGAGGCGTGCGACCAGCTCGGCGGACGGGTGCGGTCGTGGCCGCTCGACGGTGCCGCTCACGGGGGAGGGCGCACGATGAGCCGCGGCTTCCACGCGTTCTTCCGGCAGTACTACATGCTGCGTTCGCTGCTGCGCCGCGTGGACCCGACCCTAGAGCACCTCGTGCCCGTGCCCGACTACCCGTTGCGCCGCGCCGACGGCCTCACCGACTCCTTCGCCGCGCTCCCGACCACGCCACCGCTCAACCTGCTCGCGTTCGTGCTGCGCAGCCCGACGTTCCCGGTCTCGGCGCTGCCGTCGGTGCACGTGCCGAGCGCGCTCGAGCTGGTCGCCGCCGACTACCCGGCCAGCCACGAGCGCTACGACGGCGAGTCGGCGCAGGCCTTCCTCGACCGGCTGCGCTTCCCCGACGGTGCCCGGCACCTCGCCCTGGAGGTGTTCGCGCGGTCGTTCTTCGCCCACCCGAGCGACTTCGGTGCCGGCGAGCTGGTCGGGATGTTCCACGCCTACTTCACGGGCAGCTCCGAGGGGCTGGTGTTCGACGTGCCCGACGACGACTACGACACCGTCCTGTGGGCACCGCTCGGTCGCTACCTCGCGGAGCACGGGGCCGACGTGCGGCTCGGTGCCGCGGTCGAGGGCGTGCGGCCGGAGGGTCGCGGCTGGCGGGTCGACGTCGCGGGCGGGACGGTCGAGTCCGACGCGGTCGTCGTCGCCACCGACCCGCGCACCACCCGTGCGCTCCTGTCGGCGCTGCCTGCCGACGACGCCGAGCGAGTCTCCTGGCAGCGCAGGGTCGCGGCGGGCCGCAACGCGCCACCCTTCGGGGTGCTGCGCCTGTGGCTCGACGGTCGCGTCGCGAGCGAGCGGGAGGCGTTCCTCGGGACGAGCGGCTACGACCTGCTCGACAACGTCACCGTGCT
Source organism: Aeromicrobium sp. EU05-FHT14F07 (assembly GCF_058790455.1). NCBI lineage: Bacteria > Bacillati > Actinomycetota > Actinomycetes > Propionibacteriales > Nocardioidaceae > Aeromicrobium > Aeromicrobium sp. EU05-FHT14F07. Next base: position 147,744 of record NZ_JBYTCR010000007.1, read on the forward strand.
CGAGCGCTTCGAGGCGGGCGCGGCGCGCTGGTCGGCGGAGCACGGCGGCTCGGTCGTCGAGCTGCACGCCTACGCCGCCGACCCGTCCCGCGACCCCGACCTTGCGGGCGACGGACCCTGCGGTCTCGACGTCGAGCGGCTGCGCAGTCGTCTGCTCGCGGGCCTGCACGAGGTCTATCCGGAGACGCGCGGGCTGCACGTCGTGCACGAGGAGCTGCTCGTCGAGGACGATTGCGGTCTGGTCGGCACCGGGCCGTGGCGCGACCGGCTCACGGTCGACACGCCCCACGCGGGACTCGTGCTCGCCGGCGACGGGCTGCGCGTCGACTGGCCGATCGCGCTCATGGAGCGCGCGGCGACCACGGGCGTCCTGGCGGCGAACCGGCTGCTGGGCGCGTGGGGGGTACGGGGCGAGGACGTCTGGACCGTGCCCCTGCAGGGCGTCGTGCACCGCCTTCCCGGCCGGGGGCGGCGACCGTCGTGAGCCCGACCGACCGCTCACGGCGGCGCGCCGTCGCGACGGACGAGCCCGACGCGCCCCGCGTCGAGCGCGTCGACGCCGCGGGCAGGCCCGGCGTGAGCACCGTGTGGCGGCTGCGTTCGCTCGAGGCCGCGCGTCAGGTGCTGCGGGCCCGGCACGCCACCACGCAGGCCGGGTTCACCGCCGAGGCGATCCCCCAGGGCTACCTCGAGCACCACCCGATCCTCGTGTCCGACGGTCCGCAGCACGACGAGCAGCGCCGCAAGGTCGCGCGCTTCCTCGCGCCGGCCGTCGTCGCGGACCGCTACACCGACCTGATGCACGCCACCGCCGACCGTCTGCTCGCCGAGGCGGTGGCTGCGGGCGGCTGCCTGCTCGACGAGCTGGCCCTGCTCTACACCGTCGAGGTGACGGCCGAGGTCGTCGGGCTCACCGAGTCGTCGGTCCCGCGGATGGCCCGCCGGCTCGAGGCGATGTTCAGCCAGCCGCCGTTCGACGTCACCCGCCGCGACCTCGGCCGCACCCGGCGGCAGTGGATGCAGGCCGCCGTGAACGGGCTCGTCCCCGTGGGCCGGCTCCTCCTGGCCGACGTCCGGCCTGCGATCCGGGCACGGCGGCGCGAGCCGCGCGACGACATCGTCAGCCACCTGCTCGCGGAGGGGTACTCGACGGCGAGCATCCTCGTCGAGTGCGTCACGTACGGCACGGCCGGGATGGTCACCACACGCGAGTTCGTCGTGATGGCCGCGCTGCACCTGCTCGGCGACGACGCCTTGCGCGCGCGCTACCTCGTCGCGCCGGAGTCGGAGCGGCTCGCGATCCTCGGGGAGGTCATCCGGCTGGAGCCGGTCGTCGGACACCTCTACCGGCGGGCCCAGCAGCCCATCGACGTCAGCGACGGCGACCAGTCCTGGACGATCCAGAGCGGCGACCTGGTCGACGTGTGCGTGCGCTCCGCGAACGCCGACCCCGAGGCCGTCGGCGACGCGCCGCTCGACCTCTGCCCCGGGCGGTCGTTGCCCGCGGGCGTGGGGGAGCCGGTCCTGGCGTTCGGCGACGGCGAGCACAAGTGCCCCGGGCAGCCGCTCGCGCTGCTCGAGACCGACGCGCTGCTCGTGCGCCTGCTCGCCCTCCAGCCACGGCTCGTGGCCGAGCCCGAGCTGGGCTGGGACCACCTGGTCGCGGGCTACTGGCTGCGCGGGGCGAGGCTCGCCCTCGGCGACGGCGGACCCGACGGGGGCAGCCCCCGGCGCGGACCCCGTACGAGCACGTCGGCCAGGATGGCGACCTTCGTGCGCGGCCTGACCCGGTGGCGGCCGGAGAAGACGTCGTAGTCGGCGGCCTCGACGAGGTCGAGGATGCGTGCGTACATGCGCAGGGCGGTGGCGACGCAGCGGGCACCGGGTGGCGGCAGCATCGCGACCCCGGGTGCCGCCTGGCGGTAGAGGGCGCGGTTGCGCTCGACCTGCTCGGCCATCATGGAGCGCCACGCGGGCGTCACGCGTCGTTCGGCCGGGTCGACACCGTAGCGGGCGAGGTCCGCCTGCGGCAGGTACACGCGCCCACGGTCGAGGTCCTCGCCGACGTCGCGCAGGAAGTTCGTGAGCTGGAACGCGTGGCCGAGCGCCCGCGCCGGCTCCTTCGCCTCGGGGGTCAGGGGCTGCAGCACCGGCAGCATCATCTCCCCGATCACGGCGGCGGAGCCCTCCATGTAGCCGTCGCGCAGCTCCTCCCAGGTGGCCCAGGTGGTGCGGGTGAGGTCGAGCTCCATCGCCCGGAAGAAGCGGTCGAAGCACTCGGGGTCCGTGCCCCGGCGCCGCAGGCTGTCGACGACGGCGGCCATGACCGGCTCGTCGGCGCCGCCGGCCGCGACGCTGTCCCAGAAGTGCTGCTCGAAGCGACGCAGCCGCGCCGCCGGGTCGGTCTCGTCGTGCCCGGGCACCGCAGGGTCCACCCGCCCGGGCTCGTCGACGATGTCGTCGGCCAGCCGGCAGAGGGCGTAGACGGTGTACACGTCGATCCGCTGCTCGCGCGGCAGCAGCCTGGCGCCCCAGTAGTAGGTGGTGCCGTGCGCCCGTGTCAGCTCCGCGCACCGGGCGTAGCCGGCGGCGAGCCGCGGATCGGGGTGCAGGGGTCGGGGCATGGTGAGACCCAGCCTAGGGCGAGAGGGCGTGCCACGATGGCTCTCGTGGAGCGGGGGTCGGCGTGAGCGGCGGACGGGTCGACGTGGCCGTGGTCGGCCTCGGGCCGGCGGGTCGCGCGCTGGCGTCGGCGTGCGCGACGCGCGGCCTGCGCGTCGTCGCGGTGGACCCGCGTCCCGACGCCGTCTGGGCACCCACGTACGGCGTCTGGGAGGACGAGCTCGTCGGACTGCCCGCGTCGGTGGTGCGCTCCCGCCTGGCGGCACCGGAGGTCCGGGCCGTCGACGTGCACCGCCTCTCCCGCCGCTACGTCGTGCTCGACAACGTCGCCCTGCAGGCCGCGCTGCCCCTCGGCGACGTCGACGTGCGGCGTGGTCGGCTCGACGACGCCGGGGTCGCGGCGCTGACGTCGTCGGCACGGGTGGTCGTCGACGCGCGCGGGGCCCGGCCCCAGGGCCTGCGCGTCGACGATCCCGCCCCCGCGCAGACCGCGTTCGGGGTGGTGGTGCCCGCCGACGTCGCGGCGCCGGCGCTGCAGGGCGCGGAGGCGCTGCTGATGGACTGGCGCACGGACTGGCGGGCGGACGGGGATGGGGCGGGGACCGCGGGTCTGCGCCCGTCGTTCCTCTACGCGATCCCGCTGGGCGACGGGACCGTGCTGCTGGAGGAGACCTGCCTCGCCGCCTCGCCTCCGCTGCACGTCGAGGAGCTGGAGGCACGGTTGCGACGTCGGCTCGCGGCCCGTGGCGTCGCACCGTCGGCCGTCGACGCGCCCCTGGGACGGGAGGTCGTGCACATCCCGATGCGCGGGCGGGGTCGTCCGCCGGTCGAGGGGACTCTCGCCCACGGGGTCGCCGGACGCGGCGGGCACGTCGTCACCGGCTACTCGGTGGCGCACGCGCTGCGCCGTTCCCGCACGCTGGCCGACGAGCTCGCCGCCGGGCATGCGCCGCGCGGGGTCGATGCGCCGGCGCCCGCCGACGCGCTGCGCGAGGCGGGCCTGCGGGCGGTGCTGCGGCTCGACGTCGAGGGCACCCTCGCCCTGTTCGACGGCTTCGGCCGCCTCCCCGCTCACCTGCAGCGCGCCTACATGTCCCGCGACGGCTCCCTGCTCGACGTCGCCACCGCCATGGGGGCGATGTTCCGCCGGATGCCGTGGTCGGGCCGCCGCGAGCTCGCCCGCGCCACCCTCCTCCCCTGACCCCTCCCCGACTTTTGGACAGTTGCGGGGCGTCCGGGGCATCGGAAGTGCCCCGGAAGTGTCCAAAAGTTGGCGGGGGGTCAGCGGACGAGCTGGTTGACGCGCTCGGCCGCCAGGCGTCCCGACGGGAGCACCATGGGGACGCCCACGCCGGGGACGGTGCCCGACCCGGCGAAGACGAGGCCGGGCACGCGCCGGTCGACGTTGGCGGGACGGAACGGGCCGGTCTGGGAGAACGTGTGCGCGAGGGCGAACGGGGTGCCCGCAGCCATGCCCTGCTCCTGCCACTCCAGCGGCGTGACCAGCTCGTCGACGACCACGTCGGTGGGGTAGCCCGACCGCTCCAGGAAGGCCAGCAGGCGCTCGCGCATCGGCCCGCGCTCGGCCTTCCAGTCCAGGTGTCCGACGTCGAGGTTGGGCGTCGGCTCGAGCACGTACAGCGTGCTGTGACCGTCGGGTGCGGCCTCGTCGTCGTCGAGCGAGTGCACGGTCACCAGGCGCGAGGGGTCGCGCATGAGCGTGCCGTGCGTCATGAGGTCCTCGAACGCCTCGTTCCACTGCTGGCCGAAGTGGATGTTGTGGTGCGCCTTGCCGTCCGGCACGCCCTTGACGCCCACGTGCCACACGACGCACGACGGCGAGTAGTCGCCGCCCAGCCGTCCGCCGATGCCCCGCACGGCACGAGGAGGCCGCAGGTCGGACAGGAGCCACGTGTAGGCGGTCGGCAGGTCGATGGTGCACACGACGGCGTCGGCGGCGACGGTGCCCTCGCCCGTCGCGACGCCGCGCACCCGGCCGCCGGCGTCGCGGACGAGTGCCGTCACCGTCGTGCCGTAGCGGATCTCCGCGCCCGCGTCGGTGGCGGCGTCGGCGAGGGCCCGGGGCACGGCGCGCATGCCGCCCTTCGGGAAGTAGACGCCCTCGATCGAGTCCATGTAGGTGATCACGGCGTACAGCGCCAGCGCGTCGTCCGGCGCGAGCCCGGCGTACATGGCCTGGAAGGAGAACAGGCGGTGCAGGCGCTCGTCGGCGAACCGGCGCCGGATCATCGGCCCCAGTCGGCCGAAGCCACCCATCGCGAGCAGCCGCGCCGCCGCGGCCGGACGCGACAGCAGGTCGGTCGGCCGGTCGAAGTTGCGGTCGATGAAGTGCGGCATCTCCGTCAGGTACAGCCGCCGCAGCCAGGTGACGAACTCGTCGAACGCGGCGGCGTCGACGCTGCCGCACTCGCGGTGTATTTCCGCCCGCATGGCCTCGTGGCCGTGCCGTACCTCCAGGGTGGAGCCGTCGGCGTAGAACGCGCGGTAGGCGGGGTCGAGGAGGGTCAGCTCGAGCCGCTCGGCCAGGCTCGACCCGGCCGCGCGCAGCGGGCGGTCGATGAGGTCGGGCATCGTCAGCACGGTCGGCCCGGTGTCGAACGTGAAGCCGTCGCGCTGCAGGATGCCGGCGCGCCCACCGGGCACGTCCTCGCGCTCCAGCACGGTCACGCGGTGACCGTCGCCCACCAGGTGGCACGCGGCGGCGAGGCCGGCGAGCCCTGCTCCGACGACGACGACGTGACTCATGCGACCTCCACTCGCTCGGTGCTCCCATCCTCACGGACGTGCGCCGAGTCCGCCCGGCGACGTGCCCGTGCCGCACCCGCTAGCCTGCGACGGTGGGCGCCATCCATCTGATCCGTCACGGCCAGGCCTCGTTCGGCAGCGACGACTACGACCAGCTCTCCGCCCTCGGCACCCGCCAGGGCGGCTGGCTGGGGCTCGCGTGGGAGGCGTCGGACTTCCGTCCGCACTGGTCGGTGGCCGGCTCCATGCGCCGTCATGCCCAGACCGCGGTGGCCGTGCTCGACGCCGTCGACGGCGACCTGTACGACGTCGACGCGGGCTGGGACGAGTACGACCACCTCGCGCTCGCGGGGGAGACGGTCACGCCGACGACGGACCCGCGGGAGTTCCAGGCGCGCCTCGACGCCGCCCTCGGTGCCTGGGTCAGCGGAGCGCCGTCGCCGGTCGAGTCGTTCGCGGAGTTCTCCGCCCGGGTGCTGCGTGCGCTCGACGACGCCGTCGCGCAGGCCGGGTCGGGTCGCCGCGTCGCCGTGTTCACGTCGGGCGGGCCGATCGCCCTCGTCGCGTCGCACCTGCTGGCGGGCGACGCGTCGCTGTTCATCCCGCTGAACCGGGTGGTCGTCAACGCGTCGGTGACGACCCTGATCGTCGGTCGAGGCGGCACGCGGCTGCTCACCTACAACGAGCACGGCCACGTGCCCGCCGACCAGGTCACGTTCCGGTAGGGCTCACTCCCACTTCATCGCGAAGCCGAAGGCGGCCACGATGAAGCCCATGCCGATGACGATGTTCCAGTCGCCGAGGTCGGAGTAGACGGGGATGGTGATGTCGGTGCCGGAGATGACGTAGAAGACGACGATCCACAGCAGGCCGATGACGGCCGAGGCGATCATCAGCGGCGCGGCGAAGCGGCTGCCGGTGGGTGTGCCGGGCTCCGGCTCGGGGCGCGTGCGCGAGGCGACCGACGAGGCACCGAGCGCGATCACCGCGGCGATGGCGAAGTTCCAGCCGCCGAGGTCGAAGAGACCGGGGATCGCGCCGATCTTGGGGAACGAGCGGTCGGAGACCGTGAAGAAGGCGCCGACCGCCCAGGCGACGGCCACCACCAGGAGCAGCAGGGCGAGCGGGTGCGCCCAGCCGCCTCGGCGCGTGCGGACCGTGCTCGGGGTGCTGTTCTTGGCCACGGGGATCTCTTTCGGTGCCGTCTGCGGGTTCTGGGCTAGCGTAGTCGGCGTCGCGGACGGTGTCGGACTGGGGAGAGGTGCTCGCATGTCGGGGACGCGTGCACGCTCGGCGAGGCGGTCCTCGCGCGGCTGGTCCGTCGCGGTGCTCGGCGTCTGCCTGGTGGCCGGCCTGACCGCCGCGGCAGCGCACCGCACCTCCGACGGCCAGGACCTGCGTCCGGCGGGCGGCGACGTCGCCTCGCTGGTCGGCGAGCGGGAACGTCGGGTCGAGCAGCGCCAGGCCGACGTGGTCGGACTGCAGCGCGAGATCGACGCCGCGACGGCTGCGGCCGACGACGCCAGCGGCGTCGAGGCGATCGTGCGTCGGCTGCGCACGCTGCGCGACCTGGCCGGGCTCAGCACGGTGCGCGGACCCGGCATCAGGGTCACGCTCACCGACGCCCCGCGCGACGCCGACTCCGCCGGGGTCGACCCGAACTACCTCGTGGTGCACCAGCAGGACCTGCAGGCGTTCGTCAACGCCCTGTGGGCCGGGGGCGCCGAGGCGGTGAGCCTGCAGGGGCAGCGGCTCGTGTCGACGACGGCGATCGTGTGCGTCGGCTCGAACGTCATCATCGACGGGCGTCCCTTCTCGCCGCCGTACGTGATCGAGGCGGTCGGGGACGTGCCGGGTATGACCTACTCGCTCGGGTCGTCGCCGGAGGTCGCCAACTACGAGCGGTACGTGACGAAGTTCCGGCTGGGCCTGAAGGTCGCGACCGGCGACGACCTCGTGGTCGCGCCCTACGGCGGTGCGACCGTCCTGCGGTACGCGTCGGCGCTCTCCTGACCGGCGTCGCCGCCGGTCAGGAGAGTCCGGCTACTGCCCGGGGGTGATGTCGAGGTCGGCGGCGCCGTCGCCGTTGCCGTCCGGCGCGTCACCGTTGCCGTCGGCCTGGTCGCCGCCCTGGTCGTCACCGTCGTTGCTGGAGACCGTGATCTCGATCGTGGTGCCCGGGGGCACCGACGTGCCCGCCGGCGTGCCCTGGTTGGTGACCTGGCCCTTCGGCTCGGTGGCGGTCGGGTCCTCGGTGACGGAGACCTCCAGGTCGGCCTCCTGGAGGGTCTTCTCCGCCTCCTCCTGCGTCATGCCGACGAGGTTGGGCACCTGCACCTCGCCCTGCGACACGATGACGGTGACCGTCGTGCCCGCGTCGACGCTCACGCCGGCAGACGGGTTGGTGTTGATGACGGAGTTCCGGGTCTCGTCGGACGCGCGTTCCTCGCGCTTGACCTTGAGCCCCTGGCCCTCGAGCGCGGCCTTCGCCTCGTCGAACGTGTAGCCGACGACGTTGGGCACCGCCACCTGGGCCGGCCCCGTCGAGACCACCAGCGTGACCTCGGTGCCCTTGTCGGCCATGGTGCCGCCGTCGGGGTCCTGGGAGACGACGTTGCCCTCCTCGACGTCGCCGTCGGCCCGTTCCTGCGTCTGCACGGTGAACCCGTCGCGCTCGAGCGACCGCTGCGCGGCGACCGCGTCCTGGCCGGTGACGTCGGGGACCTCGACCTGCGCCGGCGCCGGCGGGGGCTGGTTCGCCTGGTTGTAGGCGTAGACGCCGATACCGGCGAGCAGCAGGAGGAGCAGGATCGCGAGCGCCCAGTACAGGGGTTTGCGGTTCTTGCGCTCCTCCTCGTCCTCGACGGCGGGCTGCGTGCCGGTGGCGGCAGCAGCGGCCACGGCCGGGGCGAGCGCCGTGGCGGCCGGTGCCACCGAGGTGGCGGCGGTCGGCGCCTCGACCTGCTGGCCGGCGATGGCCCGCTCGAGGTCCTTGCGCATGTCGGCGGCCGACTGGTAGCGGTCCTCGGTGCGCTTCGCGAGCGACTTCGCGACGATGTGGTCGACGGCCTGCGTCACCTCGGGGTTGAGCTGCGACGGCGGGCGGGCGTCCTCGCGGACGTGCTGGTAGGCCACCGAGACGGGGCTGTCGCCGACGAATGGCGGGCGTCCGGTGAGCAGCTCGTAGAGCAGGCAGCCGGTGGAGTAGATGTCGGAGCGGGCGTCGACGGTCTCGCCGCGCGCCTGCTCGGGCGACAGGTACTGGGCCGTGCCGATGACGGCCGCGGTCTGCGTCATCGCGCTGGAGGAGTCGGCGATCGCGCGGGCGATGCCGAAGTCCATGACCTTGACCTGGCCCGACGGCGTCAGCATGACGTTGGCGGGCTTGATGTCGCGGTGGATGATGCCGGAGCGGTGCGAGTAGTCGAGCGCGCTGAGCACGTCGGCCGTGATCGACAGGGCGCGCTCGGGCAGGATCTTGCGGTCGTCGCGCATGATCTCGCGCAGCGTCTGGCCCTCCACGTACTCCATGACGATGTACGGGATGTGGTTGCCGTGCTTGTCGGTCGACTCGCCGGTGTCGTAGACGGCGACGATGGCGGGGTGGTTCAGCGCCGCGGCCGACTGCGCCTCGCGGCGGAAGCGGGCCTGGAACGTGTCGTCGGAGGACAGGTCGGCGCGCAGCTGCTTGATGGCCACGGTGCGGCCGAGGCGCAGGTCGCGCGCGACGCGGACGTCGGCCATGCCTCCGCGACCGAGCAGCCCGCCGAGCTCGTAGCGCTCGCCGAGCAGGATGGGCTCGTCGCCGGATCCGGTCATGGGGTCACTCTCCCTAGGGGGGTCGAAGTCACTCACCGAGCACCGCCTCGATGACGGAGCGTGCGATGGGGCCGGCGAGGCGTCCACCGGCGATCTCGTTGCGTGCCGTGCTCGAGGACTCGACGACCACGGCGACGGCGACCTTGGGGTCGTTCGCCGGGGCGAGGGCCACGAACCAGGCGTAGGGGGGTCGGTCAGGGGTGGACTGCGCGGTGCCGGTCTTGGCGCCCACCTGGACGCCGGGGATCTGCGCCGACGTGGCGGTGCCGGACTGGACGGTCGCCACCATCATGGAGCGCAGGATCGCCGCGTTGCCCGAGCTCATGGCGCGGTCGAGCTCCTCCGGCTCCAGCGACTCGAGGACGCGCAGGCTGGGCGAGCGGACCGACTTGACGACCTGCGGCTTCATGACGACGCCGTCGTTGGCGATGCCGGCGCCCACCATGGCCATCTGCAGCGGCGTGGCCGCGACCTCGAACTGGCCGATGCCGCTCTGCGCGAGCTGCGGGGCCTCGAGGTCGGTGCCCTCGGCGGTGAACTGGCTGGCGTTGCTGGCCAGGCCCTCGAGCGGGTCGGTGCCGAAGCCGAACTTGCGGGCCTGCTCCTCGAGCTTGTCCTGCCCGATCTTGCCGGCCAGGTCGCCGAAGGAGACGTTGCAGGAGACCTGCAGCGCCTGCTCGAAGGTGATCGGGTCGCCGCCGCAGTTGCCGCCGTTCTCGTTCGGCAGCGTGTACTCGATGCCGGGGAAGGACAGGCTCGCGCCACCCTTCACGCGGCTGTCGGCCTTGAGGTTCAGGTCCTCCAGCGCCGCGGCGGCCGTGACGAGCTTGAAGGTGGAGCCGGGCGGCAGGATCTGCTGCGTCGCGCGGTTCGTCAGCGGGTCGTCCTCGTTGGCCTGCAGGCGCTTCATGGCCTCGGTGACCTTGGAGAAGTCGTGGCTGGCGAGCACGTTCGGGTCGTAGGAGGGCTGGCTGACCATCGCGAGCACGGCACCCGTCTTGGGGTCGAGCGCGGCCACGGCGCCCTTGGTGCCCTCGCCGAGCGCCTCCAGGCCGCTCGCGGCGACCTTCTGCGCGCGCGGGTTGATGGTCAGCTCGACGCTGCCGCCCTGGGGCTTCTTGTTGGCCAGGAGGTCGACGACCCGGCTGACGAAGAGCCGGTTGTCGTTGCCGGACAGCACCTGGTTCTCCGAGCGCTCCAGGTTCGCGCTGCCGTAGATGTAGGAGAAGTAGCCGGTGAGCGGGGCGTACAGCGTCGACTGCGGGTAGACCCGCTGGAACTTGTACTGGTCCTTGCTCGGCCTGCTCTCGGCCACCGGCTCGTCGCCCACGAGGATGGCACCGCGGTCGCGGCTGAAGTCGGCGTCGATGACGCGCTTGTTGCCCTGGCGGGCGTTGAGGTCGCCCGCCTCGACGAACTGCACGTAGTTGACGTTGATCAGCAGCGCCGCGAACAGGACGAGACAGGCGACGGCGAGGTTCCGGATCGGCTTGTTCATGACAGCTTCACCACCTGGGTCTCCTCGTCGTGGTCGAACTGCGACACCTCGGGTGCGGGGCGTCGGGTCTGGTCGCTGATGCGCAGCAGCAGCGCGATGATGGCCCAGTTCATGACGACGGACGAGCCGCCCTGCGCCATGAACGGCGTGGTCAGGCCGGTCAGCGGGATGAGCCGGGTGACGCCGCCGACGACCACGAAGATCTGCAGCGCCAACGAGACGGCCAGGCCGGCGGCGAGCAGCTTGCCGAACGCGTCGCGGCAGGTCAGCGCGATGCGCATGCCCCGCTCGACGACGAGCCCGTAGATGACGAGGATCGCCATGAGGCCGGTCAGGCCGAGCTCCTCGCCCATCGCCGAGGCGATGAAGTCGGAGAAGGCGAACGGGGTGAGCTGCGGACTGCCCTGGCCCCAGCCCGTGCCGAGCACGCCGCCGTAGGCCATGCCGAACAGGCCGTTGATGATCTGGCCGTTGCGGTCGGGGTCGGAGAAGGGGTCGAGCCAGGCGTCGAAGCGCACGCGCACGTGCCCGAACGCGAGGTAGCCGAAGTAGGCGCCGGCCACGAACAGGCCACCACCGACGACGAGCCAGCCCGGTCGCTCCGTGGCGATGTAGAGCATCACGACGAAGAGGCCGAAGAACAGCAGCGAGGAGCCGAGGTCGCGCTGGAAGACGAGGATGGCGATGCTGATCAGCCAGGCGGCGCCGATGGGCCCGAGGTCGCGCCCGCGCGGCAGGTCGATGCCGGCGAAGCGTCGGCCGGCGAGCGCGAGGGCGTCGCGCTTCACGACGAGGTAGCCGGCGAAGAAGATGGCCAGGCAGATCTTGGCCGCCTCGCCGGGCTGGAAGCTGAACGGGCCGATGTTGATCCAGATGCGCGCGCCGCGGATGTTCTGCCCGATGACGGGCAGCAGCGGCAGCACCAGCAGCGCGAGTGCGACGAAGCCGAACGTGTAGGTGTAGGCCTGCAGACGGCGGTGGTCGCGGATGACCAGCAGCACGACGGCGAACAGGGCGATCCCGATGCCCGACCACATCAGCTGGTTGGTGGCGAGCGGCCCGAACGCGTCGTTGCCCATCGCCTGGTAGCCGAGGTCGATGCGGTAGATCATCGCGAGTCCCAGCCCGTTGAGGCAGATGACCAGCGGCAGCAGGACGGGGTCGGCGTAGGGCGCGACCTTGCGCACGAGCAGGTGCGTGGCGACGGCCGCGGCGACGAGGAAGACGACGAGGCGCAGCGCGTCGGCCGGCACGCGACCCTCGGCGCCGAGGCCGACGGCGCAGTAGGCGCCGACGCCGATGAGCACGGCGAGCAGGGTCAGCGTGAGCTCGGCCCCGCGCCGCTTGCGCGGGACCAGGGTGGATGTGCTCATGCGGACCGCTCCCGGTCGGCGGTGCGCGACGCGGAGGGCGACGGGGAGGGGGAGGGGCTCGGCGAGGGCGAGGGCGACGGCTCGGGCTCCTCGGCCAGGTCGCGCAGGTTCTCGACGGTCTCCTCGGCGTCGGCGCGGCTGTCGGCGGGGATGCCGTCGCGCACCTGCTGGGCGCGGAACGCCGGCAGCGTGTCGAGCTCGACGTCGGTGACCTCGTCGACGTGCTTGAGGGTGACGAGCGGCAGGTCGGCCTGGACGCCGCGGTAGATCGCGACCTTGCCGTCGGCGGAGGCCACGTAGTACTGGTCCTGCGACCAGCGGTAGGTGTAGAGCGCGCCGGCGGCGATGATGCCGACGATGACGGCGAGCGCGACGAGGCGACGCACCCAGCGCCACTTGCTCGGCGGTCGTGGCGCGTAGCGCAGCTCTTCGGGGTCGGCCTCCTTCTCGCGCCTGCGCTCCTTGCGCTCCTCGCGCGAGCGGGCCTTCCCGGAGCCGCCCGCGGCGTTGCCGGTGCGCGGGCGGGGACCCTCCGCGGCCGCGCCGACGAGCTGCGGGCGTCCGTCGGCCGACGACAGCTCCTCCTCCGACACGGCGCCGGAGGGGACGAGCTCGCCGATGACGACGGTGACGTTGTCGTAGCCGCCGTTCTCGAGGGCGGTGCGGACCAGGTCGGACGCGGCCTGGTCGATGGTCTCGGCGTTGAGCAGCTGCTGGATGGTGGCGTCGTCGACCATGTCGGACAGGCCGTCGCTGCACAGCAGGAAGCGGTCGCCGACCTGTCCCTCGAACCACTCGAGGTCGGCGTCGTTGTCGTCGCGGCCGAGCATGACGCGCAGCAGGAGGGAGCGGTGCGGGTGCACGCGCGCCTCCTCGGGTGTCAGCTTCCCCTCCTCGACGAGGCTCTGCACGAAGGTGTGGTCGGTGCTGATCTGCGTCAGCTGGCCGTCGCGCAGGAGGTAGGCGCGCGAGTCGCCGATGTGGGCGGTGGCGAAGCGCTCGCCGTCCCACAGCATCGCCTCGAGCGTCGTGCCCATGCCCTCCACGGAGGGGTCCTCGGCGACGAGCTCGCCGAGCCGCTGGTTGGCGTGGGCGACGGCCTTCTCGAGCGCCTCGAGCGGGTCGATCTCGGGCAGCTCGCGGTCGAGCTGGCGGATCACGTTCATCGTCTCGGCCGACGCGAGGTCGCCGGCGGCCGCGCCGCCCATGCCGTCGGCGACGGCGATGAGGCGGCTGCTCGCGTAGCCGGAGTCCTGGTTGCTGGAGCGGCGCAGACCGACGTCGGTCAGCGCGACGTAGCGCAGGGTGAGTGACATCGTCCTACTTCCGCAGCTCGACGATGGTCTTGCCCAGCCGGACCTGGATGCCCAGACCGATCGGGGTGGGGGACGTGATCCGCTGGCTGCCCAGGTAGGTGCCGTTGGTGGAGCCGAGGTCCTCGACGAACCACTGCTCGCCGTTGGTGGCGAAGCGGGCGTGCCGCGTGGAGACGTAGTCGTCGTCGAGGCGGATGGCGGCGTCGGTGCCGCGGCCGAGGAGGACGGGGCCGTCGCCGAGCGGGACGCTCTGGCCGGAGTTGGGGCCGGAGACGACCTGCAGCTTGGTCGGCGCGCCGCGCGGGGTGCGCTGCTTGCGGCCCTTGGCGGGCTTGGCGGCGGCCGCGGCGCGTGGCTGCTTGGCGGGCTTCTGGTTCGGAGCCTTCGCGCCGAAGATGTCGGAGCGGATGACCGACACGGCGGACAGCACGAACAGCCAGAGGACGGCGAGGAAGCCGATCTTGATGAGGGTGAGGGTCAGGTCCGTCATCGGTCCTCGCTCGTCGTGATGCGGATGGTGAGGACCGTGTTGCCGAGGCGGATCTCCGAGCCGTTGCCGACCGACGCGGTCTGCACGCGGTGCCCGTTGAGGACGACGCCGTTGGTCGACTGCAGGTCGGTGATGGTGACGGAGGTGTTGCCACCGGACTCGTGCACCTTGATGTCGGCGTGCCGACGGGAGATGCCTGGGTCGTCGATGCGCAGGTCGGCCTCGCTGCCGCGTCCGACGACGACGCCGGGGGGCGTGAGCGGGTGCTTGAGTCCGTTGACCTCGAGCACGACGTGCGAGCTGCGCACCGCGGTCTCGGTCATCCGCGCGCCCTCGACGGGGCGGACGGCGGCGTTGGTGCGGCTGCGCACGCGGAAGCGTCCGGTGCCCAGGTCGGGGGCCTCGACGAGCTCGATGCGCAGGGGTCCCGCGAGGGTGTAGCGCTGTTCGGTGACGTGCTCCTGCACGAGGGTGGCGAGCTCGGTGGTGAGGGTGTCGCCGAAGGGCGCGAGCCGGCCGTGGTCGGTGGGCGAGAGCTCGACGGTGAAGTCGTTGGGCACGAGCATCCGCTGGCGCGACAGCACGTGGGCGGAGTTGTCGACCTCGCGCTGGATCGCGGCGGCGATCTCCACCGGCTGCACGGCGCTGCGGAAGGCTCGGGCGAACGCGCCGGTGACCGCGCCCTCGAGCCGCTGCTCGAAGCGGCTGAGCACACCTGCCATCGGTTCTCGCCTCCTGCCGGGTCACGTGCGTGGGGTCGTCGGTGGTCCCGACGATGGTATCGGCAGGCTCGACGCACGCGAATTGACGTGGGAACGCGTTCCATTCTTCCTGGCCGACCCCAGCCCTGCCGCCCTCGTCGTCGGTGGCCCGGCGACCCGCGCCCCGGCATCGGTGCCGCAGCACCCCCAGGCCGTCTCCTGCGGTTGCCCAGCCGCCGACGGGCGGGTGCCGGGACGTCGGAGTCGTGGTGTTAGACTCGGCGACTGTTCCTCAGGGAACGACGCGCGAGTGGCGGAACGGCAGACGCGCTGGCTTCAGGTGCCAGTGTCCGCAAGGGCGTGGGGGTTCAAATCCCCCCTCGCGCACCAAGCAACAAGCACGACGGAGATGGCAAGAGCCGTGGGCGACAGCGCCCGCGGCTCTTTTCGTGCGTCAGGGTCTCTCTCTCGGGCCTGGCTCCCAGGCCGCTGAGGATGGTGCCAGGTGGGCTGTGCCCGCGACACCACAGAGCGCAGAGCGCGGAGCGTCATCCCGCCGCCGCTGCTCGACGTCCAGGCGCGTATGCGCGCGGGCGTGAGCGCAGTCGGGGGGAGGCTCGCGGCCTGTTCGGTGCGAGTGCCTCGCGGCAGCGACGTCCGCCGGCGCCGCGACGACGGACTCGCCGGTCCGGTGGATGCACCCGCTACCCAATTCCCGTCCGCTCACACGGAAACATGAAAACTTTCTGAGAAAAGGACTCATGGCCAGGCATTCGACTGGTAGACAGTGCCTGCGCAACTCACTCGGGGTGGCGTTGTGAGCTGCTCTGGAGGTCGGCGTGCGCCGTCTTGTCGTTGGTCTGGTGTCGTCGTGTCTGGTGGTGGCCGGCCTCCAGGCTCAGGCGCAGGGCGAGGACACGGCTCCTCTCGATCCTGAGGCGAAGGCGTTCGCGGAAGCCGCGGCGACGGGCAAGAACGTCGAGATCGTGGAGGACCGCACCGAGACCGAGACGGTGTGGGCGACGCCTCGGGGGACCTTCTCCACGAAGATCTCGAACGCGCCCGTGCGAGTCAAGGGCGATGACGGATGGGAGTCCATCAACCTCGATCTCATCGAGAGCGACGGCGTGGTCCGTCCCCGGGCCGCGCCCGGTGACGTCGAGCTCTCGGCGGGCGGACGCGACCCGCTGCTGCAGGTGACCGTCGGCGACGTCACCACGTCGATCTCCTGGCCCGGTGCGCTGCCGGCACCTGTGCTGGACGGCCCGGCCGCGACCTACCTCGACGTGATCGATGACGTCGACCTTCGCATGACGGTCACCGACGGCGGTGTCTCCCAGGTCCTCGTGGTGAGGACGGCAGCGGCGGCGGCGGACCCGCGCCTCGCCCAGCTCAAGCTCGCGACGGACGTGGACAACGGACGCGTCGAGGTGGCAGAGGGCGGCGGGCTCAGCGTCCTCGACGACGTGGGGCGCACGGTCGGCGACGCGCCCGCTCCGATCATGTGGGACTCGAGCGGGACGGTCGTCGGCGACGGCGGTCAGCCCGTCGTCGACAGCAGTGCGGAGGCTGTCGATCGGCGGACCCAGGGGCCGGTGGAGAACGACGACGTCGCTCCGGTGGAGCTGGCAGTGACGGGCGGCGACATCGTGCTGGAGCCGCACCGCGACGCACTGACGGGTGCAGATGTGCAGTACCCGGTCTACATCGATCCGAAGGTGGGCGGGCGCGCATTCGCCTGGGCCATGGTGTTCAAGCAGCACCCGAGCTCCTCGTTCTACAAGTGGACCGACGACGAGGGTCAGGGCACCGGTTACCAGAACTACATCGGGGTCTCGAACAAGCGACTCTTCTTCCAGTACGGCATCAGCTCGCTCTCGGGGCACCAGATCCGTTCGGCGACCTTCAAGGCGACGATGGTGTGGTCCCCCTCGTGCACGACGCGTCCGATCAAGGTCTACCGGTCCGGGGGAGTGTCGTCGGAAACGACCTGGAACGACCAGCCGTCGCTGGGAGCGTTCCAGGACAGGAAGTCGTACTCAGCCGGCCACTCCGGGTGCAATCCCGGCGGTCGGGACGTCGTGTGGAACATCAAGAACGGCATGGCCGCCGCGGCCGGCGACGGCCGTCCCAGCATCGGCCTCGCCCTCATCGCCGAGGACGAGGCAGACCCGTTGAACTGGAGGCGTTTCAAGCACAACGCGTCCATCACCGTCGAGTACAACCGACGCCCGAGCGTCCCGACGTCCCGCACCATCAACGGCATCGCCTGCCCGACGACGGGCGCCGTCCGGCTCGGCAGGATGACGTCCTACCCGGTCATGCGGGCCAAGCTGGCCGACCCCGACGGCAACAACGTCCGCCCCCTCTGGGACTGGAACGCGGGTTCCGACATCACCTCCGCCCACAGTGACATCACGGGCAGCTACGTGGCGAGCGGCTCCACCGCCGCTCACAGCCTCAGCACGCTGAGCCGCGACGAGAACGACACCGTCAAGTCTGGTACCTGGACCTTCAGGGTCACCGCTGAGGATTCTGGGGGCTTGCGGAGCGCGGCCTCCGACGAGTGCACCTTCACCATCGACTCCACGCTGGCCGCACCTCCCCGGGTCCAGGGCCTGCCCGGAGTCGACGACCCGTCCACGAGCTGGGAACCGGGCAAGTCCTACCAGCTGACCTTCGCGCCGGGATCGACGAAGGACGACGTGGTCGGCTACCGGTACAGCTTCAGCTCCGACACGCCGCCTACCGACCCGATGCTCGCGGCGTCCGGCTCGGGCAAGACCCACACTCTCCACGTGCCCGCGCGGGCCGTCGGTCTGCACAAGCTGAGGGTCTGGGCCTACGAGGCCTCAGGGAATCGGAGCGAAGTGCCCTTCGTCCACGAGTTCGAGGTCCTCGACCCTGAAAGGTTCGTCCGCTCGACCTACACGTTCGACGACGAGGACGGGTCTCTGGCGGCCGACAGCACCGGTGAGTTCCCGCTCGACATCGGCGACGCCACCCGCTCGACTCGTTCGCTCTACACGGACGACGACCCGGACAACCGTGCTCGTGACGCCATGATCAGCCTCTCCGAGAGCTCGCAGCCTCCGGCGATGGTCGGCTCCTTCGTCGACCCGAGGCGGTCCTTCGATCTGGCCTTGTTCGTCGATCCGGCGAAGACGGCGACGAGCAGCAACCAGATGACGGCTCTCTCGCTCGGAGGGGAGAACTCTCCCGGCCTCGAGATCGGCGCGGAGGTGAACGGCACAGGCTTCGACTACGTCCTGCGCGTCTGGGACATCCAGACGGCAGCGTGGGTCGTCGCGCGCGTGCCGGGCGACGACGGCCAGCCGGGGACGCGACCCGTCGTCGCCTCGTACGACGTCGTGACGAAGAAGGCGACACTCCGAGTGCTCGGCACCAACGCCGCGACCGCGGTCACGCCAGGGACGGCCACGCTTCCTGAGTCCTTCGTCCGCCAGCGGTTGACGGTGGGAGCGTCGTACGACGCGACCCGTCGGTGGACCGGCTTCCTCGACCAGGTCGTGGTCGCCCGCGGTCCTCTCACCGAGGACGAGATCTCCAACTTCCTGAAGATCTGGGAACGCACCGAATGCGTCGCCGTGAGCGGAGGCTGCTGACATGACCACACGTCGTCGCTGGACGATCTGGGCGCTCGTGGGCGCTCTGATCACCTCCCTCCTCGCCGCCTCGGCCGCCGCGCCCGCTTCTGCCGAGGTCGATGACGCGCCTCCGAAGACCCAGGTGATGCCCTCGGTGCCGGTCGCGCCTGTCGACGGTGACACGCTGTCGATCAAGACGTCGGGCGAACCCGTCACGGCCGACGAGCTCCCGCGTGCGGGCGTCGAGATCGAGACGACCGTCGCTGACTCGTGGACGCGGGAGGTCGAGGGATTCTCGGTCCGATCGAAGGGGGCCGAGGAGTCGGCCAAGGCCACGCTCTCGACCGAGACCGTGACGCTCGACGGCGAGCCGGTGGCCGCCCCGGCGTACACAATCGACCTGACACCCCAGACGGTGGTTGCCGAAAAGGCGACGACCGACGCGAGCGACGAAGCGGGAGCTCCGTCGGCGTCGGCGGCGAGCCCCTCCGCGGAACCTTCTGCCGCGACCGCGCGCCAGGAGGACCTGCCTGCGACCGTCGACGTCAAGCTCGACTACACCGACTTCGTCAACGCCTTTGGGGCCGACTGGGCAGGTCGGCTGCGTCTGGTGACCTTCGAGGACTGCGACGAGTCCGGGAGCGGCCTGGACTGTGGCGCGATGAAGGCGCTCAAGACCACCGCGGACGCGAAGAACAACACCCTCACCGCGACCGTGCCGACCCAGCGCTCCAGCTCGACGTCGGCCTCGACCATGACGGTGGCGGCAGCGCCGGGCCCGTCCGGACCGCAGGGCGACTACAAGGCCTCCTCCCTCGCACCCTCCTCGTCGTGGTCTGCCGGGAACCAGTCTGGCGACTTCACGTGGTCGTACCCGATCGCGACGCCGCCGGGGATCAACGGCCCCACGCCGGACCTCGCACTGAGCTACTCGTCCGGATCCGTCGACGGGCGGACCTCGTCCACCAACAACCAGACGTCGTGGATCGGCGAGGGCTTCTCCCTCGACCCTGGCTTCGTCGAGCGGTCCTACGAGTCGTGCGACCAGGTCAGCGGGACCCCCGAGGACGTCGGCGACGTGTGCTGGCGCGACGACAACCTGACCATCTCGCTGAACGGTCAGAGCTCCGAGCTCGTCCAGGACGGCTCGACCAGCCAGTGGCGGATGAAGAGCGACGACGGGACGCGTGTCGAGCTGCTCAAGAAGGACGGCATCAACCGCGACGACGACGGCGAGTACTGGCGGGTGACCACGCCCGACGGCACCCGGTACTACTACGGTAGGAACCAGCGCTTCGACGGTGACGACCGCCGGACCGACTCGGTCTCGACCGTTCCCGTCTACGGCGCTCGCGCGGGCGAGCCCTGCCACGGCTCGACCTTCGCGGCGTCGGCCTGCGACCAGGCGTGGCGCTGGGGTCTCGACTACGTCGTCGACCCGAACGGCAACACGATGTCGTACTTCTACGACCAGGAGAAGAACAACTACGGCGCCAACAAGAACGCCACCGTCCGTGCCTACGACCGCGCCGCTCTGCTGACGTCGATCGAGTACGGCAGCCGTCAGGGCAGCGACGCCGCGTCGGCAAAGGTCGTCTTCACCTCCGCCGAGCGTTGCCTCAAGACCAGCGAGGTCACCTGCGAGTCCTTGACCAAGGACACCGCCTCGCACTGGCCGGACGTCCCCTTCGACCGGATCTGCACCAGCGACACCTCCTGCGCGACGCGCACCTCGCCCACCTTCTTCTCCCGGAAGCGTCTCGCGAAGATCACGACCTTCGTGAAGGCGACGAACGACGCATGGTCGGCCGTGAACGAGTGGAACCTCACGCACGAGCTCCCTGCGACCGGTGACATGACGAACGAGGAGAACGCGGAGCGGGCCCAGGTCCGCACCCTCTGGCTCGCGCAGGTGCAGCAGACGGGCAAGGTGGGGACCGACGTCAGCCTCCCTCCGGTGCGCTTCAACAAGGAGATCCTCGACAACCGGGTCTACGACACGAACGGTGTGGACTCCTTCGCCCGGTTCCGCATCAACGCCATCGACAACGGGACCGGCGGGTCCATCGCGGTGAACTACTCGCCGCGCGACTGCACGGCCAGCGACAAGCCGGCCGCCGGTTCGCTCGACACGAACGCCAGGCGTTGCTTCCCGGTCTGGTTCAGGCCGTGGTGGAGCGAGGACTCCCAGCTCGAGTTCTTCCACAAGTACCGGGTCGACAGCGTCGTGGAGGCCGACAACAGCTCGGGCGGAGCGAACGTCACGACCAGCTACACCTACGGCGGCGGCGACGGGTGGCACTACACGACGTCCAACCTCGTCGAGCCGAAGTACCGCACATGGGGCGAGTGGCGCGGCTACTCCCGGGTGAGGACCGAGGTCGGCGCGGAGTCGGGCAAGACCTGGAGCGAGTCGCTGTTCCTGCGCGGCATGCACGGTGACCGCGCGGCAGGTGGAGGAACCAAGTCCGTCACCGTCACCGACCCGCTTGGCGACAGCGCCGACATCCAGGACCGTGACGAACGGGCCGGCTTCGAGCGCAGGACACGCACCCAGCTGGGAGCGTCGGGCGCGGTCGTGGACATCACGGTCAACACGCCCTGGACCTCGCCCGCGACCGCCACGTCGAACGGGCGGTCCGCGCACATCGTGAGGCTCGGGGAGACCGAGACCCGGACGCGGCTCTCGTCAGGCTCGTACCGCACGGTGAAGACGACGACGGACTACAACGACCGCGGTCAGCCCGTCGCCGTCAACGACCTCGGGGACACGTCGACGGCGGCCGACAACCGGTGCACCACGACGTCGTTCGCCACCAACGCCACTCTCGGGATGTACGACTACCCCGCGTCCCAGGTCACCACGGCACTCGCGTGTGGGACGGCACCGTCGGCGGCTGGTCACATCATCTCCGCGAGCCGCACGTCGTACGACGGGCAGGCGTTCGGCGCAGCGCCGACGCAGGGGCGCCCGACGCGCCTCGAGACGGTCTCCGGCTGGTCCAACGGCATCACCTATCAAGTGGACGCCGAGACCCAATACGACGTGTACGGCCGTCCGACGAGCGTCACCGACGCCAAGGGCAAGACCACGACGACTGCCTACGTCCCGGCCACCGGCGGACCGGCCGAGGAGGTGAGGGTGACCAACGCACTGGACCACGTCACGGTCGTCAGTCTCTCCCGCTCGTGGGGCACACCGACGAGCGAGACCGACGCCGCCGGCGCTGTCACCAACTACTCCTACGACGGCCTGGGCCGTGTGGTCGCGGTCTGGGGACCGGGTCGGGACAAGGCGACGCAGACGCCGTCGGTGAAGTTCACCTACAAGGTGAGCGCGACGGCACCGAACACCGTCACGACCGAGCGGCTGAACGCTGCGCAGGAGTACGTCGCGACCGTGGCGTTCTACGACGGCCTCATGCGGGAGAGGTCGACGCAGAAGGCCTCGCCGAGCGCCGACGGTGGACGCGTGATCACCGAGAAGATCTACGACGACCGCGGGTGGGTGAGCTCGTCCCGCGGGCCGTACTACAACTCCGGCGACGTCGACACCACGCTCGTGTCGGCCGCGGAGAACGCTGTCCCCCGCTACGCCAACTACACCTACGACCTCGCCGGCCGCGTCACGAGGGAGGCGCTCGCCTCCCTCGGTGGAGTCAAGTGGTCGACCAGCACGGCCTACGGGGGCGATCGGGTCCTCGTCACGCCGCCGACCGGCGGCACCGCCACGACGACGGTCTCCGACGCGCGAGGGCAGGTCACGAGCCTCACTCAGCACACCGCGTCCACTCCGACAGGCGGGGGTGACGTCACCTCCTACACGTACACGCCGTCCGGTCAGCTCAAGAAGGTCACCGATGCCTCGGGCACCGAGTGGTCGAAGACGTACGACATCCGTGGGCGCCTGATCGCCGACGACGACCCGGACAAGGGCGAGAGCACCTTCACCTACGACGAGCTGGACCGCCCGGTCTCGGCCACCGACAAGCGCGGTGTGACCTTGTGGACCGACTACGACGCGCTCGGCCGGAAGGTCGCGCTGCGTGACGACTCCGCCACTGGTCTCGTCCGAGCGAGGTGGACGTACGACACCGTCCGCAAGGGTGCCCTGGCGTCCGCCGTCCGTGTGGCTGACGGCAAGGAGTACAAGGACGAGGTCACGGCCTACGACAGTGCAGGTCGACCCACGTCGAGCACGTTGACGATCCCTACGGAGGAGGGGCTCCTCTCGCGTTCCGGCGGCTACGTCACGGGTGTGGACTACAACCCGGACGGGTCGGTGCAGAAGATCACCCAGCCTCTGGTCACGGGGATCACGAACGAGAACCTCACGTACACGTACGACCGGCTCGGCAACGTGAAGAAGCTGACCGGCGCCGTCGTGATCGTCACCGACAACCTCTACTCGCCGCTGGGCGAGGTGCTCCAACGGACGTCGGGGAGCACGGCCGGGAAGGCCGTGTACGACACCCGCGAGTACGACGACGCCACGCGTCGGACGACACGACGTGCCTTCTCGCTGCAGGGCAGTGCGACGGCTCCGAAGCTGGACCTGCGGTACACCTACGATCCCATGGGCAACGTCAAGAAGCTGAACGACGTCGCTCCCGGTGACACGAACCAGACGTCTGCGACGACGTGGCGTCAGTGCTTCACGTACGACAACCTCCGTCGTATGACGAACGCCTGGACGTCGTCCGGGAACTCGTGCGCTGCGCCCACGGCGAGCAACCTCGGCTCGACCGCTCCGTACTCGGACGTGTA